>JASHRW010000401.1 GCA_030037065.1 Xanthobacteraceae bacterium
CGGTGCGGCGGCACCGGGTGCCGCGCCAGGAGCAGCGGCCGGCGCCGCAGCACCCTCGGTCGGTGTGCCGGCGGCAGCAGCGGCGGCAGCCGCAGCAGCGGCGGCGGCAGCCGCTTCGGCGGCGGCCTTCATCTCTTCGGCGTAACCTGACGGCGGCACGACCGTAACCAGGGTGATGTCCCGGCCGGCCACGACGCGCACGCCTTCAGGCAGCGTGATATCGCTTAGGTGCTTAGAGTAATTGATTTCCAACCCGCCGACGTCAACCTCGATGGCGGTCGGAATGGCATCGGCGCGGCAGCGCACCTCGATCGTATGGGTGACGATGCTGACCGTACCGCCGCGTTTGACGCCCGGCGACTGGTCGGCGTTTTTGACGTGAATCGGAATTTTAACCCGGATCGTCGCGCCCTCGCCCAGTCGCATGAAATCGACATGCAGCGGCAGGTCGCGCACGGCATCGAGCTGGAAATCGCGAGGAATGACGCGGTGCTTTACGCCGTCAACCTCAACGTCGTGAATGGTGGTGAGAAAATGCCCCGCATAAATGCGTTGGTGCAGATCGGCGTAATCGAGCGAGATCGGCAGCGGCGGCTTGCCATCGCCATAGATGATGCCGGGGACACGGCCGGCGCGTCGCTCGGCCCGGGCGGCCCCCTTGCCGGCCCGCGGCCGCGCTGCGGCCTTGATAGCATTAACGGTCGCCATGACTGATCCTATTCTAACCCTGTCTAAATAAGAGGAATTCCGCAGGCAGCCTCCAGGGGTGGAGCCGCGGCCGCGGCTTCTATAGCGGCGCGATCGTTGAAAAACAAGGAACGAGCTGAGGGGCGAGTCAGGCTGTACCGGCGACCGGCCCGCTATCGATGCTCCCCGAAGGACCGCTCGACGGTTTCGGCGGCGGCGCCTTGGGTGAGGATTTCGATTTGCCAAGGGCGGCCTCAAGCGCTGCCACGCGGGCCTTTAGCGCCTCGTTTTCCTCGCGCGCGATGCGGGCCATGTCCTTGACCGCCTCGAAGTCGTCGCGGCGGACGACATCGAGTTCGCGCAGAATTCGCTCAGCCTGCGTGCGAAACATGGTCTCAAACTCGCGCCGGACCCCTTGCGCGGCACCGGCGGCGTCATTCATCAAGCGCGCCATTTCATCGAAGAAACGATTCGTCGTCTGCACCATGACCGCCTCCGAAACGCCCGCGCATTGCCCGCATGTCGCAGGCTGGCGAGGAACGCTTGCTATACATGCTCACAATGGCGATGGTGCGCCGCAGCCGCAAGGGGTGCTGCCGCGCGGGGCGAGAGGCGGAGCGGCAAGCAAGTGGGGCATGTCGCGCCTTTGAGGGAAGTCCACCCGATGTTCGTTCTGCCGATCTTGCCGTATCCCGCCATCAATCCGGTGTTGATACATCTCGGGCCGCTGGCCATTCGCTGGTATGCGCTCGCCTATATCGTCGGCATCCTCGCCGGCTGGGTCTATGCGCGGACCATTATCGCGTCGGAGCGTTTGTGGGGCGGGCGGGCGCCGCTCACCGTCATTGATTTTGACGACTTTGTTATTTGGATCACGCTCGGCATCATCCTTGGCGGCCGCATCGGCTACGTGCTGTTCTATAATCTGCCGCTGTTTGCCGCGCATCCGCTGCAGATTTTCGAACTGTGGAACGGCGGCATGTCGTTTCACGGCGGGTTCCTCGGCTGCACCGTTGCGATCGTCGCGTTCGCCTTGAAGCGAAAGATCCCGGTCTTCTCACTTGGCGATCTAACAACGGCAGTGACGCCGATCGGCCTGTTTCTCGGCCGCATCGCCAATTTCATCAATGGCGAATTATGGGGCCGCCCGACCGACGTGCCGTGGGCCATGATCTTTCCAAACGGGGGGCCGATTCCGCGCCATCCAAGTCAGCTCTACGAAGCGGCGCTGGAGGGCATCGTGCTGTTCGTCGTACTCAACATTCTGGTACGATGGGGCGCGCTCAAGCGGCCCGGCGTGGTGACGGGAAGCTTTGCGGTCGGTTATGGCATTGCGCGCATCACCTGCGAATTTTTCCGTGAGCCTGATCCGCAGCTCGGCTTTCTGTGGGGCGGATTGACCATGGGCATGCTGCTCTGCATTCCGTTGATGTTGGCCGGCATCGGCATACTTGCCTATGCGGCAAGCTGCAAAACGAAGCCGAAAAATGGCTGACGAATTTTCACCGCTGGAACGCGAAATCCGCCAACGGGTCCGCGTCGCCGGGCCGATGCCGATTGCCGAATATATGCGGCTGTGCCTGACCCATCCGCAGTACGGGTATTACATGAATCGCGACCCTCTCGGCGCCCGCGGCGATTTTATCACCGCTCCCGAGATCAGCCAGATGTTCGGCGAGCTGATTGGAGTCTGGCTCGCTTCAGTCTGGCAGCAGCAGCTTGGCGCACCGGAGAATGTCCGCCTGATCGAGCTGGGACCGGGACGCGCAGCGATGCTGCTTGATGTGCTGCGCGCAGCCAAGACGGTGCCGGGTTTCCAGGAGGCGCTCGTGCTGCATCTGGTGGAAATCAGCCCGGCGCTAAGGACTGTGCAGGAGCAGCGGCTGGAGCCTCTCGGATTGACCGTGCAATGGCACTCCGCACTGGAGGAAGTTCCCGCCGGGCCTTGTCTCATCATCGCTAACGAATTCATCGATGCGCTGCCGGTACATCAGGCCGTCAAGCAGGCCGACGGCTGGCATGAACGCGTCGTCGCCATCGCGCCGGACGACACGCTTGTTATCGGAATCGCCAGCGATCCTCTGCCCCACTTCGAGGCGACCCTGCCGCAAGGACTGCGCCTGTCGCCCGATGGCTCGATCTACGAATGGCGCGCGGACACTACCGCACTCGAAATCGGGCGGCGCGTGCGCCACGATGGCGTGGCTCTGATCGTCGACTATGGTCATGCCTGGTACGGATTGGGCGAGACATTTCAAGCCGTCTCCGGGCATGCGTTCACCGATCCGCTACGCTCGTCGGGCGAGGTCGATCTGACGGCCCATGTCGATTTTGCGGCGCTGGCGCAGAGCGCGGAGAGCATGGGCGCCCGCGTTCACGGCCCGATTGCCCAGCGCGACTGGCTGCGCCGCCTCGGCATCGACCAGCGCGCGACGGCGCTAAAGGCCCACGTGCCCTACAGCAAGACGATCGAAATAGACCAAGCGCTGTCGCGACTGACCGCAAGCGGGCCCAAAGGAATGGGGGAATTGTGCAAGGCCGTCGCCATCACCGATCCGAAGCTCGATCAGCTGCCGGGATTTGAATCATGATGGTGAAGGCCGACACGCTGGCGATCCCCGGCATCCGCCACGCTTTTTTTACGCGCGAAGGCGGCGTGTCTTCCGGACCCTATGCGAGCCTCAATGGCGGCATCGGGTCGGCCGACAGTGCCGCACACGTCACCGAGAATCGGGCGCGCATGGCTGCCGCACTCGCGGTCGAGCCGCACTGCCTGATCACCGCCTACCAGATTCACTCGCCCTGCGTCGTCGTCGCCGAAGCGCCATGGACGTTCGAGGCGCGGCCGCGCGCCGACGGCATCGTCACCCGCAAACCGGCGCTCGCCATCGGGGTGAGCACGGCCGATTGCGGGCCGGTTCTGTTGGCGGAGCCGGAGGCGCGCGTCGTCGGCGCCGCTCATGCCGGCTGGCGGGGCGCGCTCGCCGGCATCGTCGAGGCGACGATCGCCGCCATGGAAAGCCTCGGAGCGGCGCGCGATCGAATCCGTGCCGCGCTGGGGCCCATGATCCGCCAGCCCAATTACGAAGTCGGCCCCGATCTCATCGACCGCTTTGCCGCCGAAGATCCTGAGAGCGAGAGCTTCTTTGCGCCGGCACCGCGCCCGCGTCATGCCCTGTTCGATCTCGGCGGCTACGTCGCTGCGCGGCTGCGCCGGGCCGGCATCCGCCATATTGAGGATATCGGGCTCTGCACCTACGCCGAGCCCGGCCTGTTTTTCAGCTACCGCCGCGCCACCCACCGTGCCGAAGGCGATTACGGCCGGCATGTCAATGCAATCGCCCTGATGGGCGATTAGCCAGCCGACCGGCGAACGGCAGGAAGCGTTTACGAAGAATCTATCGGCTGACCGCCGGCCGCCATGCGTCGTGTAGAACCCACTGGGATTGCAGTAGAAACCCGACGGGGACAAGGCCGTGAATCATATTGCCAGCCCCAAGGGCGGCTTGTATCAGGTCCGCGTGAACGCCAAAGACGCGCGCACGGGAGAACGGAATGGCGGGCAATAACGGAGCGATGAAGCTCGTCGCCGGCAATTCCAACCCGGCGCTGGCCGGGGCGATCGGACAATATCTCGGCATCCCGCTGACCAAGGCCGTAGTCCGCCGCTTCGCCGACATGGAGATCTTCGTCGAGATCCAGGAAAACGTGCGCGGCGCCGACGTCTTCGTCATCCAGTCGACGTCGTTTCCGGCCAACGACCACTTGATGGAATTGTTGATCATCATCGATGCGCTGCGGCGCGCCTCGGCGCGGCGCATTACCGCGGTGATCCCGTACTACGGCTACGCACGGCAGGACCGTAAGGTCGGGCCGCGCACCCCGATCTCCGCCAAGCTTGTTGCCAACCTGATCGCCCATGCCGGCGCCGACCGCGTGCTGACGCTCGATCTTCATGCCGGCCAGATCCAGGGCTTTTTCGATATCCCCACCGATAATCTGTTTGCCGCGCCGGTGATGATGCGCGACATCCGGGAGCGGTTCGACCTCGGCAAGGTGATTGTCGTCTCCCCCGACGTCGGCGGTGTGGTGCGCGCGCGCGGTCTAGCCAAACGCATCGATGCGCCGCTTGCCATCATCGACAAGAGGCGCGAGCGGCCGGGCGAGTCCGAGGTCGCCAACGTCATC
>JASHRW010000402.1 GCA_030037065.1 Xanthobacteraceae bacterium
CGGCATCGGAATTTATGTCACGAACTCCGGCCCGCTCACCGTGTTCGACTCGGGTTACATCAACGGCACGAGCGGCACGGCGGTGGAATTCGCGGAACACGACGTCGGTAACACATTCACGCTTGGACCCGGCGCCACATTTGGGAGCACCAGCAATCAATATGTCCTCGGTAGCGGCAACGACACGTTCGATCTCGGCGGTACCGGTACCGGCAACTTCAATCTTGCCGCGATCGGTACCGCGGCGCCGGCTCAATTCCAGGGCTTCACTACCTTCAACGTTGTGGGCGGCACCTGGATTACATCCGGCACCTTCAGCCAGAGCCAAGCCTGGAACGTCAACGGCGGCACACTTGCCGGCACCGGCACATTCAATTCGATCAACGTCAATAACGGCGGCACGCTCGAACCCGGCACCCCGGGCGTCGCCGGCGGCAAGCTGATTATCAACGGCAATCTGGTGTTCACCAGTCAGGCGAATTATCTCGTTAACATCTCGCCCAGCGCGACCAGCATTACCGTGGTCAATGGCACGGCGACGCTCGGCGGTGTGCTCATCCTCAACGCTACCGGCGGCACTTATACCGTCGGCACCAAATACGACATTCTCAGCGCAACCGGCGGGCTCAATGGCACCACGTTCTCGACCGTTGACGTTACCGGAAGCTTCGGCGGGCTCATACCGGTCGTCAGCTACGACGACGTGTTCGTCACGCTGGCGCCAGGAATTCTGATCCTGCCGCCGGGAGCGCCGGTGAACCCGACCAATACGGGTGGCGGCATCAGCAACGCCAACATCGCCACCAATGGCAACCTGCCCCCTGGATTCGGCAACCTGTTCAATCTGTCGCCGTCGCAGCTCCTCTCCGCGCTCACTCAGCTCGACGGCGAAGCGGCGACCGACGCCGAGCGCGGCGCGTTCCTGGAGATGGATCAGTTCCTGGAGCTGATGCTCGATCCATTCGTCGACGGGCGGAGCGGCGCCGGTTGGCCGTTCGGCGGCGGTACGACAACGGCAAACAGTTTTGCTCCGGACCAACAGACGAGCCTGCCGCCCGACATCGCGCTCGCCTATGCCGGCGTATTGAAGGCGCCGCCGAAGCCGACTTTCGACCAGCGCTGGTCAACATGGGCAGCCGGATTCGGCGCCGGCAATACCAGCACCGGCAACGCCGCGATCGGCTCGACCAACGTCACCGCCAGCGATTACGGTTATGCCGCCGGCATGGACTATCACTCCTCGCCCGACACCGTTGTGGGTTTTGCGCTGGCCGGCGGCGGCACCAATTGGGGTCTCGAAGAAGGTCTTGGCGGCGGCCGCAGCGAAGACTTCCTGGCCGGCGCTTACGCCGTGACGCGATCCGGGCCGTGGTATCTCGGCGGTGCGGTCGACTTCGGCAATCATTGGGTGTCGACCAGCCGGACCGCGCTCGGCGAGCAGCTCAACGCGAGCTTTACCGCGCAAAGCTATGGTGCCCGCGTTGAGGGCGGTTATCGCTATGTGACGACGGTCAACAACGTCCCGGTCGGCGTCACGCCCTACGGGGCAGTACGCGTGGAAACCTTCGACGCCCCGGGTTACAGCGAGACCAATCCGACCGGCGGCTTCGGGCTGTCCTACGGCGCGATGAGCGGCACCGACACGCGCAGCGAATTGGGCGCACGCTTCGATTCGGCGGCTATGCTCGGGACCATGCCGCTGGAACTGCGCAGCCGCTTGGCGTGGGCTCACGATTGGGTGAGCGACCCGTCGCTTAATGCTGTGTTTGAGGCCGCGCCGGGATCGAACTTCATCGTCTATGGCGCGCCGTTTCCGAACGATTCGGCGCTCGCCACTGCCGGCGCGGTGCTACACATCACGTCCAGTTGGTCGTTTGCCGCGAAATTCGACGGGCAATTCGCCAGTGGCTCGCAGACCTATGGCGGTTCCGGCACGCTGCGCTATGTGTGGTGAGCGGGCGGTATTGAGCGCCGCGAGACTGGCTTCACCGCTCGCCTAATCCTGGAAATTTCTTCCTTCGATGCGCGCGATCGGCTGGCCGCCGAAGATTTTTCCGCCGGCAACGAGGAATTTGTCCGGGTTGACCGCTTCGCCGTTGACGCGCACTTCGTAATGCAGGTGCGGTCCGGTGGACCGGCCGGTCGAGCCGACGCGACCTATCACTTGGCCGACGTGCACCCGCTGGCCGACCACAACGTTGATTTGCGACATATGCCCGTAGCGCGTCGACAATCCTTCGCCGTGGTCGATCTCGACCATCTGGCCGTAGCCGCCTTCCCAGCCGGCTTTGACGACCTTGCCGGCCGCCGTGGCATAGATCGGATCGCCGACGTTGGCGCGGAAATCCATGCCGGTATGCATCGACGGTTGGTGATTGAACGGGTCGATGCGCACGCCGAACGGCGAGGTCATTTCCAGGTCGCCGGCAAGCGGCCTGCGCAGCGGCACGTGATTGAGCGTATTGCCGAGATCATCGGCTTGCGCGCGCGCAATATTCACGCGCGTCAGAGCGCGAGCAAAGCTTTCATTCGGCGGCGGCAGTCTGACCGGAACGAACGGACCGCCGACGGCCTCCGGTACGGCGTGAAACTTCAGCCCGAGACCGTCGAGCACGCTGCGGACGGCGCGTGTCCTGCCTTGGTAGCGCGCCTGCATCCGGCCGAGAGCCGCCGTCTCGTCTTGGTCCACCCGATCGAGCGAAGCCTCGACGTATTTTAGCCTGGTCGCAATGCTCGATTGCCTGCCATCATCGAGCGGGTGCGGCGTAAACAGCATGTCGCCGATCGACGACGGACCTCCGTCGGCCCCGCCGGCGGTGCTGCGGGCCTCGGGCCTGATCGATCCGGTCGTCACCGGGTCCGCCGCGCCGCTCAGCGCGCTCGCGCGCGACTCGAGCGCCACCTGCCGGCGCGTGAGTTCGTCGAGCTTCCGCTCAAACTGGTCTTGATCCAACAATTGACGGCTGGTGGTGCGATCGATCTTGGCGCGCAAGTCGGCGATACGGTCCTCGTAAGCGTATTGTTGCGCACGCTCCCGCGCCATGAGGCTTTTGACGACGTCATCGTGGAAGGCAAAATAGGTAGCGGTCGTGATCGACCAGCCGGCCATGATGACGACAGTGCCGACCGCGATCCAGAACGCCACCGGTCCAAAGCGGACCTGCCGTCCCGCATGGGCGATGGTGAAAGCTGCGACCGCTTGAGGCTGGCGCACGCCGCGTTGTTGGCGTGGGTCCGGCCGCTGTGTCGAGTCGCGATTGCTATAATGTGCGCGAGCGCTGCGCTGCGGCTGTGACGCTGTCCACTGCGGCATTGACGCTCCACCCGACAGACTGACGCGGGACCGTTTGCTTCGGGGAGCGCATTTGAGAGGCTTATGGTTAATATTCAGGAAACCGAAGCGGCGATTTTCTCGCCTGCGGTAAACGCTTCGGCAATTCTATGGACGGTTTACAGAGCCTTAACGGCGGCGAGCACTTCTTCGGCGTGGCCGTCGACCGCTACGCGCGGCCACACTTGCGCGATGTGCAGATCGGGCCCGATCAGGAAGGTCGTGCGTACGATGCCGAGGAACTTTCGGCCATACATCGACTTTTCCTGCCACACGCCGTAGGCCTCAAGCATCCGGTGCTTTTCGTCCGAGGCGAGTGCGATTGACAGTTTGTGTTTCTTCTTGAAGGCGTCTTGCGCCGGCACGGGGTCGGCGGAGACGCCGACAATTTCGGCACCGGCGCGGTTGAAAGCGGCTTTGTGGCGGGAGAAGTCGATCGCCTCCCTGGTGCAGCCCGAAGTATCGGCGCGCGGGTAGAAATACAGCACCAGCTTGCGTCCGGCGAAGTCGGCGAGCGAAATCGTGCCGCCGCCGTCGCGCGGCAGCGTGAACGCGGGGGCTTTCGCACCAGCGTTCAGTCCGCTGGATCCGCGCTTCACCTTATGTTCTGCCATATGCCTTCCTTTCGACGCTTTCCCGGCGGCATCTTATACTGGAGAATACGCGCGCCGGCGGGGGCGGTCGAGCACGGGGCCGGTGGCTGCGTTCTGACGGCAGCACCACGGACGAGGGGACGCCCGAGGGGGCATGGCGAACCAGGATCGGCAAAGCGCGATGCTCCCGCGGCGGGAGCCCGTCGTACACCCCCGCCGGCGTGGTAGCCTCACAGCGGCCCGCCGCGGCGGAGGCTTCGCCGATAGCCGCTATCTTGCAGCCTACCGGCGGTTACTCGCCAGACACAAACGTCTTATCCGGCGCGTCGCCATCGGCAGTGGCGCGCTTGTCGGCGTGCTCCTCGTCGCCATCCTCGGGCTATGGTGGCGGCTCTCAAGCGGGCCCATCCAAATCGATGTGGTGACGCCGTGGCTCGCCTCGGCAATCGAGGACAATTTCGGCAGCCGCGATCACGTCGAAGTCGGCGGCACGCAGATCGAGCGCACCGAGAACGGCGGGGCCGCCGTGCGCATTCGCGATATTGTGGTGCGCGATGCCGACGGTGCGGTCGTGGCCAGGGCGCCGAAAGCCGAGGTCCACGTTTCCGCGCTCGGATTGCTCACCGGCCACTTGCGCGCGGTCAGCCTGAATCTCGTTGGTGCGCAACTGAATGTGCGCGTGGAACGCGATGGCGCGGTGACGGTTTTCGCCGGCGCGGATAAACATCCGATCGCCACGGCCACGGTGCCGATCGACGTCGCCTCTGCCGGTGCGGTGCCGAACCTTGCGGCGCCGCCCGCACGGCGGCCGAAAGCCCGTGCGGCCGCTCCTCACACCGTGCCCTCAGTTGCGGCGAAGTCTGCGCCCCTGCATCGGACCGGCGACATTCTGGCAGCGGTGCTGACGTGGATCGACAGCATCGGCACGACGGGTCTTGACGGCCATGATCTGCGCGAACTCGGTCTCAAAGAGGGAACTCTCACCGTCGACGATGAACGGACCGGCAAGGATTGGGAACTCACTAACATTCGGCTCAGCCTGGAGCGGCCGGCAGGCGGGGGGGTCGTCGTCCGGCTCGGATCGGAAAACGCCAAGCAGCCGTGGGCTTTGGTCGCCGCGGTCAAGCCGATCGAGAACGGGCTGCGCAACGTCGAGATCGAAGCGCGTCAGGTCCCCGCCAACGGCCTTATCCGCGCCTTTCACCTTGGCGATGGAAGCCTGGAGACCACGTTGCCGCTGTCGGCGAGCGTGCACGGCGAGATTGGAGCGGATGGTCTGCCGCGAAGCCTGACCGGACGGATCGTCGCCGGGGCTGGCTATCTGGGTGATTCCAGCAGCGCCGATGGCCGTCTCGATCTCGACCACGCCGAGTTCAAGTTCGATTGGGATTCCGCGCAGCGGCTGCTCTCGGTGCCGTTCCAAGTCGTGTCCGGCGGCAACAGACTGACGTTGCTCGGACAAGTGGAAATGCCGCGGCAGCCTGGCGGCGACTGGCCGTTCAAGATCAGCGGCGGCACCGTCGTCCTCGCCAGCCCCGGCATCGAGAGCGATCCATTGATCCTCAACCGCGTCGCGGTGAGCGGCAGTTTCGATCCGGCGAAGAAGCGTTTTGTTATCGACGAAGGCGATTTCGGCAACATGGGCGTGAGCGTGTTCATGTCCGGCAACGCCGATTATTCGAGCGGCGACTTGCGTCTGAATGCCGGCTTCGCCGGTAAGCGCATGTCGGTCGAAGATCTCAAGCGTCTATGGCCGGTCTTTGTCTCGCCCAAGGTGCGCGATTGGATCGACGACCACCTCTCCAGCGGTACCGTCGATCACCTAACGATTGCGGTGAACGCCCCGCTCAATACGCTACGGGCGAGCGGCCCGCCGCTTCCCGACAATGGATTGTCGCTCGACGCGCTGGTTACCAACTCTGTGATCCAGCCGGTGGAGGGTCTGCCCGCGCTTAACGATGCCGACCTTACTATTCATATCGTCGGCCGCGACGCGCAGATCGCACTGGGCAAAGCCACCGTCAATCTGCCCTCCGGGCGAAAGCTGGTGATGTCGTCCGGGCAATTCGAAGTCCCCGACACCGCCCCGCACGATCCGCCGGCGCGCGTGCATTTCAAGCTTGATGGCTCGGTTCCGGCCGCCGCTGAATTGCTGGCAATGGATCGCCTGAGCGAGGTCGCCCACGCGCCGTTCGATCCGGCCAAGGTCCATGGAACCATGACCGCGCAGGTTTCGCTGGCCATGCCGCTGAGACCGGATCTGCCTCCGGGATCGACCAATTATGCGATCGCGGTCGACGCCACCAATTTTTCCGCCGAAAACATGATTATGGGGCAACGGCTGGACGCGACGGCGCTGCACGTGACCGCCAATCCGCAAGGCTTCCAATTCAAGGGCGACGTGAAGGTCGCCGGCGCGCCGGTCAATATCGACTATCGCCAAACGCGCGGCGACAGCGAGGCCGATATTCGCCTGCAGGGCACTCTCGACGCGGCCGCCCGCGCCAGTCTCGGCCTCGATCCGGGCGGCACCATCGCCGGCTCGATTCCGATACGGCTGAGCGGCCGTGTCAGCACCGGCTCCGATCGTGACGGCCATTTCTCCATCGCCGCCGATCTTACGGCGGCGCAGATCAACGGTTTCATGCCGGGTTGGGTTAAGCCCGCCGGCAAGCCGGCGCGCGCGACGATGACGGTGACCACAAAACCGGACTCGACCCGGATCGACGATCTCGTCATCGCGGGCGTCGGCGACGGCGTCAAAGGCGCGATCGAACTCGACGGCTCCGGGACGCTGCAAGCGGCCAATTTCCAATCCTACGGGTTCTCCGACGGCGACAAGGCGACGCTGAAGGCCGAGCGCATGCCGGATGGTACGCTACGCGTCATCATGCGTGGCGAGGTCTATGACGGGCGTGGCTTCATCAAGACTTTGACAGGCGGTCCCGCGGGAGCGCGGACCGGCCAAACACCGACGCCGGATATCGATATCGACGTGAAACTCGGCGCCGTCCTTGCCTTCAACGGCGAGGCGCTGAGTAATGTCGACCTGAAAATGTCGCGCCGTGCCGGTGAAATTCGCACCCTCGGCCTGAACGCAAAGATCGGGCGCGACGGCACGCTCGACGGCGAGCTCCGCAGCGAACCGGATGGACGCCAAGTCGTTGTGTTACAAAGCACCGATGCCGGCGCGCTATTTCGCGCCACCGATGTCTATAAACGCATGAACGGCGGCCAGATGGCAGTCGTCATGGATGTGCCTTCGGCCAACCACCAGGTGCAGCAGGGCAAGTTGAATGTCCGCAATTTTACGGTCCATGACGAAGCCGAACTGCAACGCGCTGCAACGAATGGATCGACGACAGCCCCGCAGGCGAGCAACGACCTCCAATTTACCAGCATGCGGGTCGACTTTACCCGGGCACCCGGCCGCATTGCGCTGCGTGACGGGGTGGTGCGCGGCCCGATGCTCGGCGGCACCATCGACGGGCTGATTGATTATACGGGTAATACCGTTGATCTGCGCGGGACGCTCGTCCCGCTTTACGGTCCGAACAATCTGTTCGGCTGGATTCCGGTGGTCGGACCTATTTTAGGCGGCAGCAAGGAAGGCTTGGTTGGCTTCACCTATCAGGTCGTGGGCCGGCCGGGTAATCCGCTGCTCAACGTCAATTTCCTTTCCGTGCTGGCGCCCGGCGTTCTGCGCAAGATCTTCGAATTTCCTGCCGCCAGCGACAATTATCCGACGGCGACCGACAATTCTGCGGCGGCAAGCGATACTGCCAGCGCCCCGGTTCACTGAGCGTTTTCACACCGGCTTAAGCAAAACGTGCCGCTTGCGGCCGAGCGTGAGTTTGATGACGCCTTGGGGCGTCACATCGTAAGATTCAAGTAGGTGACTCTCATCTGAAATTGTCTTGTCGTTGACCTTGAGGCCCCCGCCTCGGATGAGTCTTCGCGCTTCGCCGTTTGATGAAACCAGGCCGACACGAACCGCCGCGTCGATCAATCGCATGCGCGGGTGGAAATCGGAGACCTCGACAGTTGGCAAGTCGGCGCTGAGAGCGCCTTCCTCGAAAGTCGCGCGCGCTGTCTCTGCCGCTTGCGCCGCGGCTTCGCGGCCGTGCACCAGTGATGTCGTCTCAGTGGCGAGGATCTTCTTGGCCTCGTTGATTTCCCCGCCTTTGAGCGCCGCAAGGCGCTCGATCTCGCCCAGCGGCAAGGTCGTGAACAATTTCATGAAGCGAACGACGTCGGCATCCTCGGTGTTGCGCCAGTATTGCCAATAATCGTAGGGGCTCACGAGATCGGCATTGAGCCACACCGCCCCGGCAGCGGTCTTGCCCATTTTGGCGCCCGACGATGTGGTGATCAACGGCGAAGTGAGCGCAAAGAATTGCGCGTTGTGCAAGCGGCGACCAAGATCGATGCCGTTGACAATGTTGCCCCATTGATCGGAGCCGCCCAACTGCAGCACGCAGCCGTATCGACGATAGAGCTCGACGAAATCGTAAGCCTGCAGGATCATGTAATTGAATTCGAGAAATGATAGCTCCTGCTCGCGGTCGAGCCGCAGCTTGACCGAATCGAAGGCGAGCATGCGGTTGATCGAGAAATAGCGGCCGATGTCGCGCAAGAAATCGATGTAATTGAGTTTGTTCAGCCATTCGGCGTTATTCGCCATGATCGCGTTGCCGCCGCGATCCGCGAATGTGAGGAATTTGCCGAAGATGGCGCGGATGCCTTTGAGATTCTCTTCGATGAGCGCCTCGGTGAGCAACTTGCGGCTCTCATCCTTGCCGGAAGGATCGCCGACGCGCGTGGTACCACCGCCCATGAGCGCGATCGGTCGGTGGCCGGTCTGCTGCAGCCAGTAAAGCATCATGATCGAAAGCAGCGAGCCGACATGCAGCGATGGCGCCGTGCAATCGAAGCCGATGTAGGCGGTGACGGCCGACGAGTGCGCGAGCGCGTCCAGGGCCTCGGGTTCCGAAACCTGGTGAATAAATCCTCGACTGGCGAGGATGTTCAGGAAGTCCGACTTGTAGGTGCTCATTGTCATCCGGCCGGTTGCACCGGCGCACGCCGCGGCGGGCGGGGCTGGTGTAACAGGTCCGGCGCTTGTTTCAACCAACGGAGCGACGGCAAATGCAGCGCGCGCCGAGCGGTTGACCGGATGCGCGATCTAGCGCACTTTCCTGATCACATCGCCGTCCCGCCACGCGAAGAAACGCCAATATCTACTGAGAATCTCAAGAGAATTCATGTTGACGAAGGATATCGCACAGGCGCTTGGCGGCCGCCTCGACGGCGATGGAATGATTGACGTCGACCGCCTCGTGCATCCCGAGCGCGCGCAGCATCCCTCCGACCTCGCCATCGCTATGAGCGCCGAGGCGGCCGCTGCCTTGCCGCGCAGCAAAGCGAGAGCCGTTGTGGTCTCGGCGGACCGCGTGCGTCCGGGTGCTGCATTCGCGGCGGTCATTTCCGTCGGCGAAGCCCGGACCGCGCTGGCCAAGCTTACGGCCTTGTTCGATCCGGGCCCGCCGCACGATGCCGGCATCCATCCAACGGCCGTCGTGGCGAGCGACGCCGAGATCGGCGAGGGTGTGAGCGTGGGACCTCATGCCGTCATCGGACCGCGAAGTCGCATCGGACCGCACACGACGATCATGCCGCAGGTGACCGTCGGCGGCGCCGCGTTGATTGGCGCCGATTGCCTGCTGCATCCGGGCGTGCGGATCGGACACGGCTGCACTTTGGGCGAGCGGGTCATCGTGCACGCCAATGCGGTGATCGGCGCCGATGGCTTCAGCTTCGCGCCCGACCTTACCTCGGTCGAAGCCTTCACCACGGAAGTAACGGTGACGCGGGTGCACTCGCTGGGCAATGTCGTGATCGGCGACGACGTGGAGATCGGCGCCTGCACCACGATCGACCGCGCCACGCTCGAATCGACGTGCATCGGCCGCGGCTGCAAGATCGACGATCATGTGCATGTCGGCCACAACGTCACCATCGGCGAGAGCTGCATCCTTGCCGGCATGGTTGGCATTTCCGGCAGCGTCGTGCTTGGCGACCGAGTGAGACTCGGCGGCGGCGTCGGTATCGGCGATCACGTGCGTATCGGCGACCGGGCGGTCGTTGCCGCCGGTTCGGGCGTGGCTGCCGACGTGCCGGCCAACGCCTTTTTCTCCGGCTACCCGGCGCAACCCCACCGGCAAACCCTCGAACAGCTCCTTTATCTCCGCCGGCAGCGGCGGCTTCATGATAAAGTGCAAGCCATGGCGTCACGTCTTGACGCTCTGGAAGGGACTGTGAAGAAGTGATGGGGGCTTTGGCGTCATGAACGACGTAGCAAGCGATGTGATTGCGATCATCGCCAAGAAGAAGCGCGTCGATAAACCGACCGTCGAAGTATCCGACAAGCTGCAGGATCTGGGGCTCGAATCGCTTGACGCGGTGGAAATGATTTTCGATTTGGAAGAGAAGTTCGACATTCAGATTCCCTACAACGCCAACACCACCAATCCGCGCACCGAATTCGAAACCGTCGGCGACGTCGTCAAAGCCGTCGAAGTCCTGGTCGCGCAGAAGAAACTGTGACCGACTTGCAACGCGTCGTCGTCACCGGCCTCGGCGCGGTCACGCCGCTCGGTCATACCGCCGCCTCCTACTGGGAAAACTTGAAAGCGGGCGGCAGCGGGCTCGGTCCGATTACGCTTACGCCGGCAAACGAAGAACTGACCCAGAAAGTCGCCGCCGAGGTCAAAAACTTCGATCCGCTCAAGCACTTTGCCGAACGCCAGCTATCCACGCTCGATCGCGTCACGCAATTCGCCATCGTTGCCGCGCGCGAGGCCATTGCGCAATCCGGCATTGTTTTTGACACGCCGCTGTCGCTGCGCACAGGGACAATCATCGGCACCGGTGTCGGCGGCCAGACCACCCACGACGACAGCTTTCGCCGCATTTATGTGGAGAAACGCACGCGCGTTTTTCCGCTGACCATTCCGAAACTGATGGTCAACGCGCCGGCGAGCCAAGTGTCGATGGCCTGCGGCTTGCGCGGGCCGGCGTTCGCGGTGGCAAGCGCCTGCGCCTCGGCGACGCACGC
>JASHRW010000403.1 GCA_030037065.1 Xanthobacteraceae bacterium
GGCTTCATATCCTTGAGTGGGATCATGTTCGGTCCGTCCGATGGCGCCCGATCCGGGTCCTGATGCGTCTCGATGAACACGCCGGCAACGCCGACCGCCGCCGCGGCGCGCGCCAGTACCGGCACGAATTGCCGCTCGCCGCCTGAGGAGGTGCCCTGGCCGCCCGGTTGCTGCACCGAATGGGTCGCATCGAAAATCACCGGCGCGTCCGTTGTTTCCGCAAGCAGCGGCAGCGCGCGCATGTCGGAAACCAGCGCGTTGTAGCCGAACGACACGCCGCGTTCGGTCACCAGCACATTGCGATTACCGGCGCCTGTGATCTTTTCAACGACGTTCCTCATATCCCAGGGCGCCAGGAACTGCCCCTTCTTGACATTGATGGCGCGCCCGGTTTTCGCCGCGGCAACCAGCAGGTCCGTCTGCCGGCACAGGAAGGCCGGGATTTGCAGTACGTCGACGACCTCGGCGACGCGGGCGCATTGGTCCGGCTCGTGCACGTCGGTGAGCACCGGCACGCCAAGTTCTTCCCGCAGTTCGGCGAAGATCGTGAGCGCCTTGTCGAGGCCGACGCCGCGCGCGCTGTTGGCGCTGGTGCGATTGGCCTTATCGAACGAAGTTTTGTAGACTAAGCCGATCTTGAGCTGCGCGGCAATCTCCTTCAGCGCGCTCGCCATGTCGAAGGCGTGCGCGCGGCTTTCCAGCGCGCACGGCCCGGCGATCAGGGCGAGCGGCAAGGCGTTGCCGAAGCGCGCCTTGCCCACCGTGACGACGGAATTCGGTTTTGCGGCCATCGGTTTTCCTCGTCGCGACCTTGCGTTGCCGCGCGACGGCGGTCAACCGACTGTGATCGGTGGCCGACACGCGCCCCCTGCTCTATTCGTTCCATATCGCCTAGGCTTTCCCCGGCGCGACGCCCGATGGCGTGCCGCAAGGTAGAGGGAGGTTCGTTATGAAACAATCGACCGAAGTTGACCGCGTGCTCCGTGAGGCGACCGATGCCGGAAAAATAGCCGGAGTGGTTGCGATGGCCGCGACCGACAAGGAGATCATTTACCAGGGTGCGTTCGGCAAGCGCGACATGAGCAAGCCCGACGCCATGACGCTCGACAGCGTGTTTTGGATCGCCTCGATGACCAAGGCGGTCACCGCGACAGCCGCCATGCAACTGGTCGAACAAAACAAGCTGTCGCTCGACGGCCCGATCGGCAAGATTCTTCCCGATCTGGCCAACCGGCAGGTCCTGGACGGCTTCGACGCCTCGGGCGCGCCGAAGCTGCGGGCCGCCAAGCGTCCGGTCACGCTGCGCCATCTTCTCACCCACACCGCCGGCTTCTGCTACGACATCTGGAATAGCGAGATGGGCAAATACATGCAGCACGCTGGCATCCCAGGCATCACCACCTGCGAGAACAAGTCGCTGACGATTCCGCTCAACGCCGATCCCGGCACCAAATGGGAATACGGCATCAATCTCGACTTCGTCGGCAAGGCGGTCGAGGCGGCAAGCGGCAAGAAACTCGGTACCTATTTTGCAGATCATATCTTCGCGCCACTCGGCATGAAGGACACCGCCTTCAAGATCGGCGCGGCGCAACGGGCGCGCCTGGTCGGCATGCATACGCGCACCCCTGACGGCGGACTTGCGCCGTTCCCGTTCGAACTTGTGCAGGAGCCGGAATTCCAGATGGGCGGCGGCGGGCTTTACGGCACCGCGCCCGATTACATCGCCTTCGTGCGCATGCTGCTCAACGGCGGCACCCTCAATGGCAACCGCGTGCTCAAGCCGGAAACTGTCGCGATGATGGCCCAGAATCACATCGGCGACATCAACGTCATGACCCGCTGGGCGAGCGCCATGCCACCGTTCTCCAACGACATCGAGCTTTATCCGGAGCAGGACAAGAAATGGGGGTTGAGTTTCCTCATCAACACCAAGCCGACAGCCGAAGGGCGCAGTGCCGGCAGCCTCGCTTGGGCCGGCCTCGCCAACACCTATTTCTGGCTCGATCCGGCACGCAAGGTCGGCGGCGTGATCCTGATGCAATTGATCCCGTTCGCCGATCCAACCGCACTCGGGCTGTTCGCCGCGCTCGAACGCGGCGTTTATCAGAGCCTCGAAGGCACCAAGGCCGCAGCGTAGCCGCGGTGCGGCGTGCGAAACGATCCGGGCGGGCCTTTCGGCCCGCCTCACTTGACCGCTGAAAAGGCCGTCGGCTGAAGGATCTGGTTCGCCGCATTGGTAAGGATGGGGCCATCCTTTTCGCTCTCGGCGCGCGCGGAAATCCAGGCCGGGTCGGCCATGAACGCATTCCACTTCTTCTCGCGGTCGGCAAGAGACTCCCAGGCGAGCAGATAGGTCAGTTCCTGATTGGACTCGCCGATCAGCGTCGTCCAGAAGCCGGCCTGCTTAATGCCGTGCTTGTCCCAGAGCTTGAGCGTAACGTTCTCAAAGCGTCTGAGCAAAGCCGGCAAGCGACCCGGCACGCAGCGATAAACGCGCATTTCGTAGAGCATCGAGCTTTCCTCCAAGGGGACGTCGGGAACCAGGCGAATTTTCGAGGAAGACCAAGACGCGGTTAGGAACGGACATCGGCCCCCCGTCGCACGTCACTGCAGTCGCTTAAGAAGAGCCAGCACGTCGACGTGCTCGGCAATCAAGTCGTCAAGACTAAAGGGACATTGCTCAGACAGTTCGGCGAGAAGGGACTGCTGGGTACCGTTGTAAGCGAGCAGCAGTTGCTGCCGTGCGGAACGCCATAGTCGATCAAGCTCAAGACGCTGCCGCATTGAGGGCGCATACCGCCCCATCATGTTTGCGTGAAATCCGACAATCTCGCCACGCCAATGCGGTGCATATTGTGAGCCCGGCTCCACGGCCAGCTTCATCAAATGAAGAAGGATCAGCCGGAGATAACTCTCAACAGCCGCAAGTTCCGATCGCCCCACGCTTTCGATCTCCTCAGCCACGTTCTCTACATCAAGCTCATTGGGCAGGTCGCGTCCTGTCTTCCCGAGCTTACGAATTGCCGCCGCCTGCTGCTCGGACCACAGCAGGATGTCGTCGTCATAGAGCGTGGGATCACTCATCCAGGGTTCTCCGGCGGGCGCTCTCCGGGCCGTCTGTCTTGAAAATGGAGCCTATCACACCAGCCGGCTCTGCTCCACGGCCGCCTCGATGAACGAGGAAAATAGCGGATGCGGCGCGAACGGGCGCGACTTCAGCTCGGGATGGAATTGCACGCCGATGAACCAAGGATGGTCGTCATATTCGATGATCTCCGGCAGAAGGCCGTCGGGCGACATGCCGGAAAACCGCACGCCGTGCTGGGCGAGACGGTCCTTGTAACCGGTATTGACCTCGTAGCGGTGGCGGTGCCGCTCGGAAATCTCGGTGGCATTATAAACTTCGGCAACGCGCGAGCCGCGGGCCAGGACCGCCGGATAGGCGCCAAGCCGCATGGTGCCGCCCAGATCGCCGCCGATGCCGCGCTTCTCCAGTTCGTTGCCCTTCATCCATTCGGTCATTAGGCCTACGACGGGCTCGCTTGTTGCGCCGAATTCGGTCGAGTTCGCAGCCTCGATGCCGCACAGGTGCCGCGCTGCCTCAATCACTGCCATTTGCATGCCGAAGCAGATGCCGAAATACGGCACTTTCCGCTCGCGCGCGAATTGGGCAGCGAGGATTTTCCCCTCGGCGCCACGCTGGCCGAACCCGCCGGGCACCAGAATACCGTCGACGTGCTCCAAAAAAGGCGCCGGGTCTTCGTTTTCGAACACCTCACTCTCGATCCAGTCGAGATTGACCTTCACCTTGTTAGCGACACCGCCGTGGGACAGCGCCTCGATCAGCGACTTATAGGCATCCTTCATGCCGGTGTATTTGCCGACGATGGCGATGGTGACGTCGCCTTCGGGATTGCGGATGCGTTCGTTGATGAGATGCCAGGTGGCGAGATCAGGCTGGGGCGGATTGTCGATGCCGAACGCGGCCAAAACCTCGCTGTCGAGGCCGCCTGTATGGTAGGCCTCGGGGACGGCGTAGATATTGTCGACATCGCGGGCTTCGATCACTGCGCTTTCGCGCACATTGCAGAACAGCGCGAGTTTCTTTCGCTCGCTCTCCGGAATAGGTCGATCAGTCCGGCAGAGCAGAATGTCGGGTTGGATACCAATAGCGCGTAATTCGCGCACCGAATGCTGGGTCGGCTTGGTTTTCAGTTCTCCGGCGCTGGGTATGAACGGCATCAGCGTCAGATGGATGTAGACCACTTGGCGACGCGGCAGGTCATTCCCGAGTTGGCGGATGGCCTCGAAGTACGGCAAACCCTCGATGTCGCCGACGGTGCCGCCGATCTCGCACAGCACGAAGTCGAAACCCTCGTTGCCGTCGCGGATGAAATCCTTGATCGCGTTGGTGACGTGGGGAATGACTTGGATGGTGGCGCCGAGATAATCGCCGCGCCGCTCTTTGAGCAGAATCTCCTGGTAGATGCGCCCGGTGGTGATGTTATCGGCCCGCGTCGCCGGGCGCCCGGTGAAGCGTTCATAATGGCCAAGATCGAGATCGGTCTCGGCGCCGTCGTCGGTGACGAAAACCTCGCCGTGCTGGTAGGGCGACATCGTCCCGGGATCGACATTGAGATAGGGATCGAGCTTGCGCAGCCGCACCTTGTAGCCGCGCGCTTGCAACAGCGCGCCGAGCGCCGCTGACGCCAACCCCTTGCCAAGTGATGACACCACGCCGCCGGTGATAAATATGTACCGCGCCATGGGGCCTAATCTTTAGCGCGCGGCAACCGATTCGACGAGCCATATTCCGGCATGTCTGCCGCGCATCTTCGGTGACACCCGCCTAAGCGAGAAAAGCTATTGAAGCCAAGACGTTCGTTCCAACGGCTCACCTTTTCTTGTACAACGTGGCAAGAGCGAGGAGCTGTAGACGACGCCAGGACAGTCCAGCTTCCGCTCAGTGCGACCGCGGCACCTGCGGACCGCTTGGCGGCGGGGCCGGGTTGGGCGTAGTTGCGGGCGGCGTCTTGCCGCTACCGCCGAGCTGATTGAGCAGGCCGCCGCTGCCGGAATTCAACGGTGTCGTCGGTGGAGCGCCAGGCGGCGGCGCCGGTTGTTGGGTCGATGTATTGGTCGGGATTAACGAACCGCCCTCGCGGTTGTGAGCCGCCAGCAAAGAGAGAGCAAGGCTGGTAAGGAAAAAACCGGCCGCCAGGAGCGCCGTTGTGCGCGTGAGCACATTCGCAGTGCCGCGGCCGGTCATAAACCCGCTTGACGTGCTGACCAGACCCCCACCCTCGGACTTTTGGAGCAGCACCACGCCGATCATGGCGACGACGAGCATCAGGTGGATGACGATAACGACACTTAGCATAGGTCAAATCCGTCGTAGCTGCGGCAGGCCGCTCCTGCCCCCGCTCCCCGTGATATAGGCCTTCGGGCGCTCGTCTACACGATCAGTTGCGGATTTTCTATGGCGTACGGTGCGGCACTCGAAGTTGGCCGCACACGCCGCCTTACGCGTGAATCAGCGGGCCCGGGTTCTTCAGGTACTGCTTGGTGATCGCGTTCGCCGACCAATAGGCCAGCGCGCCGACCGTTCCGGTTGGATTGTATCCGTGCTGCTGTGGAAACACCGAAGCACCTTGCACAAACAGGTTATGGGCGTCCCAGGCCTGCAGATAGCGATTGACCACGCTGGATTTCGGTTCCTCACCCATGATCGTGCCGCCGGTATTGTGGGTGGATTGGTAGGGTACGACGGTGAAGTTCTTCGGCCGCGGGAACATCCGGTACTCGGTCGGGTTCATCGCCTTGATGATTCCTTCGAGCTTGCCGAGAAGGTAAAGCGACATTTCGTGATCGTTCCCGGTGGCATTGTAGGTGAGCCTAATGAGCGGCCGGCCGAATACATCCTTGTAGGTCGGGTCCAGATCCAAATAGTTCTCCCGGTTGGCGTAAACCGAGCCTTCGGTCTGGAAATGGGCGCGGTGGTGGTACCACTTGACCGTCGCGCGTTTCCATTCGGAGCCCCATGCCGGCGTCCCCTGCGGCACGCCGCGGCCGGAGATCGGCGGCGCCCCGCCGCAATTGCCGGACAGATAGCCACCGCCGAAAAAGCCCAGGCCGGAATGATCGAAATTCTCGCCGTTAAAATCGTCGATGCACATCGACATACCGGCATTGCCCCAATATGGATTCATCTCCCTGTCGGCGAAGAACGCGCCGGCGCCAGCCTCGAACTGATACGCATAATTCTTGCCGACGATGCCTTGGCCGGTCGCCTGATCGTAGGGCTCGCCGATGCCGGCCAAGAGCATCTGTTGCACATTGCCGAAAACGAACGACGACAACACCACGATGCCGGCGGGCTGTTCGTATTCCTCGCCGTTGCGCATGTCGGTGTAAGTGACGCTGACAACCCTTTTTGCCGCTGCATCGTAATTAAGGCGGGTCACGAAGGAACGCGTACGCAATTCGAATTTCGGATCGAGCCGCAGCACGGGCAGGATGGTTGAGTTCGGCGACGCCTTGGCGTTAGGCGCGCATGCGGTGCGATTGCAGAAGCCGCAATACTCGCATCCGCCCATCTTCACGCCTTCGGCATTGGTATAGGCAGAACTGACGATGGCCATCGGCAGCGGAAATGGGTGATAACCGAGGCTTTTCGCGGCTTGCGCGAACAGCAACCCGGCGCTGCTCGATTTGATCGGCGCGTTCGGATACTCGTTGCTGCGCGGACCCTCGAACACGTTGCCGCCGTCGACTTTCTCGCCGCGCAGGTTGCCCGCCTTCCCCGATACGCCGCAGACCTTGTCGAAATAGTCGTA
>JASHRW010000404.1 GCA_030037065.1 Xanthobacteraceae bacterium
CGGCCGATCCGGCCAATCCACCGCGCGCACTGCCGATTGTGCGCCTACCAGTGACGCCGCTACTATTGCAACAAGCGCCGTGAATGTCCTGTACCTCATTTAAGTCCCCGTATTGTCACGCGATGGCGTCCGCCTCTCGCAAGCTTTCAAACAGCGCCGTACGTAATAAAAACTTTCGCGCCAGATCGGGATTCTCCGCCGTCCGCCGCAGCTCATCGTGATTACGCTTGCGCACGATAGGATCACGCTCGGCGAGGAGCCGTTTGTTGCGGATGGTCTGCGCCTGGGTGTGCGCAATGGCGACGTGCCGGCGCTGGCGCTCATAGCGGTCGAGCACACTCTGATCGGCCTCGCCGCGGCTGATGGCGATGAGCTTGTCGGCTAGATTGATGGCGTCGTGAACGCCCGAGTTCATTCCCATGGCGCCGATCGGGCTGTTCACGTGCGCGGAATCGCCGGCCAGAATGGCGCGACCGATACGGAATTTATTCGCCACGCGCTGATGCACAATGTAGAGATTGCTGCCGACGATGTCGAACGATTTGCCGATCGGCAAAAATCTCTGCATCTGCGCCTGCAAGGCGGCGGGCTGCAGCAGCGCTTTTTCGTCCGCCTTCGGATCGGTCCGGAAATGCACGCGCCAGCGGTCGGGCGGGCCTTTCCAGTGAAACAGGTTCGACCATTCGTTCGGATCGGAAATATAATTACGATCGGCGTAGCCGTGCTTCTTGAAATCGTAGGCCACTTCGATGTTGAGCGTGCGATCGTCGTAGGTGAACCCCTCAAACGCGATGCCCAGCTCCTTGCGCACGATGCTGCGCGCGCCCTCGCCGCTGACAATATAGCGACCCGCGATGGTTTCCTGTTCGGCGGCGGCGTTGACGATGTGCGCGACGACGCCATCGGCATCCTGCTCAAAGGAAACGAATTCGGTGTTCAGCCGCAGATCGATGTTGGGATGCGCCTTGGCCATCTTCAGCGCTTCTTCGACGATCTTGATGCGTTCGCATTGCAGCACGTAGGGAAAGCGCGTGTCGTTTTTCAGATGGCCGTGATCGAAGGCGGCGATGAGTGTGCCCTCGTGCCGATCCCAGTAGTGAAACACCGGCGCAATGATGCCGCGCGGCTCGAGCTTCTCGTAGAGTCCGATACGCTCATACATTTCCAGCGTAGCAGGATGGTTGGTTCCCGCCCGCGGCACCTGTTCGAGAAAATTGTCGTCGCCCAATGCTTCGATCAGGCAGACTTTCAGGTCGGCTTGCGCCAGCGCGAGAGACAGGCAGAGTCCGACCGGCCCGGCGCCGATGATGACGATGCGATCGTTCGTCATGCGCGAGCTTGACCCGCGCATCCATGCGGCCTCTCCGCCGCATGGATTGCCGGATCACGTCCGGCAATAACGAAGAAGAAAGCCAAGCCTGTCACCCCTTCGCCACGACTTCCTTTGTCGCGCCGGCCCAACCGGTGTGGGTGAGATCGAAGACGACGCCATTGGGATCCTTGTACTTGGCCTCGTAGAAGGAATTCGGTGACGTCGGCCGACCGGCCAGATACTTGCCGCCGGCGGCGGTGACCTTCTTCTCGGCCTCGTCGAGATCGTCCACCCACATGCCGAAATGGTACAGGCCGGGTTTTTCGTTGCCCTCGGTCTTGAGCAGCGCGACGTTCATGGTGCCGTCCGACATGTAGATGCCGCGACGCGCGGTGCCGGCGCGCGCCATGCCGAACGCGCTTTCGAAGAATTTCGCCGCCGCTTCCGGATCAGGCACGATGATGGCGATATGGCGAAGTCTGGTGGCCATGCCGGTTCTCCGTTTCTGCTTCTTGGCTGAATGCACGGACAATAATAACCCCCAGGCTATTTGCAAAGCCGGCGCATTCGCGGATGATGGGCACCGGTCCAACGAAGGCGAAGATTGCTCCATGCCGCCCACCGCCAACAAAGTCGAATACGATTTCATCATCGTCGGTGCCGGCTCCGCCGGCTGCACGCTGGCGAACCGGCTCTCCGAAGACGCGCGGGTGCTCGTGCTCGAGGCCGGCGGCTGGGATCGCGACCCTTGGATCCACATTCCACTCGCCTGGGGCCGCATGATGGCGCGGCGCATGCACGATTGGATGTATTCGACCGAGCCCGAGCCGGGCATGAACGGCCGGCAGATTGAAATTCCGCGCGGCAAGGTGATCGGCGGCTCGTCCTCGATCAACGCGATGGCCTACGTGCGCGGCCATCGCGGCGACTACGATCGCTGGGCTGCTTCCGGACTCACGCAATGGTCTTACGCGCACGTGCTGCCGTATTTCCGCCGGCAGGAATCCTGGGAAGGCGGCGCCGATCAATATCGCGGCGGCGACGGCCCGCTGACGACGCGGCGGACGCGCTTTTCCGATCCGATCGTCGAGGCTTTTGCGTCCGCGGGTGCGGCGGCCGGCTACGGATGGACCGACGACTTCAATGGCCGCCAACAGGAGGGCTTTACGCCTCGGCAGGTGACGATCCGCAACGGCCGCCGCTGCAGTGCCGCCGTCGCTTATCTGCGCCCGGCGTTATCGCGGCCCAATCTGCGCGTTGAAGTCGGCGCCTTGGTCAATCGCGTGCTGATCGAAAATCATCGCGCCGTGGGCGTCGAATACGTGAGCGCCGGCGGCGATACCGCGCAGGTCTATGCGGCTCGGGACGTCATCCTTGCCGGCGGCGCAATCAACTCGCCGCAACTCCTCATGCTATCCGGCATCGGCGATCCCGCGGAGCTGCGAACTCACGGCATCGAGACAAAAGTGCCGCTCGCCGGTGTCGGTAAGAACCTACAGGATCATCTCTCGGCCGACGTGGGCTACGTCAGAAAGACGCCGGGGATATTCCATAACAGGATGCGGCTCGACCGAATCCTGGGCGATCTGGCCAAGGCTTATTTGTTTGGCACCGGCTTTGCCAGCGATGTGCCGGGCGGCGTCACCGCATTTCTCAAAACCGGCTTCGATTCCAAACTGCCCGACGTTCAATTCCTGTTCCGCGCCGGATCATTGGCGGCCCAGCCGTACCTGCCTCCGTTTTTGCCAAGCTTTGCCGATACCTTCGGCTGCCGCGTCGCTTTGTTGCGGCCGAAGAGTCGCGGCCGCGTTTCGCTTAAGTCGGCCGATCCGCGCGCACCGATGCGTATCGAACTGAACTTCCTCGGCGACACGGACGATCTGAAAGTGCTGCGCGCCGGCATGCGCATGGCCGTCGATGTCGGCCGGCAGCGCCCGATCGCTCCGTTCATCGGAGCCGAAGTGACGCCGCTTAAGACCGATGCCGAGATCGAAGCCCATATTCGCGCGACCGGCATCACGGTCTATCATCCGATCGCCACCTGCCGCATGGGGAGCGACAGCGACTCTGTAGTCGATCCGGAATGTCGCGTGCGCGGCGTCGACGCGCTCCGCGTCGTCGACGCGTCGGTGATGCCGGATTTGATCGGCGGCAACATCAATGCGGTCGTGATCATGATCGCCGAAAAGGCAGCCGATATGATCCGCGGCCACCCCGCCCTGGCGCCGAGCAACGCCTGATGCCGCGAGCCGCCAACGCCACCGAATACGACTACGTCATCGTCGGCGCCGGCTCGTCCGGCTGCACTCTCGCAAATCGGCTTTCCGAAGACGCGCGCGTGCTTGTGCTCGAAGCCGGCGGCTGGGATCGCGATCCCTGGATCCACATCCCGCTGGGTTGGGGCCGCATGCTCGGTCGGCGCATGCATGACTGGATGTATTTTTCCGAGCCCGAACCGGCACTGGACGGCCGACGGATCGAGTGCGCGCGCGGCAAGGTGATCGGCGGCTCATCGTCGATCAACGCCATGGCCTATGTGCGCGGCCATCGCGGCGACTACGATCGCTGGGCCGCGGCCGGCCTCAAGCAATGGTCGTACGCGCACGTCCTGCCCTATTTCCAGCGCCAGGAATCCTGGGAGGGCGGAGCGAGCCAATATCGCGGCGGGGACGGTCCGCTGACCACGCAGCTCACGCGCTTTGCCGATCCGCTGGTCGAGGCCTACGCCGAGGCCGGTGCTTCCGCCGGCTATCGCTGGACCGGCGACTATAATGGACGCGAGCAGGAGGGCTTCAGCCGCTGGCAATCGACGATTCGCAATGGCCGCCGCTGCAGCGCGGCGCTCGCTTATCTGAAGCCGGCGATGGCGCGGACCAATCTTCGCATCGAAGTCGGCGCTCTCGCGAGTCGCGTGCTGATCGAGCGCAATCGCGCCATCGGCGTCGAGTATTCTTCAGGGAAGGGTCAAACAGTTCGAGCCCACGCGACGCACGAAGTGATCCTCGCCGGCGGCGTCATCAACTCTCCGCAACTGCTGATGCTGTCAGGCATCGGCGACC
Organism: Xanthobacteraceae bacterium; assembly: GCA_030037065.1. GTDB lineage: Bacteria > Pseudomonadota > Alphaproteobacteria > Rhizobiales > Xanthobacteraceae > BOG-931. Next base: position 4,372 of record JASHRW010000404.1, read on the forward strand.
CGGCGGAACTGCGCGCCCACGGCATCGATGTAAAAGTGCCGCTGCCTGCCGTCGGCAAGAATTTGCAGGATCACATTTCAGCCGGACTGATCTACGCACGCAAGAACCCGGGAAGCTTCCACAAGGCGATGCGACTTGATCGCATTATCCGCGAGCTTGCCAAGGCGTATTTGTTCGGTACGGGTTTCGCCAGCGACCTGCCCGGCGGGCTCTTCGCGTTTTTGAAGACTGATCCGGCGGTCGCGCTGCCCGACGTACAATTCCTGTTCAACGCCGGCTCAATGGCCGCGAAGCCGTATTTGCCGCCCTTCTTGCCGAGTTTTCCCGACACGTTCGGCTGCCGGGTGGCGCTGCTGCGGCCGCAAAGCCGCGGCCGCGTCGCGCTTGCCTCATCCGACCCGCGCGCACCGGTACAGATCTTTCAGAACTTCCTGACCGTCGAGGACGATCTCAAAGTGTTGCGCGCCGGCATGCGCATGGTGCGCGAAGTCGGCCGGCAGAGTCCTCTCGCGCCGTTTGTCGGCGCGGAAGTAACGCCGATGAATTCGGACGCCGAGATCGACGCTCATATCCGCGCAACGGCGATCACGGTGCATCACCCGGCCGGCACCTGCCGCATGGGCGCGGATGGCGAATCCGTCGTCGACCCGGAGCTGCGC
>JASHRW010000405.1 GCA_030037065.1 Xanthobacteraceae bacterium
CGCCCGCAGGGTCGTGACTTTCTCGGCGCCGGGCCGATCTTTGCCGAGCGCGGCGACGATCTCCTGCAAAGCATCGAAGTTTTTGTCCCAGTCTTCGAGCAGACCGTCGATGCTGTCGGCCGTACTCGCGGCGCGCCGCGCGGCGGCCTGCGCCGCCTTAAGATCAATCGCGTCATCGCCGAGCACGATGGCAACGAAAGGCTTGCCGCCGGCTTTGGCGAAGGTGCCGAGCTTGAAGGGAGTCCCGTTCATGTGTTGCTTCCTTAGCTGCCGCGAAACGCCGGCTTGCGCTTGCCGTGAAAAGCTTCGACACCCTCGCGGAAATCGTCCGATTGGCGCAGCCGGCTGTAGCAATGGCCTTCGATTTCGATGGCCGCTGCCAGATTGGTGTCCTCGGTCTGATTGAGGAGCGCCTTGGCGGTGCGCTGCGCCAATGGCGAGAAGCCGCGCAATTCGTCGACCAGAGCGTCGGTCGCCGCTTCGAGCTTGCCGTCCGGAACGCATTCGGTGGCGATGCCCCACTCGCAGGCCTGTTTCGCCGGAATGCGCTTTGAGCGCATCACGATGTCCTTGGTGCGGGTGATGCCGATGATCTTCTGCAGGCGCGCCGAGCCGCCGGAGCCGGGAATCTGGCCGAGCCGCTGCTCGGGCAAAGCATAGAGGCAGGTTTCGGACACGATGCGAAAATCGCAGGCGAGCGAGATTTCGAAGCCGACGCCGAAGCAATAGCCGCGGTTGGCGGCGATCACCGGCTTGGCGCAGCGCGCCGGCGCCGCGATGTTCCAGGCAAGCTTGGCGACATGCTCGGGCGAGGCGGCTAAAAATCCCGCGATATTGCCGCCCGAGGAAAAATGCTCGCCGGCGGCGCGCAGCACGATGACGCGCACGCGGGCGTCTTCGTCGAGCGCTTCGAACACCATGCGCAGTTGGTCGCGTTGGCCCATTTCGATGACGTTGAGCGGGGGGCGGTCGAGCACCACGTCGGCGCGTTCGCGCGCCGCATCGATTTCGACGCGGAAGCCATCGAGCTTTTTGTCGTGCAGGCGCGGATCAGAAAGCGCATTCATGCGGCCGTTCCTTGCTGGCGGGCCGCAGCAGCGGGCGCGGCGGCCGGCTCGATGACGTATTCGCCGGCCACGAGCTTGCGGCGCAGAAGTTTGCCTACCGGCGATTTCGGAATGTCGGCGACGAAGATGTAGCGCCGCGGGCGCTTGAAACCGGCGAGACCGGCCGTGCGGCAGAATGCGTCAAGTTCGTCGGCTTCGACCGCGCCGCGGCGCTTGACGAACGCGGCGACGATTTTGCCCCACCGCTCGTCCGGCAGTCCAACCACCGCGACCTCGGAGACACTTGCGTGCAGCGACAGACAGGACTCGATCTCCACCGGCGAAATATTCTCGCCACCGGAGATGATCATGTCGTCGACGCGGCCGGTGACAAAGATGTCGCCGTCGGCGTCGATGAAACCGGTGTCGCCGGTGAAGTACCAGCCGTGGCGGATCGCCTTGGCGTCGGCCTCGGGCCGCCGCCAATAGCCTTCGAACGACTCGTCGCCGGCCAACAGCGCGACGATTTCGCCCTCCTCGCCGATTACGGCGACATCATCGACCGATCGAGCGCCAAGCTTCACTACCCGCACTATCTGATTGATGCCGGCGCGGCCGGCCGAGCCTGGTTTTGCGGGCGCGTTCTGGTCGATGGTGCAGGTGTAGACTTCCGACGAGCCGTAGTGATTGACGAACAGATCGGGCTTGAACGCGGCCTGCAGCTTTTTCAGCAAGCCGTCCGTCATCGGCGCGCCGGCGAAACCGAGTTTTTTCACCGAACTCACGTCGCTTGCCGCAAAGCGCGGGTGATAGACGAGATCGTGATAGAGCGTCGGCACCAGATAAAGGTTGCTGACGCGCTCCGCGGCGATCAGCTCAAGCGCCGCGGGCACATCGAACCGGCGCAGGCAGACAAAAACGCCGCCGATCAGCGACATGGCGATGAGCGAACGCACGCCCATCGTATGGTAGAGCGGCATCACGCCGAGGGTGCGCTCGCCATGCGCGTAAAGATTCTGCGCCACATGGGCGACTGCGGCGGCGCGCTCGGCGCGCTGGCGCCGCGGCACACCCTTCGGCCGCGCGGTCGTGCCGGACGTATAAAGCATCACCGACCAAGCCTCGGCATCGGCGCGAGGAACCGCATCCGGTGCCGATTGTGACGCCAGCGCGGAGAATGCCGCGTCGGACGGCGCCGCTTCATCGAGCGCGATCCGCAGCAGCCTTTGTGCCAATGGCGCGGCGCCGACCGCCTGCGCCGACAGATCTTCGTAGGCGACCGCCTTGGCCTCGGCGTCGGTGAGAAAAAAATCGATCTCGGCTTAAGCTTTCTCTCCAGCGTCGCCCGCGATCCGCAGGCGCTGGCGATCGTCGACGGCGATGTGCGGCTCACTTACGCGCAATGGTACCGGCGCATTTCGGCGCTGGTGGTTGGCTTCGACGCCTTAGGGCTTAAGGCCGGCGACCATCTTGTCACCGCGCTGGCGAACCGCTGGGAGGCGGCGAGCCTGCACTGGGCCTGCCAGTTCGCCGGCATCGTCATCACGCCGGTCAATTGGCG
>JASHRW010000406.1 GCA_030037065.1 Xanthobacteraceae bacterium
AAACCGCAAGCCGGCGACGATGAGAAGGAGCGGCACGATCTGCAGAATGCCGAGGGCGGCGACAGCGCCGTAGCTGCCGCCTTCCTCCCACATGGTGAGACTGATGGTGGCGAGCACGTTGGTGCCCGGCCCGATCAGAAAGATGGAGGCGCCGAGCTCGCGTACCGAGAGCACAAACACATAAATCCAGGCCGCCAGCAGAAACGGCAGCAGCAGCGGCAGTAGCACGCGTCGCAGAACCTGTACGAGGCGCGCGCCGGACACTTCGGCGGCTTCTTCGAGCTCGCGATGGATTTGGGTCATGCCGCTGGAGGCAAAGCGCATGCCGTAGGGCAACGACAGCGTCACATAGGCGATGAGCAGGATCCAGATCGTATCGTAAACGCCGATCGGAATGATGAGGTAGGTGAACAGAATACTGGCGCCGATGATGACGCTCGGAATGGCGATGGGTGCCGAAGCGAGCGCGTCGAGCAGCCAGGCAAACCGCGAGGCCGAGCGTCGCGCGATCCAGGCCATCACCAGCGTGAGGCCGACGACGACGGTCGCCGCCATGGCCGAGACGACGACGCTCGTTCGCACCGCGTCGAGAAAGATCGGATAGCGCAGGATATAGCGGTAATTCGCCAGCGTCGCCGGCGGCGGCGAGTGCATGAACGGCTGCGACAGATTGAAGAAGAACGATTGCCACGCCAACGTGAACAGCGGCAGCCCGAGCGCGAAGAGAAAAATAATCATGATGGTGACGGAGACCGGCCAGCGCCAGCGACCGAGTTCGATCCGGGTCGGCATGTAGCCCTTGCCGGTAATGGTGGCGAACGCTTCGGCATGGCGCGTCGCGCGGCGGTAGAAATAGACGGCGATCAGGCAAACCGCGAGCAGCAACAGACTGAGTGCGCTGGCGACGCCGAATTCCGGCGGCGCTTGCGTGGTGGCGTTCTGGATTTGCGTGGTGAAGACGTAGACGCGCGCCGGCATGCCGATGACGCGTGGCACCTCGTAGGACGACAGCCCCATAACGAAGAGGAGCAGAAGGGCGGAGAGAATAGCAGGGCGCAGAAGCGGCAGCGTGATTTTCGGCAGCACCTGCCAATAACGGGCGCCGGAAACCAGGCCCGCTTCCTCCATGCGCACGTCGAGTGCCCGCAAGGCCGGCCCCAGCATCAGATAGGCGAGCGGGAAATAATGACTGGACAGCGCCCAAATCATGCCGCCCATCGAGTAGATATTGAATGGCGCGTTGGTCAGTCCGAAGACCGATTTCAGCACGGCGTTGACCCAGCCGATGTTGGGGCTGAGCACGAAAATCCAGGCCATGGCCATGAGCAGGCCGGGTATGGCGAAGGAAACCAGCGCCAGATTGTGAAACAGCATGGCGCCCGGCGCGTCAGTGCGCTCCACCGCCCAGGCGACGAAACCGCCGATGGCGAACGTGACCGCGGCAGTGCCCGCCGCATAGATGAGCGAATTGCTGATGAGCGGCAGGATGCGCGCGCTGGTGTAAGCCTCGACGAAATTATCGAACGTGAACCCGCCGGGCCCAAGCCTGGTATCTTCAGTGAACGCGGTGAACAGCAAGCCGGCGACCGGCACCAGCACCAGCCAGAGTCCGATGGCTACACAGACGATGAGCAGAAAATTAGGCCGCCGCCAGCGCGGGGTGGGGGAAGACAAATCTAAGGGGCGATCGATAGCAGCCACGCAAACAACTCCGTCGGCGACACTTGCTGCTCCTTCTCCCCGCACGCGGGGCGAGGTAAGATTCACTGCCCCTTGAACAGATCGTTGAATTTCTGCTGCCATTTGTGCTCGTCAGCCGGCGCCAGCGACACCGTGATCACTTTATGCTTATTGAGCGCCGCGACAATGCCGGGGGGATTTGACTCCACGTCGGCGCGCGTCGGGATACGACCGAACTTGGCAAGGAATGTCTCGCACTCCTTGCTCAAGGCGAAATTCGCAGCCAACAGCGCAGTGTTCGGATGCGGCGCCTTGGCGCTGATGCCGACCGCGCCGAAAGTGAGCGCCACCGGATCGAGCGCGAAATAATCGATCGGCCCGTGGGCGAGCCGTACATTCATGGTGAGATTGACGAAATTGTTCAGCGACAGCCAATACTCGCCGGAGCCGACCGAGCGCGCCTGCGCCAAGTGGCCGTCGGTCAGAACCGGATGCAGCGTCGCCACGATGTTTTGGATCAGCGCGGTGGCTTTGGCGTCGCCGTAATACTGAAACATCGCCCACAGCCACTCGCTGTCTGTGTGATCGATGGCGACATGGCCGGCCCATTCCTTGTGCTGCGCGAACTCCGCGTAGCTCTTCGGCAGGTCTGTGGCTTTGACGCGATCGGTGTTGTAAGCCGGCGAATTGTAGTTAGCGTAGAGGCCGTACCATCGTCGGCCCGGATCACGCGCTTGCGGCGAGATGTTCTTGGCTTCCGGCGGATCGAACTGCTGCAAGAGCTGCGGCGGGATCTTGTCGATGGTGCCGAGCTGGGCGACGTCCCAGGATTTCTGGTTGCCGCGATATTCGAGCACCATGCGCGCCATCAGGGGCGGGTCGGCGCCGCGCACGTAATTGACCTTGATGCCGGTGGCGTCAGTGAAGAGCTTCCACAGTGGCAAACCCTCACCCTCGTTGGTATCGGAATAGATGGTCATTTCGCCGCCCTCGGCCTTGGCGGCGGCGAGCAATTTCGGGTCGAGCCAGGCGTGGCTCTCTTGCGCGGACGCGTGCGCGGCGAGCGCGGATGCGAGCAGCAAGCCGGCGAGGCCGGCTTTTTTGAGCTGACGGGCCAACGGCGCCTCCCGTTCGGATGTTTGCTGCATCGATTACAGCACCGCGCGCGCCAGCAGTCGAGACTTGGCGCGCGTGACGCCGCGGCGCATCCCGCTACTTCTCGAATTCGTGCCAGTTCGGCTCCGAGGGCGGGTCCTGCGGCTCGAAGCCGAACGTCTTCTCGAAGCGTTTGGCGTAGGCGGGCCACACTTGCGGATTGACGATGCGCGGCACCGGCCGTCCATCGAGCGCATCGAGCATCTGCTCGGCGGCGATCTGGCCCATGCGGGCGCGCGACTCCCGCGTCACGCCCGCCATGTGCGGGGTGACCATGACGTTGTCGTATTTCATCAGCGGGTGCTGGGCCGGGGGCGGTTCCTTTTCCCACACGTCGAGGCCGGCGCCGGCGATCTTCCTGTCGCGCAGCGCCCGCTCCAGCGCCGCTTCATCGTGGATCGAGCCGCGCGCCGAGGTGATGAAATAGGCGGTCGGCTGCATCAGCGCGTATTGTTTTTCGCCGATAAGGTTGCGGGTCTCCGGTGTGAGCGGACAATTGATCGAGACGAAGTCCGAACGGCGCAGCAGTTCGTCAAGTTCGACCTTGCTGGCGCCGCGGGCGCGCACCACGTCGGCGGAGAGGTACGGATCGTAGGCCAGCACTTGCATGCGGAACAGGGTGCCGGCGAGTGCGGCGATGCGCCGGCCGACATTGCCCAACCCGACGATGCCGAGCGTGCGCCCGTAAGCCTCGCCGCCGATATAGTCGATGCGCCGCTCGATCTTGCCGGCCCGCAGTGCGCGGTCGCTCTCGCCGACGCGCTTGACCAGGCACAGCATCATGCCGATGACGTGCTCGGCGACGGCTTCGGCGTTGCCGCCCGACTGATTGACGACAAGAATGCCGCGCGCCGTGCAGGCTTTCACGTCGACGGTGTCGTAACCGGCGCCGTTGGTGGAAACGATCAACAAGTTCGGCGTCCGCCCCAAAAGTTCGGCGCCGGTCTGATAATGGCGCACCAATTCGTCGCGGGCGGAGCCGGTCTGATAGGCGTGCGCCGCGGCGAGAATCTCCAAGGCGTCGTCGTCCGGATCTTTCTGCTCGAGCATGTCGAGCCGCACGTCGTCGCGCTTGCCGAGCATTTCGGCAAAGCCCTGCGGCCGGTGCGGTGCGACATAGAAGACACGCTTGTTGTTGACCCCGGTGTTCATCGACGCCATTCCCCCTGTCCTCGTCTCAGCGAACTGAATTTGGATGGCCTCGCGGCCCAGCGTGATATTTTGCTACATTGCCGTCAAAAGCAGACTCGCGGCAAGCGGGGAGGGGAGCACGGCCGGGATGAACACGCCGGGATGACGGCCTGCAGAGACGCGCGCTCTCAACGCCGCGGCGCCGGCGCGCTCTGGGCCCGGGGCTGCGTTGCGGCAGGCGGTTCAACCCGTTCCGGCTGGTCACCGGTCAATAGCCAGTGCTTCGAGACGCCGAGATATTCCGCAAGACGGCCGAGCATCTCGTCGTTCGGCGTGGTTTTGCCAGTCTCCCACAGCGACACCGCTTGGCGGGTCACGCTGCACGCAGTGGCGACGTCTTGCAGGGCAACACGCATCGCCTTCCGCGCAAAGCGCAGCCGCGCGCCGATCCGCACCCGTATGATTTGCGGCACCGTCATGGTCAGATGCTGACGCCGCAGCGGCAGGCAGTCAACAGCCGCAACGGCGTTGATGCCCCGTTACTCGTGCGGGACGGTCAGCGCCGCAAGCCGCGAAACGTCGTCGCTCGCATTGAGCCGCCAGATCGCGTCGATCAGCGGCGCGATGTCTTGGCCCGGATTCCAGGAGGCGGCTGCTGCACGCAATTTTTCTTCCAAATCGCGATCGGTCATCGGATTTGCGTCGCTGCCGCGCGCCGCCTCCTGTTTGAGCTTGTGAATTGCTCCGTCGGCGGTGGCGATTTCGACGTGCGCCGCGATGGTGGGAATGCTCGCATCGCGCACCACCGCGATCTTGCCGCGCAGCGCCGCGAAGGCTGCATCGTTGACGCACGCATCGGTGAATTGATCCAGCCCAGCTTTGCCGCTGAGCAAGGCGGCGGCGACTGCGTGCTGCACGCTCACCTGAGATTCCCGCCCGGTGGAAATGTTCGGCCGGTCGGCACGTAGCGCGAGCAGCGGATTGCCGGTCACCATCACTTTCTCCACGGTCGCATCGGGACATGCGCGCCGCCAATCCAGGACGCAGTCGATCACTGGATGCAAAACGAAGCCGCATGGATAGGGCTTGTAGGATGTCTGCAGAATCTCCCAGTGGGCGCCGAGGCCATCGGCAATCCGCGACAGGTCCGGCGTCTCGCCGAGCGCGTGAAAGTAGCCTTGCGCGCCGGCGAGCGGTTCCGGCGGGCCGGAAAAATTCCGCGCGGCCAGCAGGGCCGAAAGGAGGCCGTTGCGCGCCGCATTGCCGACGCCGACACTTTTCGCCGGCGTGCCGAGGCATTCGCACAGGCCGGCCGCTTGCGTCGCTGCTGTGCCGAGCGCCCATGTCATTTGCGCGGTGCTGAGCCCAAGCAGGCTGCCGCAGCCGGCGGCGGCGCCGAACACGCCGCAAGTCGCCGTGATGTGCCAACCCTTGTCGTAATGGGAAGGCGAGATCGCAAGACCAATGCGGCAGGCCACTTCTTGGCCGAGCGCCAGCGCCACGAGCAAATCGTGGCCGCTCACGCGCTCAAGCTCGGCGAACGCCAGCAGCGGCGGCAGGATCGGCGCGGTCGGATGGATCGCCGTCGGCGTGTGCGTATCGCAGAAGTCGAGCACGTTGGCGCCGGCGGCATTGAGGAAGGCCGCGCCGAGCGCGTCGATGCGCTCGCGCCGGCCGATCAGCGTCGCCTGTTCGCCGCCGGCGAAGGCGGCGAGGCAAGCGAGCGCGGTCTCGATGGTCGCATCGCGGCAACCCGCCAGCGCGACGGCGAAGAAATTCATCGTCGATCGCTTGGCCTGGTGTGCAACTTGCGGCGGCAATTCGTGCCGTTTCGCCTCGACGACGAACGACGCGAGACGTTCGGTCACGCGCAAATTGTGTGACATGGTGTCTCTCGGGCGATGAATCTTTTTGGCTCGAATACGGCGGCGGCACGATTCGTGCAATGCCAGGCAAAAGATTAATGTGCAAAAACGCCGCGTTTTGTCCTCCACGGCTGAGCTTTAGCGCCTGTTTCGGCCGACCAACCGGATCTCGATCAAATAAACACGTGTGGATACCACGGCGTAACGGGGCGAAAATTTGGCAAGCGTCCCGTTGAGCAAATACTTGCCATGCAGCATGGGACTAACAACACCCTGAAATGCTGGCTATGACGTCGCCGCCTCAACTGACGTTGAGTTGCTTTCGTTTGTATGGCTCGCCAACCTCACGGTTTGGCGAGTTTTTATTTGCAGATGGAGGCACAAGAAACTGTCTCGTGAGCTAAAAGAGTAGGAGTGAGTCTATGAAGCTGATGACCTTGGCAGTTGCCGTTACAGCAACGGTGGCATTTGCGCATTCTGCGGAAGCGCGGGCGCATCACCACTATCGCCATCACTACAGGCATGAAGCGCGACGTCACGTGTTCAGCCACGTTCATTGGGTGCGTCGGGAGCATCGCCGCTGGCGGGAAGCAACCGAAAGGCGGCCGGAGGGCGGCTATGGCTACGGCGCCCGTCCGCGCGCCTGGTGCGGCTGGGAGATGCGGCAGCTTGTGTCCAGCGATCCGGGTCCGTCCTACAATCTCGCGCGCAATTGGGCGCACTGGGGTCATGCAGGGCCCGTTGGCATCGGCGCGGTCGTGGTCTGGCCGCATCATGTCGGCAAGATCGTCGGCCGCGAAGACGGCGAGTGGATCGTCGAATCCGGCAATGACGGTCACCGGCTGCGTACGCGGCCCCGTTCCATCGCCGGCGCGATTGCGATCAGGTGGGGCTGAGCGCGGCGATCATTTGCTGCATCGCTGAAACGAGTGGGCCGTCCGGGAAACCGGGCGGCCTTCACGGCGGCGCTGGCGAAAAGTGGATTTTGCCGCATGCCGGTCCACGGTCGTACTATTGACAAACATACGCACGGCCGCTTGACTTTGCGCATCGACTGAATTCGCGCGAGCCGTATCAAACAACTGACCGCTGTCAGTTCAATGCTGTTGATCCGTGCAGGCGCTGCTTCGCGCATTCGCCGGAGCCGCATGCACCGATAAGGGAGGGACCCCTCATGCAACGTGTAAACCGCCGGCAGGCGCTTGCCGCCGCCGGCGCTCTGGTTCTGACTCCAGCCGTGGCGCAGACTGCGGCGCGCGCGGACCAAACCTATGCGATGAAGCTCGGCTTCGCCACCATCAACGACGCGCAGCACGAGTGGGCCAAGCGGTTCGTGGCGATGGTGGAGAAGGATTCCGGCGGCCGCATCAAGGGGCAGCTCTATCCCGCCAGCCAATTGGGTCCGATCCCGCGCGAGATCGAGGGCGTCCAGTTCGGCGCGATCCAGGGCTATATCGGCCCACCCGAGTTTTTGGTCGGCGTCGACCATCGTTTCGAAGTCATGTCGGCCCCCGGCTTGGTCAACGACATGGCGCACGGCATCCGCGTCAGCACCGACCCGCAATTGCAAAAATTGATGTTCAGCCTGGGCGCCAACAAGGGCATCCACGGCGTCGCCATCTGGGTGTCGCAGCCGTCATCGATCGTGTCCCGTGACCCGATTCGCCACTTGGCCGACATCAAGGGCAAGAAGCTGCGCGTGCTCGCCGCCGACATGCAGCAGGAAATGATCAAGCGGCTCGGCGCGTCGCCGATCGCGATGACGCTCGGCGACGTGCTGCCGGCGATCCAACAGGGCGCCATCGACGGCGCAGTGCTGGCGGTCACGGTCGATGCCACGATGCATTATTACGACGCGGCGAAGTACATCACCGAGACTGGACAGCCTTTCATCTTCTCGATGGCATTCCTGTCGAAGAAATGGTTCGAGGGGCTGCCGGCGGACCTGCAAAAAATCCTCAACGACGACGCGCTGAAAGCCGCCAATGAAGTCAATCCGTGGGCGGCGGACTTCTACAACAAGGAGTCTGCTCTCTGGGAACAGCATGGGGAAATCATCAATTTGCCGCCGGACGAGCAAGCGGAACTCATGAAGACGGTCGCCGGGGTTGGCGCCGAAGTCGCCGGCCGCAATCCCGAACTCAAGGCGGCTTACGACGTGTTCGCCGCCGCCGCCAAGCGCACGGCGCAATAACCCGGGCGGTTGGCTTCTGAAGAATGGGGGCATGTCCTTGGTAGGCATGTTCCCATTCTCATCGCTGTATTGACCGCGCGATGGCGCCTTCCTTTTTATTTGCTCATTGTGGTTGAGCACTGCCATCTGGGAGGAACAGCATGCATCCGAAGCAAAATAGAGGATGCGCGCGGACAGCTTTGACTGCCGCCGCTCTCGGTCTGTCGCTGGTTTTGTCGCTGGGCGCCGCAAAAGCGGCCGACGCGGCCTATGTGATGAAGCTCGGCCTTGCCACCATCAACGATTCGCAACACGAATGGTGCAAACGCTTCGTGGCGATGGTGGAAAAGGATTCCGGCGGCAGGATCAAGGGTCAGATCTATCCGGCCAGCCAGTTGGGCTCGATCCAGCGCGAGATCGAAGGCGTGCAATTCGGCGACATTCAAGGTTATATCGGCCCGCCCGAATTTCTCTCCGGCGTCGATAAGCGCTTCGAGATTACGTCGGCTCCGGGCCTCATTACCGACATATCGCACGCGGTGCGTGTGGCCACCGATCCGCAGTTGCAGAAGCTGATGTTCAGCTTCGGCGCCAACAAAGGCATCCACGGCGTGGCTTTGTTCATCGCCCAGCCGTCTGCGGTTATCGCCCGCGATCCGATCCGCCATCTCGCCGACTTCAAGGGCAAGAAGCTCCGCGTTCTGGCAGCAGCCATGGAGCAAGAGATGATGAACCGGCTTGGCGCCACGCCGGTGGCGATGACGCTTGCCGACGTGCTACCGGCGATCCAGCAGGGCACTATCGACGGTGCGCTCGCCGCCATGACTGTGTACACGACCATGCATTATTGGGATGCCTCGAAATACGTCACCGAGACCGGGCAGCCCTTTATCTTCTCGATGGCTTTTCTCTCCAAGAAATGGTTCGACGCGCTGCCGAAGGATCTGCAGGCGATCGTCGACGCCGACGCCGGCAAGGCCGCCGCCGAAATCAATCCCTGGGAAGAGGCGTTCTATGCCAAGCAGCGCCAGATCTGGGCCCAGCATGGCCAGCTCATCAGCTTGGCTCCGGCCGAGCAGGCACAGATGATGAAGCTCTTGTCGGGGGTCGGCGACGACGTCACCAAGGGCGATCCGCTGCTGCATCAAGCCTACCGCGCCTTTGTCGACGCGGTGAACCGGACGAAATAGATCGCGCTGCCGTTGCGCAATGGGCATGTCGCGTCCGCGCCGCGGGCGGGCCGCGCCATTCTCATCGTTGCCGATTGCACGTATAAAACCTTCATGCCTCGCACTTTGTGCGGGGGGAATGAATAATGTCGAGGAGAAATCGCGTGGATAAGAAATTCGGCATCGGTCAGCCGGTCCCCCGGTTGGAGGATCCCCGTTTCATCACCGGCCGCGGCCGCTATGTCGACGACATCGACCTGCCGCTGCAATGCCACGGCGTCGTCCTCATGTCGCCGCACGCGCACGCGCGTATCAAGCGCATCGACACGACCAAGGCCAAGGCCGCGCCCGGCGTGCTCGCGGTTCTTACCGGCGCCGACGTCGAAGCCGACAAGCTCGGCGCCTTCTCGCCGGTCATGCCGGAGGATATGGGCGGGCCTAAGGGCTACCGCACGCTGCGCTCGATCCTTGCCAACGGTAAAGTGCGTGCCCTGGGCGAACGCGTGGCTTTTGTCGTTGCGGAAACGCTCGTTCAGGCGAAGGACGCCGCCGAGCTCGTCGAGGTCGACTATGAGCCGCTGCCGGCGGTCGTCAATGTCGAGGATGCGGTCAAATCCGGCGCACCGGCGGTATGGGACGAGGCGCCCAACAATGTCGCCGTCGTGCTGATGATGGGCAACAAGGAGGCGGCCGACGCCGCGTTCGCCAATGCCAAGCATGTCGTTACGCTCAAGCTCACCAACAGCCGCGTCAGCGCCAATACGATCGAGCCGCGCGCGGCGATCGGTCAATATCATCCCGACAGCGACAGCTACACGCTCTATTCGACGACGCAGAATCCGCACGGCACGCGCCAGCACGTCGCCGGCAATGTCCTGAAAATCACCGAATCGAAACTGCGCGTGGTCTCGCCCGATGTCGGCGGCGGCTTCGGCATGAAGAATGGCGGCTACCCCGAAGACGGACTCGTCGTGTGGGCCTCGCGCCGGGTCGGCGGCCGGCCGGTGAAATGGGTATCGACGCGCTCGGAAGCGTTCGTCGGCGATGCCCACGGCCGCGACCAGGTGGCGACCGGAGAATTGGCGCTCGACGCAAACGGCAAGATTCTGGGACTGCGCGTCAACGCTCTGCACCAGATGGGTTCGCATGTGTTCGAGGCCGGCATCGTCGTGCCGCTCTACGCGATCAAGCTTGCGCCCGGCGTCTACAATATTCCGGCGGTGTTCGCGTCTGCCAAGGCGGTGCTGACCAATACCACGCCGATGGCGCCCTATCGCGGCGCCGGCCGGCCGGAGGCGACTTTTCTGATCGAGCAATTGCTTGACCGCGCCGCGCAGGTCGTCGGCGTCGATCCACTCGAAATCAGGCGACGCAATTTCATCCCGGCCGCCGCGATGCCGCATCTGGTCGCTCATTCCCACATGACCTACGACAGCGGCGATTTCATGCATGTGATGGATGAGTGCCTGAAGCTTGCCGACTGGACCGGCTATGGCAAGCGCGCGGCGGAATCGAAGAAGAACGGCAAGCTGC
>JASHRW010000407.1 GCA_030037065.1 Xanthobacteraceae bacterium
ATGACGACCAGTCGGTGGGGGGGCGCGTGCAGCAGCTCTACACGCGGCTGATCACCCACGACAGCGCGCAATTCCTCTTCAGTCCCTATTCGTCAGGCCTCACCGCGCCGGCGACCGTCATTTCCGAGCAGTACGGCAAGATCATGATCGACTCTGGCGGCGCCGAAGAGAAGCCGTTCGAGACCGGGAACAAATATTTGTTCATGGTCATTACCTCGGCCAGCCATTACCTGTCCGGCGCGGTCGAGGCGTTGAAAGCAAAGGACCCGCACGCCAAGGTCGCGTTGGTCTATTCCGACGACCCATTCTCGAAGGCGGTGCTCGCGGCCGCGGCCGACCAAGCGAAAGCAGCCGGCCTCGATGTCGTATTGAACGAGTCCTACTCGCCCTCGACCACCGATTTCGGGCCGCTCGTCAATAAGATCATTGCGTCGAATGCCGACGCCTTCATGGGCGGCGGCCATTACTCCGATGGCGCGACGCTGGCGCGCCAGATGCACGAGCAAAAAGCCAATATGAAGTGGATGTCGATCCTGGTGGCGCCGGCCGATGACAAGTTCGCCGAGCTGGGGCAGGCGGCGTTGGGCGTGACCGTGCCGTCGCAATGGGAGGTCCAGGTCAACTTCAAACCGCAATTCGGGCCGACGACCGCGCAATTCGTCAAAGCCTACGAGGCCAAATTCCACGCCCCGCCTGACTACCATTCGGCGTCCGGCTACACCAGCGGCGCGATCCTCCAGCACGCGATCGAGCAGGCTGGCTCGCTCGATACGGATAAAGTGGCAGCGGCGCTGAATGCGACCAACGTCACCACCTTCTTCGGCCATATCAAGTTCGCCACCGATCCGGGGCACCATGGTTTGCAGGTCGCGCATGAAATGGTTTTGGCCCAATGGCAGATGGTGAATGGCAAGCTTGGCCGGCAGGTGATTTGGCCGGTTGAGGCGGAGTCCGCGAAAATGCTCTATCCGATACCGTCGAACTGATGACCCGGGGACCGGCGGCCCAGCCGCCGGTCCCGATCCCGTAGCCCGCTTCGACCAGCTTCGCTCCGCATGCTCGGTATCCTCGCATCGATCATCGACGGCGTGTTGGTAGGGCTCGTCTATGGGCTCGCTGCCATGGGGCTGACGCTGATCTGGGGCGTCATGGATGTCGTCAACCTGAGCCACGGGCCGGTGATCGTGGCCGGTATGTTCGGCCTCTATCTGCTCACCAGCGCGCTCGGCATCTCGCCCTACCTTGCATTGCCGCCGGTGCTGATCGGCGGCTTTTTCGCCGGCGTTCTGCTGTATTGGATCGCCGTCCACCGCATGGTCGGAAAGCCGCCGCTGATGAGTCTGTTGTCGACCTTCGCGGTGAATCTGGTGCTGGTGGGCCTGGGCACGGCGGTTTGGGGCACGGCACTGTTTAATGTCGAGGTTTCCGTGCCCGGGGTCAGCCTTGGGCGCTATACCTTTCCGGGTCCCCACATCGTCGCCTCCCTAATGGCGGCACTGATCGCGTATGCGCTCTATTTTTTTCTGCATCACAGCCGGACCGGCAAAGCGGTGCGCGCGGTTGCCAACAATCGCGAAGCCGCCGAACTGGTCGGCATTCCGACCACGCGCGTGCTCGCGCTCACAGTCGGCTGCAGTCTTGCCATCGCCTGCGTGTCGGGCATGCTGATCGGCACGCTGTTTCCCTTCACCGTCCTGTCGGGCGACAGTTATCTGCTCAAAAGCTTCGTGGTGACCGTTCTCGGTGGCTTCGGCAATCCGCTCGGCGCCCTGTTCGCCGGCGTCGCCCTCGGTGTGCTGGAAGGCGCCGTCGCTCCGTTCGTCCCGATTAGCTGGACGCTGGTGATCGAGTTTGGACTATTTGTGTTGGCGCTGATTGCATTTCCCGGCGGACTGTTTTCATTGCGACGCGGAGCGCTTTAATGCAGCTCTTGCGCCTCTCGCGTCGTCCTTTTTTCTGGATCATTGCGCTCGTTATCGCGATTTTCGCGATTGCGCCGCTGATCGGCAACAACGTCGATCTTCGCGAGCGTCTGGTTCTTGATGCGCTTTACATCACGCTCGCCAGCAATCTCAACATCATGCTCGGCTATACGGGCTACATCAATTTCGGCAGCATCGTCTTCTACGGCCTCGGCGGGTATATCTGCGTTTGGCTGGTGAATTCGTACGCTTGGCCGCTCGGCTTGAGTCTTCTCGCCGCAGGCGTTGGCGTGAGCTTGTTGGCGCTAGTGTTCGGGTTGGGAATTCTGCGGCTCCGCGGGCACTTCTTCGCCCTGGCCACAATCGGCATTATCGAGGGAGTGCAGGCCTTCACCGAAAATTTCGGCCCGTGGGGCGGATCGTCGGGCGTCTATCTGTCGGCCGACATCTTCAAGCCCCTCGGAGGGCCGGCGCGGGCGCTGTGGGTCATCTATTTCATTATGATCGGCGTGATGGGCCTGTCGCTCTATTTGAGCTACGCGATCAAGAATTCCAAGTTCGGCCTCGGGTTGCTCGCGATCGGTCAGAACGAAGATGCGGCCGCCGTTCTCGGCGTGCCAACGCCGCTTTACAAGGCGTTCGCCTACTGCATCTCCGCCTTCCTGCCCGCCGTCGCCGGCGGACTTTTTTTCTTCAAAAGCGCATTTATCCAGCCCAGTGACGCTTTCGACCTGACCCTGTCGACGGAAGCCATCGTCGTCGCCATGCTCGGCGGGCAGGGCACGGTGACCGGCGTCGCGCTTGGCGCTTATCTGTACGAGGAACTGCGCAGTTATCTGCTCACGACCGCGACGTTTTCGAATTTTCAGCTGGTGATATCGGGCGCGCTGCTGCTCGTCATCGTGCTGTTCTTTCCATCCGGCTTGATGGGCTGGATCTATAGCCGCTTCCCGCGCACTCAGAAGGTGCTGGAATGACCGCGCTGCTCGAAGTGGACAAAGTCAGCAAGCGGTTCGGCGGCCTGCAAGCGGTCAAGGATTTGAACTTCCAGGTGCGCGAGGGTGAAATTCTCGGCCTGATCGGACCGAATGGCGCCGGCAAGTCGACGCTGTTCAACCTTATCAACGGCGTCTTTCCTCCCGACACCGGGCGTATCGTCTTCAATGGCATCGACATCACTGGCCAGTTGCCGTACCAGGTCGCTCGCCACGGCCTCGCCCGCACCCATCAAATCGTACAGCCGCTCACCAATATGACGGTGCTCGACAACTGCACCGTGGGTGCCTGCTTCGGCCGCGAGAACCTGCCGCTGCATCGCGCCCGCGCGGTGGCGCGCGAGGCCATCGCTGTCGTCGGCCTGGAAGATCGCGCGGAGATGCTGGCGATGCATCTGACCATCGCCGCCAAGAAGCGCCTCGAACTCGCGCGCGCTCTCGCTGCGCAGCCAACTTTGTTGATGCTCGACGAAGTATTGGCCGGGCTTAATCCGACCGAGGTCGAGCATATGATCGGCGTGACCCGCCGTATCCGCGAGCGCGGCATCACCATTCTGATGATCGAGCATCTGATGCAGGCGATCATGAGCCTGTCGGATCGCATCGTCGTTTTGAATTTCGGTCAAAAGCTCGCCGAGGGCCTGCCCGCCGAAGTCGCGCAGCACCCGCAGGTGATCGAAGCCTATTTGGGCGACCCCAAGCTTGCCGCCGAGCTGCAGGGGAGCGCCGCGTGACTAGCCGCCATTCGTTCCCTCTCACCCTCGCTTCGCTCGACCCCGTCCCGCGGTGGAAAGCGGAATGGGGACTTCGCGTCAGGGCGAAGCATGTCTGAAACGCTGCTCAAGGTCGAAGGGCTGGAAGCCGGTTACGGCGAAGTGCAGGTGCTGTGGGGGGTCTCGCTCGCCGCGGTTCGCGGCCATCTCACCGCCATCGTCGGCGCCAACGGCGCCGGCAAGACCACCACGCTGCGGGCGATTGCCGGCACCATCGCGCCATGGAGGGGGCGTATTCTGTTCGAGGGCGATGACGTGACGCGGTTGTCGACCCACGAAAAAGCCGAGCGCGGCTTCGCGCTGGTGCCGGAAGGCCGGCAATTGTTCACCACCATGACCGTGGCCGAGAATCTTGAGCTTGGCGCCTTCCCCAAGCGCGCGGCGCGCGCCTACGCCGAGCGGCTCGATCAGGTTTTTACACTGTTTCCCCGGCTCGCCGAGCGACAGCGGCAGCTCGCCGGCACTCTGTCGGGCGGCGAACAACAGATGGTGGCGATTGCGCGCGGGCTGATGTCCAATCCCGACATTCTCATTATCGACGAGATGTCGCTCGGGCTCGCCCCGGTGCTGGTTTATCAGCTGTTTCAGACATTGAAGAAACTGAAGGATGTTGGGCTGACCATTTTGCTGGTCGAGCAGAACGTGCACCTCGCGCTGGCGGTGAGCGATTACGCTTACGTGATCGCCGAGGGAAAGCTGTTCACCGAAGGCAGGCCGGCGGAGCTTTCGGCGATGCCGGAAATCCGCAGGGCGTATCTGGGGCTGTAATACTGGACCGTCTCTGCCTGCGGCACCGAATCGCCACCGCTACGCCCTCAAACACCAGTCGCTCAGCGCGTGCGGAGGAGTGGCTCGGGCGACGGCACGCCGCGCTGCAAGGAACCGGTCGTCGATCGTCCACCGTGCCGCGTGCTCTGCGTGCGCAATTCGTCTCTTCGCGCTTTGAGAACGAGAATGGCGAAAATCAGCTTGCAGAGCATCTGCATGGCAAAGTGTCACTGATAAAACTGTCTGCATTCTGATAACGTTTTTGCGGTTGCCCGGTTCCCCGCTTGCGCAGTGGTGATAACGTATCACCAAATCCACGTTCCACCATCGAATGTCGGAGACATGACTTGATCGCGTTGGACAACCTCACCACCGAACGGTCGACCTTCGTCACCCACCTTGAATGCGCTGCCACCGGCGAACGGCATGACGCCGATCAGCCGCACAATCTTTCGCGCGCCGGCAAACCGCTCTTGGTCCGCTACGATCTTCCCGGCGTGAAAAAGGCGCTGGGCAAGGAAGCTCTCGCCGACCGACCGACCGACCTGTGGCGCTATCGCGAACTCCTCCCGGTGCGGCGCGTACAAGATATCGTCAGCCTTGGCGAGGCGATGACACCGCTCCTGCCGCTGCCGAAGATTGCGCAAAAACTCGGCGGCGGCGAAATCCTGATGAAGGACGAGGGCCGCTTGCCGACCGGCTCGTTCAAGGCGCGCGGGCTGGTAATGGCGGTGTCGATGGCGAAGAGTTTCGGCATTAAGCATATGGCGATGCCGACCAACGGCAATGCCGGCGCGGCATTGGCCGCATATGCCAGCCGCGCCGGCATCAAGACCACAATCTTTTGTCCCGAGGACACGCCCGAGGTGAACGTCAGTGAGATCGGCCTGCAGGGCGCCGACGTATACCGCGTCAACGGCCTGATCGACGATTGCGGCAAGATCGTCGCCGAGGGCAAGGCCAAGGTCCGCTGGTTCGACACCTCGACGCTCAAGGAGCCGTATCGGATCGAGGGCAAGAAGACGATGGGACTCGAACTTGCCGAGCAGCTCGGCTGGAGCGTGCCCGACGTCATCTTCTATCCGACCGGCGGCGGCACCGGACTGATCGGCATGTGGAAGGCTTTCTCCGAACTGGAGGCGATCGGCTTTATCGGCCACAAGCGCCCGCGCATGGTCGCCGTGCAGGCCGCCGGCTGTGCCCCGATGGTGCGCGCCTACGAGGCCGGCGAGGAGAGCGCGCCGCGCTGGGAAAATGCGCACACTATTGCTGCCGGCATCCGCGTGCCGCAGGCCGTCGGCGACTTTTTGATTCTGCGAGCGGTGCGGGAGAGCAAAGGATTCGCCATTGCAGTGCCCGACGACGCGATTGCGGCGGGGCTCGCAGAAGTTGCCCGCGAGGAGGGATTTCTGATGTGCCCTGAGGGCGCGGCAACCTACGCAGCCTATAAGCAGAGCCTCGCCGACGGCCGCGTATCGCGCAATGAACGCGCCGTGCTGTTCAATTGCGCCACCGGGCTCAAATACCCGCTGCCGCCGATACGCCGCACGCTCGATCGCCACCAACCGATCGATTACAGCCAGTTTTGACAACCGAATGGGCCTCAGCCGACAAGCTCGACCTTGCCGGTTTTCAGCTTGTACACACCGCCGACGACGCTGATCCTGTTGTTGTCGGCTGCGGCTTTGAGAATCGGCGCCATGGCCTTCAACCTGTCAACGGTTAGGGTGACGTTACGGCGGATGGCGTTGGCGAGAATGTCGCCGGCCTCGCCTTGTACGGCTTGCACCGCCGGGCGGATAGCATCGACCAGCGCCGGCAGATGACCGGGAAGGGTCGTGCCATCCTTGACCGATTTGACCGTCGCATCGACCGCGCCGCAGGCGTCGTGACCGAGCACCATGATGAGCGGGGTGTTGAGCACAGACACTGCGTATTCGAAGCTGGCGACGATGTCGTCGCTGGCGAAATTGCCGGCGACGCGGCAGACGAAAACGTCGCCGCGCGCAACATCGAAGCAGAATTCCGGGACGATGCGCGAATCGGCGCAGCTAAGCACCGCGGCGAATGGATTTTGCCCGCTGCTCAAGATTTCGCGCTCGTGCTTGAAGTCGTGCCGCCGGCTGACCCCTTCGACGTAACGGGCGTTGCCCGCCATCAAGCGTTTGAGCGCGGCGTCAGGCGAAAGCACATTTTCGGGTTTTGGCGGCGCCTTTGCGGTCGCAGCCTGCGCCTGCGGGGCGATCGCCAAACCGGTGGCAGCGGCCGCCGCCGCTGCAAATTTGAGAACATGCCGCCGCGCGAGCGGTGCATGACTCGTCATTTGATTGCACAACTCGCACATTCTCACCTCCCGGCACGCTCATAACACGCGCATTCTGCACGGCTGAAACTAAGAATATCTCTAGAAAAAGCCTAAAGACTCGCAGCCGGTCCCGGCCTGGAAACTTTGCTTGTGGCGGCGGTTCGGGATGTCGATGACGTGCACCGAGCCGTCGCCTTGGCAGGCGACGAAAAGCTTATCGCCGCGGAATGCCATGTCCATCGGCTGGCTGCCGACCTTGATTGCGGTCTGCTCGCGGAAGCTCGGATCGATCAGGCTCACCATGTCGCTGTTCAGGCTGGTAACTCCGATCAAACTGTTGTCGGGCGCGTAGCGCGCGATTTGCGCGGCTTTTGGCACGTCCTTGAGCACGACTTCGTCGCGGACTTTGCCGGCTTCGGCATCGATCAGGAACAGCGTCGGCTGTGCATCGTCGACGGCAACCACGGTGCGGCCGTCGGCGGAAATCGCGATGCCGGCCAGCGGACGCGGCGTCTTGATCTTGCCGAGCAGCTTGCGCTTGGGCAGGTCGATGACCGAGACCGCGCCGTCCTCTTCGTTCTCGGTGTAGAGGCGTTCGCCGTCCGGCGCGATGATCAGGCGGTGTCCGTTGGTCGATCCGGAATCGATCGCCCCGACCACCTTATTCGTCACGCGATCGATCATCGCGACGACCGCACTGTTCTCGCACGTGATGTAGATCAAGCCGTCGGGGCCAAGCTTGAGCGTGTGCGGCGCGATGTAGGGGGAGAGGTCGATGGTAGCGACGTGCGCGCGCTTGTGCAGATCGAAGACGCACAGCAAATGCTGCGGATTGGGATTGCGGCCGTGGACGCCATCGCCGAAGATCGGCACATAGGCCATGTCGGTTTCCGGCACGATGAGCAGTTCGTGCACGGTCTTGGGAAAGCCGTCGATCACGACCTCGGTAGCATAGGTAACGGGATTGAGGAACAGCACTTTCGCGCCCATCTTGTCGACTGCGATCATGCCGTGTTCTACGTTAGCCATCGTTGTTTTCCCTTGGATGCCGTAATTCCGGGGCTGCGCACCCGGAATGACAATGGGAGCATAGTCTATGGACGCCGTCGCATCGCGCAACATCAAGTTCATCAGCCACTCCGACCAGGGCGGCCGCGGCGACGGCGTCCAGGTCATGGTCAACAAGGGCCACGCCTATATCGGCCACGGCTTTTCCAACGGCATCACCGTCATCGACGTGCGTGACGCGAAGAATCCGAAGCCGGTGAACTTCATTGCCTGCCCACCCAACACGCGCGCCCATCATCTGCAGACCGCGACACATAAAGGCTTTGGCGACCTGCTGCTCGCCGTCAATGGCCCCAGTGTGTGGACCATGCAGGTGAGCCAAGAGGCCTATTTCAGAGGGGCGTCGGGCGAAGCGCTCGAAGGCCAAAAATTTACCACCGGCCTGCGCGTTTACGATCTGTCAAAACCGGAAGCGCCGCGCGAGATCGCCTTCTTGCCGCTCGGCGGATTGGGTCCGCATCGGATCTGGTATGTCGGCGACCGCTACGCGTACGTGTCGGTCCATTTGCCGGAATTTTCCGACCACGTCTTGGTCATCGTCGATATGGCGGAGCCGACGAAGCCGCGGGTGGTGGGAAAATTTTGGTTGCCGGGCATGTGGAAGGGGGGCGGCGAGACGCCGACTTGGCCGCAGGGCAGACGCTATGCGCTGCATCACGGTCTGGTCGCCGGCAACCTCGCCTATACGGCGTGGCGCGACGGCGGCATGGCTATCGTCGACGTTGGCGATCCGGAGCGGCCGAAGCTCGTGTGCCACCGCAATTGGGATCCGCCGTTCGGCGGCGGCACCCATTCGCCGCTGCCGCTGCCGGACCGCAACCTTCTGGTCGTTGCCGACGAGGCCAACTTTGCCGATTGCAGCCTCGGCCTTCGCTATGTGTGGATTTTCGACGTGCGCGTGCCAGCCAATCCGGTCAGCATTGCGACGCTGCCGGTCCCTGACGACGCCGACTATTGCCGGAAGGGCGGCAATTTCGGCCCGCATAATCTCTGGGAGAACCGGCCCGGCGCGTTCGTCACCTCGCGCTACATTTTCACTACAATGCACAATGCCGGCGTGCGCGTCTGCGATATCGCCGATCCGTTCCAGCCGCGCGAGGTGGCCTATTTCGTACCGCACGATCCCAAGCGGATGTTCGATCCGCGTCCGAACCGGCCAAAGGTGATCCAATCCTGCGACTGCTTTGTCGATGCGCAGGGCATCATGTATCTCACCGATTCCAACGCCGGCCTCAACATCCTGCAGTTCGAGGGGGCGTGAACACGCCGTCGCATTGACAGTGGGAGCGTGCCCCGCCACAGTAATGGCAATGAAGAGCCGCGACCGGCGGCCCGGGGCGTAACACGGGGAGGACATCATGGCCACAGTCACGGCGCAGGCGGCGGCGGGAACTCAGACCATAGAAGGATTCGTCAGCGCGGCATTGGACGAGGCGAAGATAACGCCGCTTCACATCAAGGTTATCGCGCTCATCGCCGCAGGCTATTTCTTCGACGTCATCGACTACATCGTCCAGGGCTCGCTGTTCCCGGACATGATCAAGTCCGGCTTCACCAGCAAGGAAGGCGCCGCCGCCATCGTCAGCGCCACCACGCTTGGAATGTTCATCGGTACCATTGCTCAAGGCGAGTTCACCGACCGCTTCGGCCGCCGTTTCGTTTATCAGTTCAATCTTCTGGTCTTCGGCATCTTCACCATCCTCGGCGCCTTCGCACCCAGCATCACTGTTTTGGTGGCCTGCCGTTTCATTGCCGGCCTCGGGCTCGGTTCCGAGCAGCCGTTGTGCTTCGCCTACGCCGGTGAGTATTCGCCCAAGCGCATCCGCGGCCGGGTGCTGGCGATCATCCATTTCGTCGGCGGCGCCTGCGTCTGGCCGATCGGCACGCTGTTCGTGCTTGCCTTCCGCGATCAGATAGGCTGGCAAGGCGTGTGGATCTGCTTCGGCGCCGGCGCGTTGATCGTGTGGGTGCTCCGCTTCACGCTCCCGGAATCGCCGCGTTATCTGTCGACGCACGGCCGCGGCGAGGAGGCGCTCAACGTTCTCGGACGGCTCGGTATCCCAAGACCGACGCAGCCGCTCTCGACGGACGCGGCAAGCGACACCAAGAGCGATCCATTTGGCGTAGTGTTCCGGCAATTTCCGGTGCGCGTCATCGCCGGCATGATCTGCTTCTCGGCGTTCTTCGGCGTCGCCATCGGGCTCGGCGCGTGGCTGCCCAGCATCATGGTGGACAAGGGCTTCACCATCACCAAATCGCTGACCTACACGCTCGCCATGAACTTCGCCGTGCCATGCGCCAGCATCTGCATGATGTACACTCTGGATAAGTACGGTCGCAAAATCACTTCGATTCTCGCCTTCATCGGCGCCGGCATCATGGCGGTGCTGTTCGCCCATGCCGCCACCGATATCGAGCTTCTGGTCGCCGGCTTTGTCATGGTGTTCTTTATCCAGGTGGCCGGCAACGCGATGCAGATCTTTGCGTCCGAAGTGTTTCCGACCAACGCGCGCGCGTCGGGCTTCGGCTGGGCCGCGGGCGTCGGCCGGCTAGCCACCTCCGGCATCGTTCCGGCAATTCTGTGGGTCAAGAACGGCTGGGGCCTGACTACCGTTTTCGTCTGTCTCGCAATCGTGCTGGTGATTGCGGCGGTTGCCGTGATCTTCCTCGGTCCGGAGGCGAAGCAGAAAGGTCTCGACGAGATCGCCGCTCCGACCGGCTGATCGAAGCGACCGTTTGCGTTCCCACGACGGCGCGGCGGAATCTCGATTCCGCCGCGCTGCAATTTCGAGCACCAGCGGGACAGCCGGTATGAAACTCAGCGCCAGCGCCGCTGCAGCCACAGCCATTGCTGGGGATGCTCGCGAATCCAGTTCTCGATGCGCGTGGTGATCATCTGCATCGCGCCCTGAATCTCGATTTTGCCGTCGGCGGCGCGCGGCAGGTTCAGCTCTTCGGTGAATTCGAGTTGAATGCGGTTATCCGGCAAACGGATCGCGCGAAAGCCATGCACCGGGCAATTGAAAAGCTGGGCAAATCGCGCCGCCATCGGATTGGCCTTGCAAGGGCGGCCGAAAAACTCCACCTCGACGCCGTTGGCGAAGTGCTGATCGGAGAACAGCGCAAGATGCAGCCCAGCTTTCATCGCCTCTCTGATTTTCCAAACCGCATCAGCCCCTGATTGGACGAGCCGGCCCATGTTTGTTTTCTGCATCGCCGCGAGTTGCTCGGAGAGCGGACCGAAATTCGACGGATTGTAGAAAATCGCCAAATTGAGTCCGTTGCGCTCGACCCAGATCGCGCCGATTTCGTAACTGGCGAGATGGGACGTGAACAAGACTGCCGGTTTGTCGTCATCGCGTATACGTTCAAGTCTCTCCAGCGTCCCCGGGGCGACAACGATGCGTCCGCCATTGGGGTTGGCGGGATCGACCAAGCGGTCGAGGTTGATGTATTCAACGGCGAGCCGGCCGAGATTGTCCCACATCTCGCCGAGGATGCGCTCAACCTCGGCCGCGGATTTGTCCGGATACGCGGCGACGAGATTGGCACGCGCGGTGCGATGACCGCGCAGATAAGGTCCGATAAAGCGCAAGGTCCGGGCGGCGAAATTCGCCGAGCGGTCGAAGTCGCTGCGTCGTATCAGCTTGAAAAGCATCAAGCCGGCGCGGTACCACAAACGATCCGCCGCATTGGCGAACTTGTACGACCAGCGCAGTCCGCTAAACGACTTGACGTCCGGATTGACGGTGGCGACGCGGCTGCGCAATTCCGCGACCAGCGCCGTACAAGTCGTTGCGCGATCTTCGGCAGTACGAAAGCCGGGACGGTGAATTGAATTGAGCACGAGTCTTTCGCCGTCGCGGCAGCGCAGCACATAATCGAAGCTTCGCGGCAATTGTGCCGACAGCGCGCCCCAGACCTTGCCCCGGTATTCGCGAATTTCGACGATGTCGCGATAACGAACCAGGTGCGTTGACACGCCGTCGCTCCAACTCAATCCGTCAGGTTCGAGCCGGTAGGTCCGGGCTGAATGGAGAAAATTCCGGCGAAAGGAGTGCACGTACTCGTGCGTCGCCGAAGCAGTGGCCATCACGTCGGTCATTGCTGGAATTATACGAACGCCGTTGGCGCGAGGCAATTTGAGAACAGCAAAGACGATTCAATCATCCGATACCGGATATGGGAGCGCTAGCCGCGCCAATAGCGATCCTCCCAGCTCCTCGACAGCCGCATTGCCGAGAGGATGAGGCCGGCCATCGAATACGTCTGCGGGAAATTTCCCCATAGTCTTCCGGTCTGCGGATCGACGTCTTCCGACAGCAGGCCATATCGGTTGCGGTGCTGCAGTGCATCGGTAAACAGGTCGCGCGCGGCGTCGCGCCGGCCGAGCGACCACAAGGCATCGATCAGCCAGAAACGGCAGATCAGGAATGCGGTCACCGGCATGCCGAAGTCGTCGGCGCTGGCATAGCGCATGACGTGCTTCTCGCGCACCAGTTCGCGTTCCATGGCGGCGACCGTAGAGGCGAAGCGCGGATCATCGACCTCGACCACGCCAAGGTCGGCGAGCAGGAGCACGCTGGCATCGAGATCGTCGGAATCGAAGGCCGCCGTGAAAGCGCCGCGTTTCTGGTTCCAGGCGCGCTCGACAAGCTCGGCGTGAATCGGTTCGGCAATCCCGTTCCAATGCTTGGCACGCGCATCGAGCCCGAGCCGCGCCGCGATCGCTGCAAGCCGCTGGCAACCGGCCCAGCACATCGCAGCCGAATGGGTATGGACTCGCTGGCGGCCGCGATATTCCCAGATTCCGGCGTCGGGCGCGAACGCCATTTTGGCGGCGCGCTTGCCGAGCGATTCGAGCAGATGAAACAGTCCCTCATCGCCCGGCCGAGGCAGCCTGCGGTCGAAGAACAACGGCATGGCGGCGAGAATCACGCTGCCATAGGTGTCGTTTTGCAGTTGGTTGACCGCGGCATTACCGATGCGTACCGGTCCGTCGCCGCCATAGCCGGCAAGATCGGGCGCAATGCGCTCTTCGACCGAAGTCGTCGGCACGACGCTGTAAAGCGGGCGCAGCTCTTGGTCCGGCTTCGAGGCAATCGAAAGTGTAAACGAAATGAATTCTTCCATCGTGCGAGTGGCGCCGATGCGGTTGAGCGCTTGCACGACGAAATAGGCGTCGCGCAGCCAGCAATAGCGATAATCCCAGGTGCGCCCGGACGAGGGTGACTCCGGGATCGAAGTCGTGTGCGCGGCGATGACGCCGCCGGTCTCATCGAAATTGGAGAGCTTGAGCGTGATGGCGGCGCGGATGATGGCTTCCTGCCAATCTATCGAGATCGACAGCCGTCGCACCCATTCCATCCAATAATCGTGGGTGCGCTCGGCAAAGTCGCGGCACGTCTCGCGCAAATCGCCGGTGAAAGGCTCGTCCGGGCCGAATACCAGATGCAACGGACGCGACAAAACGAAGGGCGCTTCGCTGTCGATCAGCGACAGCGGCGCATCCGTCGTCAGGCGGATCACAGTTGCATCGTTGGAATAGCGGATGTGATTGCTGCCGAGCGAGCGATGCGGCAGCGGCTTGCCGTACTCGCAGGTCGGCCGCATCCGAATGGTGATGCGCGGCAGTCCGGCGACCGGCTCGATGATCCGGTAAAGCTGCGGCGGTCGAAACACGCGCCCGAATTGGCGAAACCGCGGCGCAAAATCGGTGATTCGGACCTGGTTGCCATGGTCGTCGCTCAACAGCGTCGAAACGATCGCGGTGTTGCGCAGATACTCGGACTGGCAATCCGCCATGTCGTCGAGCACAACGTCGGAAAAGCCTTTTTCCGCGTGTCCGGAAACCAGTCGGCAGAAAATCGGATCGCCGTCGAAGCGCGGATAGCACCACCAGACAATGCGCGAGCAGGGGTCGACCAAGGCGGCCGTGCGGCCGTTCCCGATGACCGCGAGATCCAGTCCGTAATCTCTCATTCTGCCGCGCTTTCGGCTGCAATGCGCGCAAGCCATGCGCGGACAGTCTCCGGTCGGTCGAAATGGCCGTCGACGTCGGCGACGATTCCCCCAACCGAATAGGCCCGCCCGCCGAATTTGGGAATAATGCCGAAGACCGGAAGATCGGTGGTGTCGTCACCGATAAATATCGGTCTCCGGCCGGCAAACGGTAAGTGCTGCATCAGCTCGTTCACCGCATTACCCTTATTGATCGCGGCAGGCTTGATGTCCACAACCAATTTGCCCGGGAGAATCTCGATCGAGCCGTTCGGGACGTCCGAACAAAGTTTGTCGATCGCCTCCAGCACCGCTCTGCCTTTTTCCGGGGCCAATCGGAAGTGCAATGCCAGCGAGTAGCCCTTGTCCTCCACCAAAATTCCCGGCCCGAGCTCGGCAACCGTCGCCAGCTTGCGTTTGAGAGCCTTGCTCAACGGCATCACCCGTGTTTGCACGTCGGCGTCGCCGCTGACGCGTATCTCGGCTCCATGAACACCGATCGCAGCGAACTGCAACGGAGAGAAAATAAGATCGATGTCGTTGATGGTCCGGCCGCTGACCAGCGCTACCGCACCGTCGGTCAGGTCAGCCAGGCGCGAAAGCGTGCGCCGCAACTCCACCGGTACCCAAACCTGCTGCGGCGAAGGCGCGATATCGAGAATGCTGCCGTCGATGTCGAGCAAGATCGCACAGCGGCGCAAATCGGAAACGAGCGGGGGAACGGCAGTATCCATGATGTCCATGGCGCGATCCGAAATTTCCAATCCCCTTGACACATTCGCTCCCCATTTTTCAATCGATCAATGCCAAAGGCCGGCTTACTGTTTCGAGCGACTTGCGCTCGGCGGCAACGCCCCAACTGACCTCGGCCGCCGCGGCGGCAATCATGAGAACCGATCCGATCCAATAGCCGACGGCAACGCTGGTCCGGGAGCCGGTATTAATCAGCATGCCGAGCAGGAGCGGTCCGACGATGCCGCCTATTCCGGTGCCGATCGCGTAAAAGAACGCGATGGCGAGCGCGCGCAGTTCGAGCGGAAAGATTTCGCTCACGGTCAAATAGGCCGAGCTGGCCGCCGCCGAAGCGAAAAAGAAGACAGTCATCCAGGCTACGGTCAGTTGTTGCGCCGAAAGCAGATTCGCGCTGAACAGATAGGCGGTGATCGCAAGCATCGCGCCGGATAGCGAATAGGTCGCCGTGATCATGACTTTGCGGCCGATCGTGTCGAACAGGCGGCCGAGCAGAAGCGGCCCAAACATGTTTCCCGCCGCAAACGGTAGAATGTACCAACCGACTTGCACGGCCGGCGTATGATAGAAGTCGATCAGGACCAGCGCATAGGTGAAAAAGATTGCGTTGTAGAAGAAGGCTTGAGCGGCCATCAGGCTCAATCCCACGAGCGTGCGCTGCCGGTAGGTCGCGAACAGAACGCGGCCAACCTCGCGCAGCGGCGTGTGGTCGCGCGTGCGCAGCCGCACCCGGGCGCACTCGCTTCGGGCTGCACGGCGGCCAAATCGCGCTTCGATTCCGCGCATGACTGTATCCGCCGCTTGGGCGAATCCATGCGTCACCAGCCAGCGCGGGCTTTCCGGAATCCACAACCTCATCATCACGATAATCAGTCCGATTGTGGCGCCGATCAGGAACGCAAGCCGCCAGCCGACGGCAGGATTGATGACGTGAGGATCGAGCAGAACGAGTGATCCGCCGGCCCCGATCGCCGCACCAAGCCAAAAGCTGCCGTTGATCGCCAAATCGGTCCAGCCGCGCAGCCGGGCCGGGATAAGCTCCTGGATTGTCGAATTGATGGCAGTGTATTCGCCTCCGATGCCCGCACCGGTAATGAAGCGGAACAACGCAAAGCTCCAAAAGTTCCATGACAGCGCCGTAGCGGCCGTAGCCAGCAGATAGACGACGAGCGTTACAGTAAAGAGCTTCTTGCGCCCGAGACGGTCGGTCAGCCAACCGAAGAAAAAGGCGCCGAGCACCGCTCCCGCCAGATAACAGCTGCCGGCGAGGCCGACTTGTCCGTCGGTCAAACCCAGAGCGGCCCTGTCTTTAAGTTCGCCGGAGAGCGCGCCAGCAAGCGTCACTTCGAGACCGTCAAGAATCCAGGTGATGCCAAGCGCCACGATCACCAGGATGTGGAATCGCCCGAACGGCAGCGCGTCCAGCCGGGCGGGAATGTCGGTCTCAACAATCGCGCCAAATCGGCACGGATGATCGGCCGCTCCTTCCTCGCCGAC
The DNA here is from genome assembly GCA_030037065.1 of Xanthobacteraceae bacterium. GTDB lineage: Bacteria > Pseudomonadota > Alphaproteobacteria > Rhizobiales > Xanthobacteraceae > BOG-931. The sequence goes on from JASHRW010000407.1 coordinate 16,079, forward strand.
GGCCGCCGCACCGTCAGGCCGTGGATGCGGCAATGACCTGCCTGCGAAAAGCGCCATCCGAATGCGACCGGCTGGAATGTCCCCAGCTCCGTGCCTCCCGTGCATCAACGCCCTGTCCTGATGACCGTTCCAACGCGGCGCCGCGCCGACGCCACCGATGACGAACGCAAATATGTTGACTTCGCCGCCGTTTGGGACGATTGCCTACTTTAATTAGCGCATTGCGCTATAGCGACGAATCTCCTTGCCGACGCGGCGAGATCGGCGCCCGCAAGGCCCGCGGCCGAACAAGCTGCCCATTTGCGGACTACCGGCGATCGGTCGCGACAGGCGATCACGAGCGGTTGAGCCGGCTTGGCCGAATGCGGAATGAGCGTGAACAGCATTAACTTCGCGGCGAAGGTTGTAGTAACCGCACGAATTATCGCGCGCATAACTGATTGCTGGCGAGATCCAAGCGCCGAACAAACCAAGATCGGTGCCGTCCCGCGCTCGCGCAAAACCTTTCGGCGCTTGCGCCGGAGGACAGCGGGGAGCGGCTTCTTCGGCAGAGCGCCGCCTGCGATTGCTGCCCGCTAGGTCTTCTCCGGGAGAGCGAAATGAACCGCCCTCGCCGTCGGTCGCCTTTTTCCACAAGTCGCCATCGAAGCGCGAAGCGAGTTGATTGCTGCAGTGAGCCGACGATTCGAAATACCCCGGCGCCTTCGTGCCCTGGTGCGGGCGCGAGAATCCAGCCTGATCGGCCTCGCAGCCTTGGTCGGCGTTCTCGGAGGGCTCGTCGTCGCCGCCATGGGGACGGCGGTCGATATGCTGCACGAGGTGTTTTTCCAATTGTCGACGGTCGACCATTCGTCGGTCCTTCACGTGCAGATCGCAGAGCGCTTGTCGGCGCAGCTCTCGCTCAACCCTTATCTGGCGTTTTCGGTGCCGCTGCTCGGCGGCCTCATCTTCGGGGCGGCGAGCGAGGTGATCCGGCGCTTTCGACCGGATCGGGAAATCGACCCGATCGAAGCCAATGCATTGCACGGCGGCCGCATGTCGCTTTTGGGCAGCGTGATCGTCGCTGCGCAGACTGTCTGGTCAAGCGGCGTGGGCGCGTCGGTCGGTCTTGAGGCCGGATATACGCAGTTTGCCAGCGGCATCGCTTCGCGCATCGGATACGCCTTCCATTTGCGGCGCGGCGATCTGCGCGTCCTGGTCGGCTGCGGCGCCGCTGCCGGAATTGCCGGGGCATTCGGTGCACCGTTGGCCGGAGCTTTTTATGCATTCGAGCTGATCATCGGCAGCTATTCGCCCAATACTCTTGCTCCCGTCGGCATCTCGGCGCTCATCGGCTTTTTGGTCGCTCATTCATTCTCCCCGGCCGAAATCGGCGTGGTCGGGCCTGAAAAGATGACAGTCGAGACCCGCGATCTGGCGATCGCGGCAATGCTTGGCCTGCTGACCGCCGCGCTCGGAATTTTTCTTATGCGCGGCGTCGCGCTTTGCGAAATGATGTTCTCGCGTTTGCGATTGCGACCGGCGCTGCGCACGATGATCGGCGGTCTAGTGGTCGGGCTGCTCGCGGTGGTGGCTCCGCAAGTGATGTCGTCCGGTCACGGCGCGCTTCGCATTATCGGCGTGCTCGATCTCTCGATCCGTACCGTGGCCTTGGTGTTCGTGCTCAAGATCCTGGCGTCCATCGCCTCGCTGGGCTCCGGCTTCCGCGGCGGTTTGTTCTTTTCCTCGCTCCTCATCGGCTCTCTCGGTGGACATCTCCTCGCCGTGGCGCTGACCACCATGTTTCCTACCAGCTATTTCGATCCGAACGCCTATGCGGTGATCGGCATGAGCGCGCTGGCGGCGTCGGTCATCGGCGGCCCGCTGACCATGATCTTCATCGCATTGGAGACGACCGGGGACCTTTGGCTGACGGCATTGGTGCTCATCGCTGTGATCATTTCAGCGCAGGTGACACGCGAAGTGTTCGGCTATTCGTTCGCCACGTGGCGTTTCCATTTGCGCGGCGAGACCATTCGCAGCGCCGCCGACATCGGCTGGATGCGCGACCTGACGGTCGGCAAAATGATGCGCCAGGACGTGCAAACGGTGCATGCCTCGACCAATGTCGCCTCGTTCCGAGAAGCCTTTCCGCTCGGCTCGACCGCTTACGTAGTAGCGGTCGATGAGGCCGATCGTTATGTCGGGCTCGTCCACGTGGCGGAAACACACGCCGCCGAAACGCTGCCCGAGAAGTCCATCAAGGATTTTCTCCACTACACCGACGAAATGCTGCTGCCGGGCATGGCGGTGAAGGAGGCGGTCCTTGCCTTCGATCGCGCCGAGGCTGAAGCGCTGGCGGTGGTCGATTCCTACCTCGATCGCCGCGTCATCGGACTCCTCACTGAAGCCTACGTGCTGCGCCGCTATTCGGCGGCGCTGGAGCGGCGGCGGCAGGAGATGCTCGGCGAGGAGTAAGCGCGCTACGGGGCACCACCGAAGTTTGTCGGACCTTGCCCGATGGACCGCTTATGCGGCGCCGGGTAAGAATGGCCAATCGATGTCGGGAGCCGGCCGGATGGACGAGCGAGCCAGAGTAGATTGCGTCGCCAATGCGCGGGCGCTGGCGCCGGTAATCGCGGCGGCGGGGCCGCGCATCGATGCCGAACGAGCGCTGCCGGCCGATCTCGTCGAGGCGCTGCACGAGGCCCGGCTATGGCGCATGCTGGTGCCGCGCGCCTATGGCGGCGACGAGGTCTCTCCGGTCGAATACGTGCAGGCCATCGAAGAAATCGCCAAGGTCGACGCGTCGACCGCCTGGTGCGTCGGCCAGACATCGGTTTGCTCGACGGTGTCCAAAAATATGAAGCCGGAAGTCGCCGAGGAGATTTTTAAAAAGAATCCGCGCGGCGTGCTGTCTTGGGGGCCGACCAACAACGCCAAGGCGATTGCGGACAAGAGCGGTTATCGAGTCAGCGGCGTCTGGCCGTTCGCCAGCGGCTCAAAGCACGCGACCTGGCTCGCCGCACATTGCATCATCCGCGAGCCGAACGGAGAGCCGCGCTGCGATGCCAATGGCAAACCGGTACAGAGGACCTTCTTCGTGCCGCGCGAGCGCGCCACTTGGCAGGATGTCTGGCACGTGATGGGGCTGCGAGGCACCGGCAGCAACACCTATACGCTGACGGACGTGTTGGTGCCGGAGGATTACTCCATCGACTATCATGCCTTGAATCCGGCGCTGCGCCATCAGCACGGGCCGCTCTACTCTTTCACCATCTACCAGTTGTTCGGCGCCAGCTTCCCTGCCGTCGCGCTCGGCATTGCCCGCGCCATGCTCGACGCCTTCTGCGCGCTGGCGCAAAAAAAGACGCCGACCGGCCAGACGGCCATACTGCGCGACAATGCGGTGATCCAATCGCAAGTCGGCATCGCCCAATCGTCGCTTGCCGCCGCGCGCGCGTTTTTGTTCGGCGCCTTGACCGAGACTTGGCAGGGCGCGCAGTCGGGACCGCTGTCGATCGATCAGCGGGTGCAGTTGCGGATGGCGTGCATCAATGCCAGCCAGCAGGCGAGACAGGTGGCCGAGACCGTTTATCTTGCCGCCGGCGCGACCGCGGTTTTCGAGAGCAACGCGTTCGAGCGCCGCTTCCGCGACATGCACGCGGTGTCGCAGCAGGCGCAGTCGCAATTGTCGATCTACGAAGCGGTCGGCCGGCATTTCCTCGGCCTGCCGCACGGTTCGCGGTTGATTTGACCGACTTTTCGGCGTGCTGCGCCGAAGCGGCGGTTGTTGACTCGCCGCGTGACGGTCGATTATCTGCTTCAAACTCGGGACCCGAGCCATGTTTTTCGAAGAACGTGTTGCCGAACTGACACGCAAGATGTTGCGAAAAAAGCTTTATGTAATGCTGTCGAAACCGATCGTGGAGCCGGAGAAGCTCAAGCCGTTTCTCTCGGCACATCTCGAATACATGATCGGCCTGGAAAAGCGCGGTTTTGTGTTCGCGTCGGGACCGCTGTCGGACGGCGAGGGTCCGCCAAGCGGCCTTGGTCTGACCGTGCTGCGCGCGGAAAATGCCGAGGAAGCAAGCGCTCTCGCCGAGGGCGACCCGTTTTTTGTCAACAAGCTGCGCACCTTCGAACTCAAAGAATGGACGATCATGGAGGGCACGCTCGGCCTGCGCGTCAATCTCTCCGATCAAACAATCGAAGTGGCATAAGAAAAGCGGTGTGAGGGACGTCCATGGAGACTATCGGCTTCGTCGGAGTCGGCAAAATCGGCATGCCGATTTCGGAAAATCTGATCAAGAGCGGCTATCGCGTCGTCGGCTATCGACGCTCTTCGCTCGCTGAATTTGAGAAAATCGGCGGCGTGCCGGCAAGATCGGCGGCCGACGTCGGTGCGCAGACTGACATTGTGTTCTCCTGCCTGCCCTCGACGGAGGCGCTCGACGATGTAGTGCACGGACCGCATGGCCTGGTTCAGACCGCACGGCCCGGCCAGATTGTCGTCGAGCTCGGCTCGCACCCGGTACCCGACAAGGAGCGCCAGATCGCACTGCTTCGAGAAAAGGGCGCGGTCTTCATCGATGGTGAAGTGTCAGGCACGCCCGGCATGGTCGCCGCGCGCAAAGGCGTGATCTATCTCTCCGGCGACGCCGACGCCTGCAAAAAGATCGAAGGCGCAGTTGCCGGTTTTGCCGATTCCTGCATTTACTTCGGCAAATTCGGCGCCGCTAGCCGCGTCAAGCTCGTCAACAATCTGCTGGTCGCCATCAATATTGCGGCAACCGCTGAGGCGATGGCGCTGGGACTGAAAGCCGGCGTCGACGTGCCGCTGATGATCAAGGCGATTGCCAACGGCTCGGGCGGCTCGACTCAATTCGGCATCCGCGCACCATGGATGGCGGAGCGGCGCTTTACCCCGATGCAGGGACCGGTCCCGGCATTGCAACACTACTTCGACATGATCGCCGACATGGCAGATCAGCTCGGCGTGGCGACGCCGATCCTCGATTGCGTGGCGCCTCTATACCAGCGCTTCATCGACATGGGCTTCGGCGATTACGATGTTGCCAGGATGATCGACGTGCTCGGCGCGCTGCCGCGTTCAAAGCAAAAGCAAATGCAGGGTTAAAGGAGAGTTACGCATGATCCGCGTCAAGAAGATCGCCCACGCCAGCTATGAAGTGCCGGACGTGGAGCAGCAGACCGAGTATTACACCAACGTTCTCGGCATGACGCTCGCCGTCAAGGACAAGGACGCGACGTTCCTCGCCAACACGGTCGATCATCATTCAGTGGTGCTGCGCCAGGGCGCCCAAGCGCAGTGCGTGCGCGTCGGCTTTCAGATCGGCGAGGGCGACGATCTCGGCGAATTCGAGCGGCAGGTGCAGTCTCACGGCATCAAGACGGCGCGCAAAAAGGACCCCGAGCCGTCCATCGGCGAAATGCTCACCTTCGAGGATCCGAAGGGCACGATCATGGAAGTCTTCAAGCGCGCCGATTTCTCGCACCAGACATTTCAGAGCAAAGGCATCGTGCCGCACAAGCTGGGCCACGTGGCCTTCCACGTCACCGACGTCAAGCACACTACCAAATTCTATTGCGACGTGCTCGGCTTCCGCGAGTCCGACTGGATGGCGGATTTCTTCTCCTTCCTGCGCTGCGGGCCGGACCATCACACCGTCAATCTGATGCAGACCGGGTCGAACCGCCACTTCCACACCGCCTTCGAGCTGCGCGACTGGGGGCACATGCAGACGGCCTGCGATTTTCTTTCGCTCCACGGCTACAAGCTGCTGTGGGGACCGGGACGGCACGGCATCGGCCACAACCTGTTCACCTATCATCGCAGCCCGGCCGGCCTGATCACCGAGCTGTTCGCCGAGCTTGACCGGATGAACGAGGAGCTTGGCTATTTCGAGCCGCGGCCGTGGCACCGCGACCATCCGCAGCGGCCAAAGGTGTGGGCCAAGGATCCCTCAGCCTCAAATCTCTGGGGCATCATGCCCACCGACGAGATGCACAAATAGAAGCCGCGACGGCGCGGCCCGCACGCTTGCGTCAAACCGAAGCGACGGACGGCGCCGCTTCGCCGATTAGCGCGAACTGCCCGACCAGCCAGCGCGCGTACCAGCGCAATGCGAATGGGATTCCCAGCAGAAGATAGCTCGCCAGCACGAAGGTCACCGTCCGCCACAGATAACTCCATCCGCCGGCGGTAAAGACGAACCGTCTGTTTGCCCCTTTGATGTTGCGGCACATCCAACGCGCCCACGCCGTATAGACCCATGCCCAACCGATGATCGAGATGAAGGATATCGGCGCAAGCACCGACCATCCCAGCATCGCCCAATAGCCGCCGGTGAACTGCAGCGGGGCGCGGCGCCCCGGCCAATCGAGATTGGCGAAGAACCACTGGGTAATGAGCAAGGCCAAAAACGCGTTCAGCGGAATGAGAAGGAGGGAAAAAAGACCGTGCAGCAGCAACGAAAGAGCGGCCGAGCCGTAGCTCAAAAGCGCATAGAGGATGAAGATATACCAGATATCGCCTGGCTGGCCTGCGAAGCTCGCGCGGCGATGCCCGGGCAATTCGATGCGCTCGACAAACCAGCGCAAAAACCATGGCGCGGCCCACGGCAGCGGAATCACCGCCACGATGCTTAGAACCACCACAATCAGCCGCCAGAAAAGCGGCCAGACGCGATCAATCCTTCGCTGCGGATCGAAGACCAAATAATCGTCTTCGCTGATTGTCGGCGCACCGGCAGCGACTCCGCCTGTCACTGGAACCGACGTCGCCGGCATCGGCGGTGCGGCACCCTGCGACGAAGACATCAGCCCCGGAATCTCCGCGGCTTTCGCCCAGTTGCTCATGCCGTCGCACCAGACCAGCGTATCCGCGCGCACCGTGCCGGCGGCGATTCGCTCGCGCAGCCGCTGGTCCGAAAACGGACCGTCTTGCTTCCCCTCGATCGCAGTATACCATTGTCGATCCGCCATGAATTTCGCCCCCGGTTCAACCGCGCGGCGAATGCGCGCGGACCGGCGTCATCATCGGCGGCCGGATGGCCCCGCATGAGCACGCCACGTATAATATGCAAGTATAATATTGATGACGGACCGAGTGTCGAGCGCGATTTGGCCGGCGGCCTATGCCCCGTGCAGGACGCGCGCGAAGCTTTGAGTCCCATAGTGAAACGACAGCGAGGAAACGATGAACGCGGACGCCAAGAAGACCGTGCTGCGCATGATTCCCTACGGCATCTATGTGCTCACGGCGGACGACGGCAAGGGCAATATTGCAGCGGCGACGGTGAATTGGGTGACGCAGTCGGCCTTTGCGCCGCCGCTTGTTGTGGTCGGCGTCAAGACCGATTCCGGCGCCTACAAGATCGTCAAGGATACGAAGGTGTTCGCACTCAACATGCTCGGCAAGGAGCAAAAGGGCGTCGCGTTCACGTTCTTCAAGCCGACTCAAGTCAGCGAGGGAAAATTGAGCGGCCAAGCGTACCGCAAGGGAACCACCGGAGCGCCGCTGCTGGTCGATGCACCGGGCGCGGTCGAGTGCCGCGTGACGTCGGTGGTCGAGCAAGGCGATCACCACATCGTCGTCGGCGAAGTGGTCGAGGCGCACCTCAGCAAGCTGCCCGCCGGTCGGCCGGATGCCGCCATCCTGGAAATGAAGGACCTCGGCGACAACGTGTTTTACGGAGGTTAGTTCGCTGGATACGACGAACGCCTCTAAGAGGCTGGCGCCACTGCGTCCGGATGCAGCGCCGGCCGATGATGTCGCTCCTTTACCTGCGCGATCTTCTCCAGCATCTCTTTCAACGCGTCGATCGCCGCGGTCTCTTCGCCGGTCAGCGGCGCGCGTGGATGAAAATGGTCGAGCAGCACGATCAACGCGTCGCCGATGCGGCCGAGCTGCTTGCCGTAGGTGGCGACGTCGGACAGCACGTCTTCCTCGACCTTGGGCTCGCTCGATTGGCCGAGATTGATGTTGATCAGGCCGAACTGGCCGCCGGTCATGAACGCGGTAAACGGATTGATCGACTGCACGACATCGCCGGACAGCGGAAGCTTGAAGGTGGGCATAAGCGGCTCCTCTCGCTTCGATGGGCGGATACGCTCGTTTCCGCCTGCCATGCTAGCCGCGAAGGGTCGATCTGAGGAAGGGCGTATGCCGCGACGGCGCGGGGCCGTGTAGGATCGTTCGAACAAAAGCCTTCGCGCCGCAATGGCAGGGAACGACATGCGAACCATCACGCTTGAGGAACACTTCGCCAGTCCGGCGTTCGTCGACGGGCCGGGCCGCGAATTCAAGGAACGGGCGCAGAAATCCGGCGGCCGCGACGCCGAATTTTTTGGCCGGCTGGCCGATGTCGGCAACGGCCGATTGGCAGAGATGGACGCCGCCGGCATCGATATGCAGGTGCTGTCGCTGCAATATCCGGGAACCGAACAGTGCGAGGATGCCGAGGCGATCGCGGTAGCGCGCGAGGCCAACGACTTTCTGGCCGCGGCGGTGAAAAAGCATCCGACGCGCTTCGCCGGCTTGGCGGCGTTGCCGACCGGAACGCCTGACAAAGCCGCGCAGGAGCTGGAGAGCCGAGTGCGCGCGGGCTTCAAAGGCGCGATCATCAACGGTCACAATCGCGGCCGCTACCTCGACGACAAATTCTACTGGCCGATCTTCGAGTGTGCCGAAAAACTCAACGTTCCGATCTATCTGCATCCGACGATTCCGCCGAAGCCGGTCGTCGACGCGTCCTATGGCGGCTTCGCCCCGCAAGTAAGCTGGATGTTCTCCGGTCCCGGCTGGGGCTGGCACATCGAAACCGCAGTGCACGTCATCCGCATCGCCCTCGGCGGCGCGTTCGACCGTTTTCCAAAACTGCAGATCGTGGTCGGCCATCTCGGCGAAGGCTTACCGTTCATGCTGCCACGGCTCGACCGCAACATGGCACCGGCGCTCACCAAACTGAAGCGCCCGCTCGGCGACTATCTGCGGCAGAACCTGCACTACACTTTCGCCGGCTTCAATTTCCCGGCGACCTTCCTCGATTTGCTGCTCGAAGTCGGCGTCGAGCGCATCATGTTCTCGGTCGATTATCCGTACGGCTCGATGGCCAAGGGCCGCGAGTTTCTGGAAAACCTGCCGGTGAGCGCCGCCGACCGCGAGCGCATCGCTCATGGCAACGCCGAGACGCTGTTCAGACTTTAACCACCTCTCCCCACCGGGGAGAGGTCGCGAGCGAAGCGAGTGGGCGAGGGGGCGCAGATTGCGCGGTTGGTTCCCCCTCACCCGCCTCGCTCACTTCGCTCGCTCGGCACCCTCTCCCCACCGGGGAGAGGGAAACATGGAGCACGCACTCTGCATCCCTGCGTAGCGAAATAACGGAGACACCATGCGCACCATTACCCTTGAAGAACACTACGCCATGCCGGAATTTTTCGATGGACCCGGCCGCGGGCTGAAGCACCGCGCCGAAACCGTCGGCGGCCGCTACGCCAATCTCATCGAACGGCTGTGCGACATCGGCGCCAAGCGCTTGGCGGAGATGGACGCAGCCGGCATCGACATGCAGGTGCTATCGCTGACCTCGCCCGGCGTCGAGCAACTGGAAGCGACCGAGGCGATCGCGCTCGCCCGCGATGCCAACGATTACCTCGCCGACGCGGTGAAGAAGAACCCGGCGCGCTTTGCCGGGCTTGCCACCGTGCCGACACCGGCGCCCGACAAAGCTGCGGAAGAGCTGGATCGCCGCGTGCGCGCAGGCTTCAAGGGCGCGGTCGTCAACGGTCACGTTCGCGGCCGCTATCTCGATGACGCTTTCTTTGCACCGATCCTCGATTGCGCCGAGAAGCTCGATGTGCCGATCTACATTCACCCGACGCCGCCGCCGAAGCCGGTGCTCGACACCTATTACGGCGGCTTCGCCCCGATGCTCACCGAGATGCTGGCCGGCGGCGCCTGGGGCTGGCACATCGAAACCGCCGTGCACGTCATCCGCATGATCTCCGGCGGCGTGTTCGACCGCTTTCCCAAGCTGCAGGTCGTCATCGGCCACATGGGCGAAGGCCTGCCGTTCATGTTCCAGCGCTTCGACATCATGCCGCCGGCGGTGACCAAGCTGAAGCGCTCATACAAAGAGTATCTGCGCGAGAACGTGCACTACACATTTTCGGGCTTCAATTTCCCGCCGGCCTTCCTCGATTTGTTTCTCGAACTCGGCGGCGTCGACCGCATCATGTTCTCCGCCGACCATCCCTACCAGTCGATGCCGGCCGCGCGCGCATTTCTGGAGCAAATTCCCGTCAGCGCGGCGGACAGGGAGCGCATCGC
>JASHRW010000408.1 GCA_030037065.1 Xanthobacteraceae bacterium
GGATCGCGGGTCATCACCTGGACGTGTTCGGAGGCGACCCGGTCGGCCTCGCGCACCATCTCCTCATAAGACTCGCAGATAATGACTTCGCCGTAATCGGCCCAGGCTTTGCCGGCGATATCGGCGCTAGGCAGTATTTTCAGAAGCCGCTCGACCTCCGCCATGGTATCGCGCGCCAGCTTTTCCGAATTGGTAATGAGGATTGCCGGCGAGGTCGGGCCGTGCTCCGCTTGGCCGAGAAGATCGGTGGCACACATTTCACCGTCGACCGTTTCGTCGGCGATGATTAGCGTCTCGGTCGGCCCAGCAAGGAGGTCGATGCCGACGCGGCCGAACAATTGCCGCTTGGCCTCGGCCACGTAGGCATTGCCCGGCCCGACCAGCATGTCTACGGCTGCGATCGTCTCGGTGCCGAGCGCCATGGCGGCGACCGCCTGCACGCCGCCGAGGACGAAAATCTCGTCGGCGCCGCCGAAATGCATAGCCGCCACGATCGCCGGATGCGGGCCACCCTGATACGGCGGCGCGCAGGCGACGATCTTCTTCACGCCTGCGACCCGCGCGGTGACGATCGACATGTGCGCGGAAGCAACCATCGGATAGCGTCCTCCCGGCACGTAGCAGCCGATCGAGTTGACTGGAATGTGCCGGTGACCGAGCACGACGCCCGGCAGCGTCTCCACTTCCAGATCGCGCATCGTCTCCTTTTGCTTTTGCGCGAAATTGCGCACCTGCGCCTGCGCGAACTTGAGATCGTCGAGGTCCCGCTTTTTCACCTGCCCGATGGCGCGCTCAATCTCGGCCGCCGTCAGTTTGAATGAGGCCGGCGACCAGTCGTCGAATTTCTGCGACAGCTCGCGCACCGCCGCATCCCTGCGCGCCTCGACGTTGGCAAGAATCTGCTCGACCGTCTCGCGCACTTTGGCGTCGGCCGCCTTGATCGCGCTCGCGTCCATTCCGCGCTTGAGGTAGCGGGACATGGCAAAACTCCCTGTTAGATTAACTCGAAGCGAAGCTGCCGACCGACAGCCTGCGCGGCTCGCGCCAAGGTACCAAGCGTAACCGACTCATTTTCCGGATCCAACAGGCGATCAAGTTGAGCGCGGCTCGTGTCCATTCGCTTCGCCAGCGCCGATTTGGTCAACCCTTTGGACCGCATCAACTCATCGAGTTGCCGCACAATGACGCGCTTGATCGCGCGAGCGGTCACTTCCTCGTAGATACCCTCCTCCTTGAGAAACTCGTCGAAAGAGGAACCGATCCGAGCCTTGCGTTTCTTTCTCATTCGAGTGCCTTCATTCTTCTAATCGCGATATCTCGCTCCACAGTCGGAGTCTTCTGCGATTTCTTGATAAAACCGTGCAACAGCACCATCCGACCATCCCGCACGCAGAACAGCACGCGTGCAATGCGCCCTGGGGGCAAATCGCTCCTGACCTCCCATAATCCGCCGCCCAGGCTACGACACAGTGGCATTCCGATCGGCCAAGAAAACTCGATATCCTTGATATCCTCGCCGATGGCTTTCCGGTCAGCCGCAGAAAGGGCCTTCAGCCATTCGCGAACCGGTTCGCGGCCTGACGACAAAGCAAAGAATGCCGCGGGAAGCCTCTTCACAGCCAGCTATGTATCAATTTTGGTACATAATGCAAGAAGCGCGATCTCGGATCGACGCCTTGCGCCGTTCGGATGACCGCTTCGCGGTCACTTTATCGCCTGCGGGTTGAGCGGCGAGCCGGTGGCGCCCGTAATGACGAGCGGCGGGCCGCAGAAGAAGAACTCGTAGACCCCGTCCTCCTCGCAATCCTCCGCCAACTCCTTCAAATAGAAAATCTCGCCCATGCACAGGCCCATGGCCGGGATGACCACCCAGTGCCACGGCTGGTTTGCCTCGGTAGTTTCGTTCGGCCGTACCTCGACGCCCCAGGTATCGGTGCAGATCGCCGCGATCTCCTTCTCCTGGCACCAATAGCAATTCTCGAACTTGACCCCGGGCGCGTCGCCGCCGGCATAGCCGCCCCATTTCTTCTCGTGCAGGCAGCGCTCCATCTGTCCGGTGCGGATGAGCACGAAGTCGCCGCGGCCGATATGGACGTTTTGCTCCTTCGCGCATGTGTCGAGCTCGTCGTTGGAAATGCTTTCGCCGTCGGCCATCCACGGCACGCCGCGGAAGCGCGCGATGTCGAGCAGCACGCCGCGCCCGACCATCTTGTTCTTTGAGTGCTCGATGCCGAGCACGCTCAAGCCCCTGGAATCGATGAGCTTGGCGTCGTGGCCGTTATAGGCCTTGTCCTCATAGAAGACGTGGCCGAGCGCGTCCCAGTGGGTGGCGCCTTGCACGCAGCAGATGAGCGTGTCGTCGGCGTAGCGGATTTTGTTCCAATCCTGCTGGCCGGCGACGGCGTCGGTACCGGTCGCCAACATCTGGTGAATAGGATTGAAGCGCCCGCCGAACAGCCCGTTCTGCGGCCCTTCGCGGTCGAGCGGAATGCCGAGCGCGAAAACCTTGCCGGTGCGGATGAGGCCCGAAGCCTTGACGATGTCCTCCGGCCGCACGTGATTGAGCGTGCCGATCTGATCGTCCCTGCCCCACCGGCCCCAGTTCTTCAGCTTTTCGCTTGCCTCGGCGATTGCCTTGCGGCCGACCTTGATATCCATCGTCGCCTCCTCATGCCGGCGGTTGATTCCGCCGAACCTCGCTCGGCCGACATTGTGGCCCGGACCGCGGACCTCGTCTATGCGGTCGCCCGCTCGCGCCGACAGCGGCAACTTGATGGTTGCGTACGCCGCCGGAACGGTTTGGAATGGGATCCGCTGGAAACTTGACTGAAGATACACGTCACTGACACAACAGATGTGAACCAAAAGGGAGGGAAAGATGCGGCAGGCAGGACTATTCGCCGCAATAGCACTGGTTGTAGCAGCCACCGGCATGGCGCCCGTTCCGGCGCATGCCGCCTCGATCATTGACGAATGGGCAAGCGTGAAAGCGCCACCGCCGCCGCCGGTCAAGCAGGTGAACGTCGACACGAAAAACACCGCGCTCTTGATGCTCGATTTCCTGCATTCGGACTGTAATCCGGAGCACGGCAAGCGCTGCATGGCTACCTTTCCGATCGTCAAGAAGCTGCTCGGCGAGGCGCGGGCCAAGCAGATGCTGGTGGTCTATTCGGCCTATGGCAAGAACACCGAAAAGAACATTTGGGCCGATGTCGCCCCGAAGGGCGGTGAGCCGTTCGTGGTCGCGTTTCTCGACAAATTCATCGGCACCGACCTCGACACGATTCTCAAGAGCCACGGCATTAAGACCGTCATCGTCGTCGGTAGCGTGGCGAACGGCGCGGCCTTCGGCACCGCCAGCAGCGCGGCACAGCGGGGCTACAGCGTCATTGTGCCAGTCGACGGCATCTCGTCCGACGACCTTTACGCCGAGCAATCGGCGGTCTGGAACATGGCCCATGCGCCGGTTATCTCCAGCAAGATCACGCTGACCACGGTCGATATGCTCAAGTTTTAGATCCGGGGAGGGAACCAATGCAGGGGCGATTTCTCTATGGCGCCCTCGCCTTCGCGGCTCTGCTGGGTGCGATCGCGAGCACTCCAGCGGCGCGGGCGGCGGATGTCATAACCGAATGGAACAATGTCAAGGCGCCGCCGGCTCCGCAGCTTAAGTCCGTTACAGCCGATCCAAAGACCACCGCGCTTCTGATGCTCGACTTTATCAGGCAGCTTTGCAATGCGCAGCGCTTCGTGCATTGCCCCGGCACTGTGCCCGCGGTGAAGAAGCTGCTCGACAGCGCGCGGACCGCCGGCGCCCTGGTAGTCTACACCGCAACGCTCACGCCGGACGCCGCGAAGACCGACATTCTTCCCGAAATCGCCCCGATGGCCGACGAGCCCTTTGTGCGGGGGAATATCGACAAGCTCTACAACACCGACCTGGAAAAAATCCTCAGAGATAGAGGCATCAAGACGGTCATCACGGTCGGCACCGCCGCCCAGGGCGCCGTCATCAACACCGCCAGTGACGCCGCGCAGAGAGGCTTCAACGTCATCCTTCCGGTCGACGGCATATCGGCGCAGGACTACTATTACGAACAATACACGGTATGGCAGCTCAGCCACGCGCCGCTGCTCGCGAACCGGACCACACTGACGTCCACCAATATGATCAAGTTCCAAGCACAATGACCTGGACAACAATGACTTGGACGACAAATTTGTACTCAGGAGGACGAGAATGAAACGCGAAGTAACGGCCCTCCTTGCCGCGCTCGGCTTGGTGTTCGCGGTGACCGCTATCGGCTGCGCGCCCGCATGCGCCGCCGACGTCGTCGCCGATTGGAGCTCGATCAAAACGCCGCCCCCGCCTACGTTGAAATCTGTCACCGTTGATCCGAAGACGACGGCGCTGTTGATGCTCGACTTTATGAATCAGAATTGCGGCAAGCGGCCGGCCTGCGTTGCCAGCATTCCGGCAGTGAAGAAGCTCCTGGCGGCGGCGCGGGCTGCCAAGGCCAGTGTGATCTACAGCATCATCGCCAAAACCACGACCGCCGATGTCATCAAGGACGTGGCGCCGCTGGCGGACGAACCGCACGTGCAGGCCGGCCCGGACAAATTCCTCAATACGGATTTGGAGAAAATCCTCAAGGACAAGGGTATCCAGACCGTGATCGCCGTCGGCACTGCGTCGAACGGGGCGGTGCTGTTCACCGGCGCTGACGCCGCCATGCGCGGATTAAAGGTGATTGTGCCGGTCGACGGCATGTCGGCCGCGCAGCCGTATGCCGACCTGACCACCGTCTACACGTTCGCAACAGCGCCACTGGTATCGGCGAAGTCGACCTTGACTCGAAGCGATATGATCAAGTTCTGAATCTCGCCGGTGCTTTCCGCAGTATGATGGCCGGGTCCATCCCGGCCATTTGCGCATTCGGTTGGAAATGCGAGACGGCAATGACTCCCGGAGCGGAGAGATGAAGCTTTTGAGTTTCTCAGCCGGCGGCAACGACTATTTCGGCGCCGCAAGCGGCGCCGGCGTCGTCACGCTGAACGATAAAGTCGGGCACCCGAGCCTTGCCGCAGCGCTCGCCGCCGACGGCGTCGCGGCGCTGCGGCAGGCAGCTCAAGGAACCCAACCTGATCGCAAGCTCGCCGAAATCGAATTTCGCCCGGTCATTCCGCAGCCGAACAAAGTTCTCTGTGCCGGGGTCAATTATCGCGCCCACGCGGCCGAGGTTTCGCGCGAGCTGCCGAAGCAGCCGAGCCTGTTCATTCGTTTCGCCGATACGCTTGTCGGCCACGGTGGCGAAATGATCCGGCCGAAACTTTCCGACAATTTCGATTACGAGGGCGAGCTGGCGCTGGTCATTGGCAAGGGCGGTCGGCACATCCCCGTTGAGCGCGCGCTCGATCACGTCGCCGGCTATACGATCTTCGTCGACGGCTCGGTGCGCGATTATCAGAAATTCTCCGTCACCTCAGGCAAGAACTGGCCTGGCACCGGTCCGCTCGGGCCGTGGCTCGTTACCGTCGACGAAATACCGGACCCAAGCAAACTTACCCTGACGACGCGGCTGAACGGCCAGCAAGTGCAACACTCGCCGACCAGTCAGTTGATTTATTCGATCCCGCAGATCATCGCGTTCTGTTCCGATTTCACCGCCCTGTCGCCGGGCGACGTCATTGCCACCGGCACGCCGGAAGGCGTCGGCCATGGCCGCAAACCGCCGCTCTGGATGAAGCCGGGCGATACGCTCGAAGTCGAGATCACCGGCATCGGCATTTTGCGCGCGCATATTGTGGAAGAAAGGAGATGACGCCGTGCCGAACCTTCAACCCGTCGACCGGCTGGACATTCACATCCTCGTCGACAACGCGACCGACAGTCTGTCGAGCGTGCCCAAGCACGTCGAACCGGAATTTTCCTATCTGCACCGGAAGGGCATGCGTCTCCTTTCCGGCAAATGCATCTGCTGCGCCAGCCATGGCCTATCCTGCCTGATTACCGCGCAGCGCGGCGGCGCGAGCCATACGGCGCTATTCGATTCGGGCCCCGAGGCAGACACGTTCGCGCGAAACGTCAGCCAGCTCGGCATCGATCTCGGAATTGTCGAAGCCGTCGTGCTCTCGCACGGCCATTGGGACCATGCCGGCGGGATGCTGCGCGCCATCGATATGATCCGCGCCGGCGGGCGCAACCGCGACCTGCCCTATTACGCGCACCCGGATATGTTCCGCTCCCGCGGCCGGCAATTGCCCGACGGCGGGATTTTGCCGATGGAGGACGTGCCGAGCATCGCTGAACTGACAGCTCACGGCGCGAAGGTCGTCAGCACCCGCGAGCCGCAGACGTTTCTTGACGGCATGTTCTATCTGAGCGCGGAGATTCCACGCGTCACGCCGTTCGAAACCGGGCTGCCGTTCCATTGCGTCAAGACCGATAAGGGCTGGGAGCTGGATCCCTGGATCATCGACGAGCGCTGGCTTGGCGTGAACGTCGCCGGCAAAGGCCTTGTCGTTTTCACCGCTTGCTCCCATGCCGGCGTCGTCAATGTGCTCAAGGACGCACGCGCAAAGCATCCGGATATTCCGCTGTATTGCGTGCTGGGCGGATTTCACCTTTCCGGCGCCACCGAAAAGATCATTCCGGACACGGTAGCGGCCCTGCGGGAGTTGGGCCTGACCTACATCGCCGCCGGACATTGCACCGGCTGGCGCGCCATGGCCGCGCTGAGCGCCGCGTTCGGCGATCAGGTCGTGACGCCGACCGCGGTTGGCAAGCGCTTCGTCTTCTAGGCGGATCGACGAACTGAGAATCTCTCAGGCGTCCCGGAAGGATATTTTTGGCGCTCTCTCGCTCAAGCACGCGCGTGCGCCATGCGCTCGACGTCGGGAAGAAATGCCGTCAGCACGCCGATCAGCGGCAGGAACGAGCAGACCCGGTAGACGAAATCGATGCTGGTCAGGTCGATCATTTCGCCGAGCGCCGCGGCACCAAGACCTGCCATACCGAAACCGACACCGAAGAACAGTCCCGACACCATGCCGATGCGGCCGGGAATGAGTTCTTGGGCATAGACCACGATCGCCGAAAAGGCGGAGGAAATGGTGAGCCCGATCACGATGCTGAGCGCGATGGTGGCGGACAGTCCAACGTAAGGCAGTGCCAGTGTGAACGGCACCACGCCGAGGATCGAGCACCAGATCACCAGCTTGCGGCCGGCGCGGTCGCCGACCGGACCGCCAATAAAGGTGCCGACTGCAGCCGACACCAGGAACGCAAACAGACAGAGCTGCGCGTTTTCCGCCGTCAGCCCAAAGTGGTGGATCAGATAGAAGATGTAGTAGCTGGTGATGCTCGCCAAGTAAAAATATTTCGAGAAGATCAGCGCGATCAATACCGCTATGGCACGCCGCACCAGTTGCGGCGGCAAGGCGGCGGCGTGAGCCGCGGACGATGATCTGGCGCGCGGCCGCGCCACGACCGATCGGCCGAAGGTGTGTCCCACCAGCGTCAGTATCGCTATGCCGGCAACCGCGAGCACCGCGAACCAGGCCATGCTGTGCCGGCCGTAGGGCAGCACCAGCAGGGCCGCCGCCAGCGGCGCCAGTGAATTGCCGAAATTGCCGCCGACCTGGAACAGCGATTGCGCAAATCCGTGCGCGCCGCCGGAAGCAAGCCGGGCAATGCGCGAAGATTCCGGATGAAAGATCGACGAGCCGATGCCGAGAAACACGCAGCCCACAAGCAGCGCCCCGTAGTTCGGCGCGAAGGCAAGCACCGCAAGGCCAAGCGCGATGCACGCCATTCCGAATGGCAGCGCATAAGGCTGCGGCCGGCGGTCCGTATAGAGCCCGACCGCCGGCTGCAACAGCGATGCGGTGCCCTGGAACACGAGCGTGAGCAATCCGATCTGCCCAAAGCTCAGATCGAACCCGCTCTTGAGCATCGGATAGATGGCAAGCAACAGCGACGTCGAAAGATCGTTTATCGAATGGCAAAAGGTGATCGCGCCCAAAATCGAAAACGACTTGGAGCCGGTCTTCCGGCCGATAACGGCATCAGTCACGGTAAAGTCAAATCCTCTGTCTTCGCCGCGGGCAACCCGCAGCGGGCGGTATGGTCGTCGGGGTCTTATTTGTGCCGACGCTCTTAGACAGCAACAGGATGAATAGGAAGTAAGCGGGCCATCCCAATCTGCATTGCACCTATGAGAATGGCGGCCGCCCGCGCCAATCGCAGGCCCGGATGGGCGGTTCACTCGCCTCGAAGCACAGCAGCGAGGCCGGATGCGTCGTCGGTGCCGATGCGGCGGACTTCCCCGGACTTCAGGTGCAGTTCGACGGCGTCAAGCCCAGAGACATTATAAAGGCGGAAGCCAGGCCCGATGCGGATGCCGAAGCCGTTGAGCAAGCTGTTGCGCACGATGCTTACGCC
>JASHRW010000011.1 GCA_030037065.1 Xanthobacteraceae bacterium
TTCGGTCGCCTCGCCCCGGTTCACGTCGCTGCGCGATATTCGCCGATCCTCCCCGCCGTTGGCTACCGCGAATGGGGGGAGGGGAAGAGCAAGGAGATTGCCGCATGCGAAAGAGAACGTATCCGGGACGGCTCACGCGCCAGGAATGGCTGGCGCTGCCGAGCATTGAGCGCATGGTGCTGGCGCGGCGCGCCGAAGCGGACCTTTTGGGAATGTGGCGCACCTGCAGCAAAAAGCCGTGCCGGCGCGCGCACGGCTGTCTGGGCGACAATATGGGCAAAAAGATCTGCACGTTGCGGGCCTATGAGGCGGACTTCAAGAACCCGAACCTAGGTCAGCCGGGTTTCCAGTTCAGCTTTCGCCTTCCCGATCACGTGCGCACCGCGGAGGCGGTCATCAAGCATCTGCAGTTCGGGATCGATCTGCTGCCGGCCGAGGACATTGTGCACGAGTGCGAGGTGCAAGAGGGCGTCGACGTGGCGGCGGCCATGCGCCTGGTGCTGCGCTTGCAGAGACGGCGCCGCAGGCGCCTCGCCGTTCTCGCCAGATGAGAGGACGGAGCGGGAATTGGGAGCGCTTACCCTCCCCACAAGGGGGAGGGAAAGGGTACTCGCGGGGGGGGAGGGGAAAAGAAGCGATGAGTCGGACGGAAGATCGCAGCCGCGATCCGCCGCGATTTTGCCGCCGTTCGGGCCTAAAGGCCGCTCGAACGTTCGGGCCGCCGCCATCAAGGTCAGGGCATTTCTCGTCCCTTGCGGGGGCGTGGCAAAAAGGTCATTCTCGCCCGCGCGAAGTCGGGCGCGTGATTCCCCGTGTCGCCAATCACTCTGCCAATGGAGCTCTCGTGACCCACTCGCTGCTGTACCGGCATGCCGCCATCATTGGCGCTGTCCTGGTCTTAGGCCTGTCATCCGCACGCGCTGCCCAAACGCCGAGCGAACAGGACATCCTACGCGATAATCCCGCCGGCAATTACCTGGCCGCCCGCCATGCCAGCGTCGAGCGCGATCCCGCGGTCGCCGCCGGCTATTACCTCAATGTGCTGAAGACAGACCCGCGCAATCCCGATCTGCTCAGCCGCGCCTTCCTCTCGGTGCTCACCGAGGGCGATGTCGATCAGGCCAGCAAGCTTGCCGAAAAAGTGCTCGCCATCGATCATAGCGACCATATCGCGCGCCTTGTGCTCGGCGTCCGCGCGCTCAAGCAAAAGCAATACGCGCTCGCCCGGGCGGATTTTTCCCAGTCGGTCCATGGCCCGGTGACCGATTTGGCGGCTGCGCTGTTGTCGGCCTGGGCGCGCTACGGCGCCGGCGATCCGCGTACGGCAGTCGACGATATGGACCGGCTCGGCGGCCCGGATTGGTACGGCGTTTTCAAGGATCTGCACGCCGGACTGATCTTCGACCTCGCCAACTATAGGAAGGAAGCCGGCAAGCGTTACGAAAGCGCCTACAAGGCCGACCCCACGGCGCTGCGTACCGTGCAGGCCTACGGCCGCTACCTCTCGCGCAACGGCGGCAAGGACGCTGCCTTGAAGGTCTATGCCGACTTCAGCAAGGAGCTGCCGAACCATCCGCTGATCAAAGATGAGACGAAGCGGATTTCAGACGGCGAGAAGCTGCCACCGCTGGTCGATTCCGCCCAGGCCGGCGCCGCCGAGGCGCTTTACGGCATCGGCGCCTCGATCGGGCGGCGCGGCGGCGAAGATTTGGCGCTGGTCTACCTGCAGCTTGCGCTTTATCTGCAGCCCTCCCATGAGATGGCCTTGCTGTCGCTCGCCGACCTTTACGAATCGCTGAAGAAGCCCGATTTGGCGGTCAAGGTCTACGACCGCATCCCGCCATCGTCGCCGCTCTACCGCAGTGCCCAAATCCAGCTCGCCGTCGACCTCGATGCGCTCGACCGCACCGATGACGCCAAGCAGCGGCTGGATCATGTCATCGCCGACCACCCGGACGATACCGAAGCGCTGATGGCGCTCGGCAACATCGAGCGGGACCGCAAGGACTTCACCAACTGCGGCGATACCTACAGCAAGGCAATCGCCACGGTACCCAATCCGCAAAAGTCGGACTGGGTGATGTTCTACTTCCGCGGCATCTGTTACGAGCGCTCCGATCAATGGCCGAAGGCCGAGGCCGACATGAAGAAGGCGCTCGACCTTTATCCCGATCAGCCGCTCGTGCTCAATTATCTCGGCTATTCCTGGGTCGATAAGGGAATGCATCTCGACGAAGGCATGGACATGATCCGCCGCGCCGTCGAGCAGCGGCCCGATGACGGCTACATCGTCGACTCGCTCGGCTGGGCATATTTCCGCACCGGCAATTTCGATGAGGCGGTGCAGAACCTGGAGCGTGCCGTTTTGCTCAAGCCGGACGATCCGACCATCAACGATCACCTCGGCGATGCCTATTGGCGCGTCGGCCGCAAGCTCGAGGCGCACTTCCAGTGGTCGCAAGCGGTCGACTTCAAGCCGGATCCCGATGAACTCGCCACGCTGGAAAAGAAACTCAAGGACGGGCTGGCCGACAAGTCTTCTTCTTCTTCGGCCGACGTGACCAAGACCAAGAAGAGCGGCAACGGCGGGTGATGGGTGTCCTCGACTGCTCCGTTCGTCGAGAACGCGCCGGCCAAAGTTAATCTGACATTGCGGGTGCTTGGCCGCCGCGCCGACGGCTTCCATGAGATTGAAAGCCTGGTGGCGTTCGCCGAAATTGGCGACAGCCTGAGCTTTGCGCCCGGCGACGAGCTTGCGCTCACGGTGCGCGGGCCCAATGCTGAGCAGGCCGGACAGGACGCCGACAATCTCGTGCTCAAGGCGTCGCGCGCGCTCGCCGCGCGCATTTCCGGCATTCGCCTGGGAGCTTTTGTGCTCGACAAGCGCCTGCCGGTCGCGGCCGGACTCGGCGGCGGTTCGGCTGACGCCGCCGCGGCGTTACGCCTGCTCGCGCGGGCGAACGGCCTGTCCGGCGCGGATCCCCGTCTGCGCGAGGCCGCCTGCGCGACCGGCGCCGACGTGCCGGTCTGTCTCGATCCGCGGCCGCGCGTGATGCGCGGCATCGGCGAAATACTGTCCGAGCCGCTCAATCTGCCGCCGCTTCCGGCGGTGCTGGTCCATCCCAGCGTGGGGCTGGCGACGAAGTCGGTGTTTGCCGGGTGGACGCCCGCCGTCGCGCAATACGATCCATGCGATCCGGCAGCGCTTGCGCGCATGACCAGGCGGGACGATCTATTGCAATTCCTCACGCGGCAACCGAACGATTTGGAATATTCGGCGATTGGGCTTGCGCCGGCTATTGCCGAGGTGCTTCACGCCTTGCGCAGTCTGCCCGGCCGCAGGCTGGCGCGCATGTCGGGCTCCGGCGCCACGTGTTTTGCCTTGTTCACGTCGGCGGCAAAAGCCATCGAGGCGGGGAGCATCCTGCGCGCCAAATATCCGCGTTGGTGGGTGTGCGCCAGCGCACTTGGGGCCGGCACGGCCACCGCCTCATGAGCCGAGCCTCCTCGCCGTGGCTTGTGTCAGTGCGTGCGTGCGATGCAGAAGTCGACGGTGTCGGCAAGCGCGGCTTTCATCGGCGAGTCCGGAAACAGCGCCAGTGCGTCGCGGGCGATGGCGCCGTAATGCTGCGCGCGGTGGAGCGTGTCCTCGAGCGCGCGATGTTTGATCATCAGCCCGATGGCGTGTTCGAGATCGCTGTCCGCGGTGTCGCCGCGTTCCAGCGTGCGGCGCCAGAATTCGCGCTCGGCACCGCCGCCGCGGCGGAATGCGAGCACGACCGGCAGCGTAATCTTGCCTTCGCGAAAATCGTCGCCGATGTTCTTGCCGAGCTTCTGGGCGGCTCCGCCGTAATCGAGCGCGTCGTCGACGAGCTGGAAGGTTATTCCCAAATTCATGCCAAACGACCGGCAGGCGGCCTGCTCGGCCTTGTCGCGGGCGGAAAGCGTCGGGCCGACCTCGCAGGCTGCGGCGAACAGTTCCGCGGTCTTGGCGCGAATCACGGCGATATATTCGTCCTCGGTGGTCGCCGTGTTCTTGGCGGCGGCGAGTTGCATGACCTCGCCCTCGGCGATCACGGCGGCGGCAGAGGAGAGGATTTCGAGCGCCTTGAGGTTGCCGACCTCGACCATCATCTTGAAGGCCTGACCGAGCAGAAAATCGCCGACCAGCACGCTCGCTTCGTTGCCCCACAGCATGCGCGCGGCGAGCCGCCCGCGACGCAGTTCGCTTTCGTCGACCACGTCATCATGCAGCAACGTCGCCGTGTGCATGAATTCGACGGCTGCGGCGAGCTTGATGTGGCCCTCGCCCGCATAGCCGGTGAGCCGGGCCAGAGCGAGGGTGAGCATCGGCCGCAGCCGCTTGCCGCCGGAATTGATGAGATGTTTGGCGACCTCCGGGATCATGGCGACCTCGGAGCCGGTGCGCGCCAGAATGACGCCGTTGACGCGATCCATATCGGCCGAAACGAGATCGACCAA
>JASHRW010000057.1 GCA_030037065.1 Xanthobacteraceae bacterium
TTGCCTGCATGACGGGCTATATCCAGGGCCGCAATGTCAGCCTGACCTTTCGGCCGCCGAATCGGGCGCCGGTGCGGGCGCTGAGCGGCTTCGACATCGAGGTGGAGGAGGGCGAGTTTCTGTCCATCGTCGGGCCGTCGGGCTGCGGCAAGAGCACGTTCCTCAACGTGCTCCTTGGGCTTGCCAAGCCGGATTCCGGCGAGGTGCTTATGCATGGCAAGCCGATCCGCGGACCGGGCAGCGACCGTGCCATGGTGTTTCAGGAGTTCGGCCTGCTGCCCTGGCGTACGGTGCAGCACAACATCGAGCTTGGCCTTGAACTAAAAAAAGTCCCGCCGGGGAAGCGTCGCGCCGCTGCCGAGCGCCTCGTGGCGCTGGTCGGGCTCTCCGGGTTTGAGGCGCATTATCCGCACGAACTGTCGGGCGGCATGAAGCAGCGCGTCGGGCTAGCCCGGGCGCTCGCCACCGATCCCGAAGTCCTGCTTATGGACGAGCCGTTCGCGGCGCTCGATGCGCAAACGCGTGACCTGATGCAGGTCGAACTCCTGCGCATTTGGCGCGAGGCGAAGAAGACGGTGCTGTTCGTCACCCACCAGATCGACGAGGCGATCTATCTCTCCGACCGCGTCATGGTGATGAGCAAGCGCCCTGGCCGAGCGAAAAAGATTTTCGCCATCAAGCTGCCGCGCCCGCGCGAATACGAGATGCGGGTGACGCCGGAATTCAACGACCTTAAGCTTGAGATATGGAACACGCTGAAAGACGAGATCGTGGTGTAGGCGCAACTGCAATGAGCTTGAATCAAACAAAGCGGCGAACTCAAACGCCTCCCTCTGAAAGGGGGAGGTCGGCAACCGAAGGCTGCCGGCTGGGGGTCGTAGCAAGGAGTATTGTGCGGCTCGCGACCCGTCCCCGGCGCGCTATGCGCGCCGACTCTCCCCTTTCAGGGGAGGGAGTTTTCATCAACCCGAACGGAATTTGACCTGGATGACAGCCGAAGACGCAACCATCCGACCGTCCTTTGCCGCGCGCTACCGCAAGCTCTGGCTCGGCGGTTTTGCCGTGTTGCTGGTTTTCGCCGCCTGGCAGGCGATCTTTCTAGTCGTGCCGTTCAATCCGTTGTTCATCACCAAGCCGAGCCTGATTGCGGCCGGCTATGTCGATTTGGTCGAGAGCGGCGATCTGTTTCATGATCTCGCCGTTTCCGCGGTGCCGTTTTTCACCGGCCTCGGCGCTGCGGTCGTGGTCGGCGTGCCGCTTGGTATTGTCATGGGCTGGCGCGTGCGCGTCGGGTACGCGCTTGATCCGTTGATGACGATTTTCTATGCGAGCCCGTTGGTGGCGCTGGCGCCGCTCCTGGTGATCTTCTTCGGTGTCGGCTTGTCGGGGAAGGCGATCATCGTTTTTACGCTCGCGGTCTTCCCCTTCGTCTTCAATGCCTATGCGGGGGTGCGCGCCGTCGATCGCTTGCTGATCAATGTCGTGCGCTCACTCGGCGGCGGCGAGTGGGCGCTCTACCGCAAAGTCATCTTCCCGAGCGTGCTGCCCTATGTGGTAGCCGGCGCGCGCATCGCCGTGGGCCGCGCCTTGATCGGCGTCTTGGTCGGTGAATTTTTCGCCGCCTCCGAGGGAATAGGCTTCGCCATTTCGCGCTTCGGCGATCTGTTCGCCATGGACAAGATGTTCGCCTGCATTCTGACCGTCATGGTTATCGCGGTCGCGCTGACCGAGGGCATCCGCTTCGCGGAGCGCGCCGCGTTTCCCTGGCGCGCGGGGCAATAGCGCATGGCCGAAACCCAAACCATTGGTGCCACGGTCGGTGCGCGCGAGCAGGGTGATGAAGCCGCCGCGCCAGCGCGCAGCCTATGGGGGCGCATGGAGCCGAGCGTCTATGGCGTCGCCGGCATCGTGGTTCTGCTTCTGATCTGGCAGTTCGTGCCCGATTTCGTTCCGCTCAAGGCGGGCACGAAGCTGTTTTTCACGGTGCCGAGTGCGGTGATCGGCACGTTATGGCGGATGTTCGCTACTGGCTCGATCTGGGCGCCGCTCGGGGTTAGCGCCACGGCGTTCGCGCTCGGACTGGGGCTTGCGATTCTCGTCGGGCTGCCGGTTGGGATTCTGCTCGGCCGCTCGGACACGCTTAACGCCATGTTCGATCCGTTCATCACCGCATTCAACGCGACGCCGCGGCTGGTTTTCCTGCCGCTGTTGATGCTGTGGTTAGGGATCGGGCTGTGGTGCAAGGTCGCCATCGTATTCCTCGGCGCCCTGTTCCCCTTGCTCATCAACACCTACGAGGGCGTGCGCAACGCCGACAAACTTTTGATCAATGTCGTACGTTCGTTCGGCGCCGGCGAATGGGATATCGCGCGGTTGGTCGTCGTGCCCAATTCCTTGCCGTTTATCGTCGTCGGCTTGCGTCTGGCGATCGGCCGCGCCGTACTTGGCGTGGTCGTCGCCGAATTTTTCGGTGCGCAGGACGGCCTCGGGGTGGTGATGGTGCGCGCCGCCAGCGG
>JASHRW010000058.1 GCA_030037065.1 Xanthobacteraceae bacterium
ATGCCGATAAAAGACATCAAGAACAGCCCGATCGCGCCGAGGAACGGCACAAGTTCGCGCCGGCCCATGAGGGCAAACCATTCGCCGATCACAAGAAGCGCGGTGATGATCGGGACCGGCGACAGAAAGGCGATATTGGGCCAAGTGAACCAGCGGTGCGCGATAGCGGCATTCGCTAGCGGCGTCCAGATGCTAACGCCGACGATAGCGACAACGACGCCGATGAGCGCGATGCGGCCGGCGGAGCGCGCCCATTGCTGCAGCGCGTCTTCGGTCTTGAGAACAAGCCAGCCGGCGCCGAGCAAGCTGTAGCCGAAAACCAAGGCCAGCCCGACCAGGAGCGCAAACGGCGTCACCCAATCGAGCGATGTGCCGCCGAACTGCCGGCCGTCGACCTTAAATCCCTGAATGAAGGTGCCGAGAACGACACCCTGCGCGTAGGTCGCAACGATGGATCCGCCCATAAAGGCGCGATCCCAAAAGCGCCGCACTGTTTGGTGTTTGAAGCGAAACTCGAATGCGACGCCGCGAAAAACCAGGGCCAGCAACATGATGAGGATCGGGAAATAGACCGCCGGAATGATAATGGCGAAGGCGACCGGGAATGCGGCGAGCAGGCCCAAACCGCCGAACACGAGCCAGGTCTCATTGCCGTCCCAGACCGGCGCGATCGAGTTCATCACGATACCGCGCCGCTCGTCATCGGCAACGAAGCCGTAGAGAATACCGACGCCGAGATCGAAGCCGTCGAACACGACATAATAGAACACCGCGAGCCCGAGCAGCGCGGTCCATAGCGGCACCAGATCGAGCACCATGGCGCTCTCCGTTACGTGTCTGCGCCGGCCTGCGCGGCGTCTTCGAACGGCTGGTTTGGTCGACCACTCTCGACGCGTTGCGGTTCGAGCGGGGCCTGCGGTCCACGTCGTACCAGCCCCGCCATGAACGCGATGCCCGTCGGAAACATGATCAAATAAACGACCATGTAGAGCGCCAGCGACACGGCCACGTTCGCGCCGGTGAGCGACGGCGAAACTGAATCCGTGGTACGCAGCAGCCCGTAAACGGTCCACGGCTGGCGGCCGACCTCCGTCGTGATCCAACCGGCGAGGACGGCGAAGAAGCCGAATGGCGCCACGATCTGGCAAAGCCGAAGGAACCAAACCGAATCCCAGAGGCGTCCGCGCAGTCGGAGGATTTGGCCGACAATCACCACCGCCAGCATGATAAGGCCGATTCCGACCATGATGCGGAAGGCGAAAAACGGCGGCGCGACCGGGGGACGCTGATCCGGCGGCCACTCCTTGAGGCCCTTGATTTCGCCGTTCCATGAATGGGTGAGAATGAGGCTTCCAAGAGCGGGAATCTCGATGGCGTCGTGCATCGTGGCGTTAGCGTCGTCGGGAATGCCGAACAAGGTGAGCGGCGTCGGCCGCTCGGTGTCGTAGCGGCCCTCGATGGCGGCGAGTTTCGCCGGCTGGTATTGCAGCGTATTGAGGCCGTGCTGGTCGCCAAGAAAGATTTGCAACGGCACGATGACGATGAGTAGGTCGAGCGCCATGCAAATCATCACCCGCGCTTCGGCCGCGCCGCGGTCGCGGCGCAACAGCCAAGCGCCGACGCCCATC
Source organism: Xanthobacteraceae bacterium (assembly GCA_030037065.1). GTDB lineage: Bacteria > Pseudomonadota > Alphaproteobacteria > Rhizobiales > Xanthobacteraceae > BOG-931. The sequence continues at coordinate 1,629 of JASHRW010000058.1, forward strand.
ACGACAAAAGCCGTCGTGATGTAAAACGCCGTCACGTTGTGCGCGAGCCGGTAAGGAAATGAAGGATTGAAGATGATGGCGAGCCAGTCCGCCGGCTCAAAACGTCCGTTGACGATCTTATAACCGGCCGGCGTCTGCATCCATGAATTGGTCGACAGAATCCAAAACGACGAAAACAGCGTTCCTATAGCGACCATAAGGGCGGCAAAGAAATGCGCCCACGGCGGCACCAAGCGACGACCGAACAAGAGGATGCCCAGAAACGACGCCTCCAGAAAGAAGGCCGTCAGGCCCTCGTAGGCCATCAGCGGAGAAAGCACGTCGGCGGTCGCTTCGGTAAAGCGACTCCAATTGGTACCGAACTGAAACGGCATGATGATGCCGGAAACGACACCCATGCCGAACGACACCGCAAATATTCGAGTCCAAAAACCCGACAAACGAATCCAAACATCGCGCCCGGTGAAGAAGTAGAGGCCTTCCAGAACCGCGATATAGGAGGCGAGCCCGACGGTGAAGGCCGGCAGCAGGATATGCCAGGAAATCACCCACGCCCACTGCAACCGCGAAATCAGAACCGGATCGAGGCTCATGCCGGCCATCTATACGGATGTTGGAGAAATCATTGCGACCGACTCTAGCTTGACGGCAATCGCTGCCGTACCTTGCCGATATCGCGCCACGCATCTTGGCGGAAATGCTTTTTCAGATTGAGTACAGTGTATTGATTAGCCGCCGTTGTGCGGCCCAACTGCTCCCAGGTGACTGGCGCCGAGACCGGCGCGCCGGGCCGCGCCCGCGTCGAATACGGCGCGACCGCAGTGGCCTCGCGCGAATTGCGAAAATAGTCGATGAAAATCCTGCCCTTGCGTAGCGATTTTGTCATCTTGGCGACGTAACGCTGCGGGGAATCCGCGCCCATGGCGAGCACAATCTGCTGCGCGAAATTTTTCGCTGTCTCCCAGTCGACATCGGCGATCGGCAGCACCACGTGCACGCCCTTGCCGCCCGACAGCTTCACAAAGCTTTCGAGCCGCAATGCCTTGAGTCGGTCGCGCGCCTCACGCGCGGCGGCGACGATCTCCTTCCAAGCGACTCCCTCTCCCGGATCGAGATCAAACACGATGCGGTCGCAGGTTTCCAGACTGTCGAGCCGCGAACCGCGCACGTGAATTTCCAGCGCGCCGGATTGCACCACCGCAATGAGATCGTCGAGCGTTTCGACCGCAATCACATCGTGATCCTTGCCCGGTACGGAGTGCCGCAGCGGCGATCCCTTGATGTTGCCAGCGATATGCTTCTGAAAGAACGTCTCGCCGCCGACACCTTCCGGAGCACGCACCAACGCCAGCGCGCGGCCGACTATGTGCGGCTCCATCAAATCCCAGACACTGACATAGTAACCGGCCAAATCCGTCTTGGTGACGCCGACATCCGGCCAATAGACGCGGTCGGGATGAGTTAGACGGACGTTGCCGACCGACCGGTTGCGGTTGCCGGCGGGCGGCCGCGCACGCTGCGGCGCGTCCGGCGGATCGCTCGCGCGGCCGCGATCGATTGTCCGGCCGGACTTTCGCACTACTTGCTGTTGCGTGGCGGCGGCAAGTGGCACCTCGCGCAGCACTTCACGGGCCGGCTTGTCCTCGCGTAACCCCTTATAGGAGGCTTGGCGTAGCAAGCCATCGTGGGTAATGCCGCGGTATTCGGCCTCGATCACGACTTGCGGTCTGACCCAGATGACATTTTTGCGCCGTTCAGTCTCCGGCACATCTACGGACGGTCGATCGACCCGCAGCTTTTCGAGCTGCTTCCACAGGTCGCGCGCCATGTCATGGCTGTAGCCGGTGCCGACGCGGCCGGCATAACACAGCTCGCCGTTCTCGTGGAATGCCACCGTCAGCGCACCGACAGCGTTGGGCATCGCCGCCGACGGCGTAAAGCCGGCGACGACGAATTCCTGTTCGTCATGGGCTTTGACCTTGACGAAATTATCCGTGCGGCCGGAACGGTACGGCGCATCGCGCAGCTTGGAGATGATGCCTTCGAAATTGAGTTTGCGCGCCCGCTCGAAAATAACGCGGCCATCGCCGTCGAAATGCTCGACATAGCGGATCGGGCCGCCGTTGTTTGCCGGCAGCAGCCGCTGCAGCTCGCCCTTGCGCTCAATGAGCCGCAGTCCGGTCAGATCGCGGCCATCAAGATACAGAAGATCGAAGACGTTATAGACGAAGCGATCGCTGCGGCCGGCTTTCAGATCGGTCTGCAGCAGCGAAAAGCTCGACAGGCCTTTTTGGTCCTCGACGACAAGCTCACCATCAAGCAGTGCGGTTTCGACCTTGAGCTTGGCGACCGCCACGGCAATGGGCTGGAAACGGTGCGTCCAGTCCTGCCGGTTGCGCGTGAGCAATTGCACCTTGCCGTGGTCGAGCCGCGCCTCGATGCGGTAGCCATCGAACTTGATTTCGTGCAGCCAGTCTGGCTCACGCGGCGCAGCGTCACGCATTGTGGCAAGGCTCGGCGGAATGAAGTCGGGCAGTTCCACGCGCGTTCCGGCGTGGCCATTCCCTAACGCTTTACTCTTTCCCCTATCCTGCGGAGCGGAAGAGGGTGGGGGTGGCGAACGCGAAGCGCGAGCCTGCGTATTGCCCGTCCCGGCCTTCTGTCTTAGCGTGCGCAATTCTTCCTTGAAGGCCTGCTGCGATCGCCGCGCCGGCGGGTCGGCGGCGTTGCTGCCCGCGGCACGATTGCTGTGCCAGACGCGCTTCTTGCCCTTGCCGGCGGCAATCTCTTCCATAGTGCGGCCGCTTGCGACCGAGTGCGCCTCCTTCTCCAAATTCTCCGCGTCGATGCCGCTGCCGGCATACTCGTCCTTGCCCTTGATCAGGAGCCAATTTTCGTGGCGGTTTTCTTGGCGGTCATTGGCGCGCCCACGCATGCGCACGAGATGCCAGCGGCCGTGCAGCTTTTCGCCGTCGAGATCGAAGGCAAGATGTCCCTTGGCGTAACCCTTGTGCGGATCGCCCTCCGAGGTCCAGCGGCCGCGGTCCCAGATCATCACCGTGCCGCCACCATATTCGCCGGCCGGAATAGTACCCTCGAAAGTGTTGTATTCGATCGGATGGTCTTCGACATGGACGGCGAGCCGCTTGTCGGAAGGGTCGAGGCTCGGACCGCGGGTTACCGCCCAGCTCTTCATCACTCCATCGAGTTCCAGCCGCAGGTCGTAGTGCAGCCGCCGCGCCGCATGCTTCTGGATGACGTAACGGGCGCTGCCATGCCGCGCCTTTCGGCCGCGTGGCTCTTGGGTGACGCCGAACTTTCGCTTTTTGCGGTAAATTTCGAGCGCCACGACGCCTCAACCCGGTCGCCTAAGACATTTAACCGTCAACAATAATTGCAAGAATTTGGTCATTCGGCGATCACCGCCATGGCAAAAGGTCGCTTGCCTTCCTACCATTATATGAACCGGGGGCAGCGGTGGGGAGACCTAATCCTGATGAACCGAAATGGGGCTCGGGAGTTCCTCACCCGGGGAACCGCCCAAATTGCCTGCAAAGGCCAATATGGTGTAAAAACTGCAAAATTTACGTGTTCCGGTTCGGTACCTGGGCGCGCACTCAACCCCAATAATGGCCGTTAGGCCGATAATTCAGTGGAGATTAGGCGTGACCGTTCGCTCGACCCCATTGCTCGACCTCATCGAGACCCCCGACGACTTAAGACGCCTCGACCCGAGCCAGTTGCGCCAAGTCGCCGATGAGTTGCGTCAGGAAACGATCGATGCGGTAGCCGCCACCGGAGGCCATCTGGGCGCGGGGCTGGGCGTCATCGAGCTAACCGTGGCGCTGCATTACGTCTTCGACACGCCCGCCGACCGGCTGGTGTGGGACGTGGGCCATCAGGCCTATCCGCATAAAATTCTGACCGGCCGCCGCAATCGTATCCGTACGTTGCGCCAAGGTGGCGGGCTGTCCGGCTTCACCAAGCGCGCTGAGAGCAAATACGATCCGTTCGGCGCTGCCCATTCATCAACGTCGATTTCGGCGGCGCTCGGCATGGCGGTCGCCCGCGACCTGGAGGGTAAGCAGAACAACGTCATCGCCGTGATCGGCGACGGCGCCATGTCGGCCGGCATGGCCTACGAGGCCATGAACAATGCCGGTTCGATGGACTCGCGGCTGATCGTGGTGCTCAACGACAACGACATGTCGATTGCGCCGCCGGTCGGCGCGCTGTCGGCCTACCTGGCGCGGCGCGTGTCGGGCCGCGGCTATCACCGCGTGCGCAAGATCCTCCGCCAGATCGCCAAGCACATTCCGAGCAAGACGCTGGAGCAGCGCGCGCTCGCCATGGAGCAGTATGCGCGCGGCCTCGTGACCGGCGGCACGCTGTTCGACGAGCTCGGCTTCTTCTATGTCGGCCCGATCGACG
>JASHRW010000409.1 GCA_030037065.1 Xanthobacteraceae bacterium
GCGCGCGCGCAGCCTGCTCGTTTGATGCTGGCGCAACGCGCCACCAGCCGTCGAGCGCGAGCAGTCGCTCAGATTCGGCATTGGTGAGGCGCAACCGCTGCGACAGCCGTTCCGCATCTTCGCTGACCATCACGGCGAGAGCGCCGAGCCGGCGCACCGCGTCTGCATCAAGTGCAAGCGCCGCTTCGACTTCAGCCATCCTCTTAAAGCTCGCAAGATACGGAACGCCGCCGAGCACCGGACCCAACAGACCGCTTTCGCTCATGACCGAAAGCGTCGCGGATGCTCCGGGCGCCACGAAAAGTTTGAGAAGCTCCATACGCACCCGTTCGCGCGACAGAATATCGAGGCCTGCGCGAGCGGCGATGCAGGCATGTAAACCGGCCGCATCCGGCGGGCCTTCGGCAAAATGCGCGTGGAAGCGGAAAAACCGCAGAATGCGCAAATAGTCCTCGGCAATGCGCTGCCGCGGATCGCCGATGAAACGCACGCGGCGCGCCGCGATATCGGCCAGACCGCCGACGTAGTCGAAGACTTTCCCGTCGGCGGAAGCGGACAGCGCATTGACGGTAAAATCGCGCCGCTCGGCATCCGCCCGCCAGTCGCGGCCGAACATCACCTTCGCCTTGCGGCCGAATGTTTCGATGTCTTCGCGCAGCGTCGTGACTTCGAACGGATGACTGTCGATGACGACGGTCACGGTGCCGTGCTCGATTCCGGTGGGCACCGCCTTCCAGCCGGTTGCCTGGACGCGGCGCACGACCTCGTCAGGCACGGCGGTGGTCGCCACGTCGATCTCGGCGACCGGCAGCCGCAACAATGCGTTGCGCACCGCGCCACCGACTACGCGCGCTTGTTCACCGTCCCGATCAAGCGAGGCCAGCAGGCGCGCGACTGCACCGTGCTTGAGCCACGCGACATCGCCAAGCTGCGTCGACGCCGTCATCGCGTGGCTCCCGGCACGAATTTGCCGTGGTCGATATGCGCCGGCACGTATATCGATCCCGGCGGAGCGCCGGAGAATTGCGCCAGAACCAGAAAACTTCCGACAACCAGCAAGAGTGCGACGATGAGGAGCCCGGCCAAGCGCCGCGGCGCCCATGACTTCGATTGCAGGACGCCGGCGTTTGTCAGCGTAAGAAACGCTGCGTAAAGGACGAACGGAGCCAGGAAGAGCGCGATCTCAGTGAAAGCCGGCCTGATCATGCGCCATAGACCCGCTCGTATAGATTACGCAAAATGCCGGCGGTGACGCCCCAAATGTACCGTTCGCCGAACGGCATCGCATAATAGTCCCGCGCAATGCCTTTCCAGTCGCGCGTCTTGCGCTGGTGATTGTCCGGATTCATCAAGAAGTCGAGCGGCACTTCGAACACCTCGGTGACCTCGCTGGGATTGAGCTTAAGCGAAAATTCCGGCTTGACCCGCGCTACCGTCGGCAGAATGCGAAAGCCGGAGAAGGTCAGATAGAGGTCGAGATAGCCGATCGGCTCGACCAGCATGGGCGCAAGCCCGACTTCCTCCGAAGCTTCGCGCAACGCGGCAGCGACCGGGCTTTCGTCGGTGGGATCGATTCTGCCGCCCGGCAACGCCACTTGTCCGGCATGGCTCGTCAATTCGGCCGTGCGTTGGGTGAGCAGGATTGTGGGCGCGGTGCGGTCGACGATCGGCACCAGCACGGCTGCCGGCTTGGTGGCGCTCACGCCGGCGCGTTCCCACAGCGTCGGATCGAGGTCGAGATCGCCGCGGCGGATGCCTTGCGCGGCGGGATCGGTCAGCGCCGGCGGTACTTCAAGATTAAGACGCGTCCGCGCGCGTTTGAAGAAGGCCTCACTGTCCGCTTGCAAAGCCCTGTCGTCACCGCTCACGCAAAATCCCTCACTTGTTCGGCGCCCGCCATCGGAAAGAACGTACCCATCGATACCACGCCGAACATCGCCCGGCCCGCGACATCGCGCTCCTCGCCGAGTGCGACCAGATCGAAGAACAGCGCGCGCGTCACTTTTGCCCAGAGATCCCGGCGAACGTGAAGGTAAGGTTTTAGCCCTCCCGTCAAGGACTCAGGTTCAAAGCGCAGTTTATGGTCCGGCCCGCAGGCTACCCAATCGTCGACGTTGGTGCGGAAGTTGAGCACCCGACCCGCCGGGCGCTCCTCCACCACGAGCTCGACCGCGAGGAACGGCGCATCTTCGACCACGATGCCGCACTTCTCCACCGGCGTTACCAGAAAATATCTATCGCCCTCGCGTTTGAGCACCGACGCGAACAGCTTGACCAAAGCCGGGCGTCCGATCGGCGTCTTGAGGTAGAACCAGGTGCCGTCGGTGGCGATACGCATATCGAGATCGCCGCAAAATGGCGGATTCCAGCGCTCGACTGGTGGCGGCCCTTTGGCGGCGGCACGCGCGACCACGCTGGTGATCGAGTCGAGAGCCGCCTGCCCTTCCTTCGCCATGGTTTGCCTTGAACCTGTTGGTCGGAGATGAGTCCAGGGGCCAATCAATACGGGTCGCTCGCGCGATCGTGATTACAAATCGTCATCAGCGCAGCCCGATACCCAAGTTGTGCTTTCGTTGGATGAAAGAATAGGCAGTTCGGTCTGCTTTCCGGGCAGCTGGCGCATATATTGCATTGCCTCATCCTCGTGCAATGTTGGCCGACAGCAGATTCGTGCCGTCGCAAGGCATTCATAGCGTGTCGCAGAGCGTGCCGAAAAGCAGATAAAAGACAAGGAGTTAGATATGTCCGCTACGGGCGGCGAGGGACTGGAAAAACTGGAAGACATGATCGTGCGCGCGGCCGAAGCGACATCCGCGCATGTGCGCGACGCCAAGGCCGCGATCGGCACCGTTATCTTCGGCCAAGACAAGGTGGTCGAGCAGGCCCTCGTCACCATTCTATCAGGCGGCCATGGGCTGCTTCTCGGCGTGCCGGGCTTGGCTAAAACGAAACTGGTCGAGACCATGGGCGTTGTGCTCGGGCTCGACGCCCGCCGCATTCAATTTACCCCCGATCTGATGCCTGCCGACATTCTCGGTACCGAGGTTCTCGAAGAAAGCCAGAGCGGCAAGCGCAGCTTCCGTTTCATTTCCGGCCCCGTCTTCGCTCAGTTGCTGATGGCCGACGAGATCAATCGCGCCAGTCCGCGGACCCAATCGGCGCTGCTGCAGGCGATGCAAGAGCAGCACGTCACGGTCGCCGGCGCGCGTCACGATCTGCCGAAGCCATTCCACGTCCTTGCCACGCAGAACCCGCTTGAGCAGGAAGGCACCTATCCGCTGCCGGAAGCCCAGCTCGACCGCTTTTTGATGGAGATCGACGTCGGCTATCCGGACCGCGAGGCCGAGCAAAAGATCTTGTTCGAGACCACCGGCTCGGAGGAAACACGACCGAAGGCGGCGATGACCGCCGACGATCTTATGGCGGCGCAGCGCCTGGTGCGGCGTTTGCCAGTCGGCGAATCGGTAGTCGATGCCATCCTCAAACTGGTCCGCTCGGCCCGGCCCGGCCCGGACAGCAGCGAGAGCAAGCTCATCGCCTGGGGTCCGAGCCCGCGCGCGAGCCAAGCGCTCATGCTGGCGGTACGCGCCCGCGCGCTGCTCGACGGCCGGCTCGCGCCCTCGATCGACGACGTTCTCGATCTCGCCGAGCCGGTGCTCAAGCACCGCATGGCCCTGACGTTTACGGCCCGCGCCGAGGGCGAGAGCATCGAAGCGGTGATTGCGCGCCTGAAGGCGCGAGTCGGATAGGCGAATGGCGGTAGAGCCCAGGAACATCTTTGCGCGCAACTACCAGGATGGTCAGGCGGTCGGCCGTGCAGTCGGTGCAGGCCGCACCCTCGCCGCCAGCATGCCGCGATTGATCCTGGAGGCGCGGCGCGTCGCCGCCACTGTGATTCACGGCATGCACGGCCGCCGCCGCGCCGGACCGGGAGAGAATTTTTGGCAATACCGGCGCTTTATTTCCGGCGAACCGGCCTCGCGCGTCGACTGGCGGCGCTCGGCGCGCGACGATCATCTTTATGTGCGCGAACTGGAATGGGAGGCCGCACACACCGTATGGATCTGGCCGGATCGATCGCCATCGATGGTGTTCGCCTCGTCGCCCGTGCATGACAGCAAGCTCTACCGCACCCTCGTCATTGCGCTCGCGCTCGCCGAGGTTTTGGTAGAGGGCGGCGAACGCGTCGGCATACCCGGCCTGATGCGCCCAACCGGCAACCGCAATGTCGTGGAACAGATGGCGCAGGCGATCGTCCACGATCGCAGCGAGCGGGCGAGCTTGCCGCCGAATTTCTCGCCCTCCCCGCTCGCCGAAGTCGTGCTGCTATCCGACTTATGGAGCGAGATCGGCGAGGTACGCCGCACGATCACGCAGCTTTCCGGCAGCGGCGCGCGCGGCCACGTCGTCCAGATCGTCGACCCTGCGGAGGAGACGTTTCCCTATCGGGGCCGCGTCGAATTTGTCGAGCCTGAAGGCGGTGGCCGTATCACCGCCGGCCGCGCCGAGACGTGGAAGGTCGACTATACGTCGCGCGTTAAACGCCACCGCGACGAGATCCGCAGCGAGACCGATCGGCTCGGCTGGAGCTTTACGATCCACCGCACCGACCGTCCGGCGAGCGAACTCTTGCTGGCACTGCACGTCCGCATCGGCGCCGCCACGCTGGAAGCCGGTACGCGTCCGCGCGCCGCCGCTGAGATGAGGATGCCGGCATGATTGGCAGCCTGCCGCTCGGCTTTGCCGAACCGCTGGTACTCATCGGACTTTTGACGCTGCCGGTCCTGTGGTGGCTCTTGCGCATGATTCCGCCGCGGCCGCGACGCATCGACTTTCCGCCGACGCGGCTGCTGCTCGAGATCGCTCCCAGGGAGGAGACGCCGGCGCGCACGCCATGGTGGCTGACACTGATGCGGCTTGCGCTCGCCGCCCTCATCATCATTGCCGCCGCAGGACCGCTCTGGCACCCGCCGCTCGCCGCAACGCAGTCGCGCTCGCCGGTTGCGATTCTGATCGATAACGGCTGGGCGGCCGCTTCGACCTGGGACGCACGGTTGCGCACCGCCGACGACATCATCGCGCGCGCCGCGGACGATCGCCGCGCCGTCGCTCTCATTCCACTCTCGGACGGAGCGCGCGACATCTCGTTTGAGCCGGCGGAATCGGCTCGTGTACGCCTGCACCAGATGATTCCGGTGCCGCAAACGATTGCGCGCGAAGACGTGCTGCCCGCGATCGCCCGCTTTCTCGCGGCAACGAGGGATGTTGACATCTTATGGCTTTCGGACGGAACCGATCTCGGCAGCGGCGACAAGTTCGTCAAGGGTTTGGCACGGACGCTCGGCGGCAGAAAGATCACGATCGTCTCCGGCGGCATCGCCGGAGCGCGCGCGCTCACGGCTGCCGATAACGCGGCCGGCGGTCTTTCGGTGAAAGTCTTGCGCGTCAACACCGGCGCCGTGGAAACCGGCAAGGTGCGCGCCCTCGATCTCAAGGGCCTATCGCTCGGCGAAGCCCCGTTCATGTTTAAGGCGGCCGACCGCGAAACTGAAGCCCGCTTCGACCTGCCGGTTGAAATTCGCAACGATATTGCGCGCATCGAGATCGTCGGCGAGCGTTCCGCCGGCGCCGTGCAACTGCTCGACAAGCGCTGGCGCCGCCGCACCGTCGGCATCGTGTCGGCCGCGACTTCAGATACCGACGAGCCGCTGCTGTCGGCAAGTTATTACATCCAGCGCGCGCTCGGCCCCTTCGCCGACGTTCGGCTCGCCCAAGGCGAGTCGCCGGCGGATGCCGTGTCACATTTCCTCGATCAGCGGCTGCCGATGCTGATCCTCGCCGACGTCGGCACCGTTGCCGGCGATGCGCATGATCGTCTGGCCCAGTGGGTCGAGAACGGCGGCGTGCTGGTGCGCTTTGCCGGTCCACGGCTTGCAGCGGCCGAAGACGACGACCTCGTGCCGGTCAAATTGCGCCGCGGCGGACGCATCCTCGGCGGCAGCTTGAGCTGGGACCATCCGCAACCGCTCGCGCCGTTTTCGCGCGATGGCCCCTTTGCCGGCATGCCCGTGCCAACCGACGTGACCGTCAATCGGCAAGTCCTGGCGGAACCCGATGCGACGTTGAGCAACAACACATGGGCGACGCTCGCCGACGGCACGCCGCTCGTGACCGCTGCGCGCCGCGGCAAGGGTTTGATCGTGCTGTTCCACGTCACCGGCGACACGCGCTGGTCGAATCTGCCGCTATCGGGCACGTTCGTCGAGATGCTCAAGCGTATCGTCGATCTCGCCGGCACGAGTAACGTGGCGCGGACGGCTACTGCCGACGCCCATGCCGTGCACGAGGCGGTGCCGCCGACCCGCGTGCTCGATGGCTTCGGCACTTTTATTTCACCGCCACCGACAGCGCGGCCGGTGCCCACCAACTTCTCCGGCAGCGCCACAGCCGATCATCCGCCCGGCTTTTACGGGCCGCCGGAAAGCTTTTTCGCCGTCAACACGCTCGCCGCGAACGATCGGCTTAAGCCGCTGGATTTTGCTCCGCTCGCCGGTGCGCGCCACGAAATTTATCGCACCAGCGAGCCGTTGGATCTGCGCGGTCCAGTCTTCCTTGCGGCGCTCGCCCTGTTGTTGCTCGATACGCTGGTCGTGTTTTTTCTCGGCGGCGGCATCCAACGTCTCATACCGCGACGTTCGCGCGCCGCAGCGGCGGTCATGGTTGGCTTCGCGCTGCTGGCGCTCACGCTCGTGCAGGCGCGCGCACAGGACTCGCCTAACCCCAATGTGCCGCCGGCAGCGCTGCAAACCAGGCTCGCTTACGTCGTCACCGGAGATACCGACGTCGACAACATCAGCAAAGCCGGACTTGCCGGACTGACGCTGTTTCTCGCCCAGCGTACCGCGCTCGAAGCCGGCGATCCGATAGGGCTCGATATCGGCCACGACGAGCTGGCGTTCTATCCGCTGATCTATTGGCCGATCGTACCTGGCGCGCCGCGACCGTCGGAAGATACGCTCAAGCGCATCGACGCCTATATGAAAAACGGCGGCACCGTGCTGTTCGATACGCGCGACGCCATCGATGCGCCGCCCGGACCCGGCGGCGAGACCCGCAGCCCGGGCATGCTGGAACTGCGCAATATCCTCTCATCGCTGGATATTCCGCCGCTAGAGCCGGTGCCGCGCGATCACGTCCTGACCAAGACCTTCTACCTTCTGCGCGACTTCCCTGGCCGCTTCAGCACCGGTCAGCTTTGGGTCGAGGCGTTACCCGTGGCTAAAAACGAAGAAGAAGAGAAGCGTCCCGCGCGCGGCGGCGACGGTGTCTCCTCGATCCTCATCACCTCGAACGATCTCGCCGGCGCCTGGGCGATCCAGCCGGACGGGCAACCAATGCTGCCGATGGTCGACGGCGAGCCGCGTCAGCGCGAGTACGCATTCCGCGCCGGCGTCAATATCGTCATGTACACGCTGACCGGCAACTACAAGGCCGACCAGGTGCATGTGCCGGCGCTGCTCGAGCGGCTGGGGCAATAGGAGGAAGCGAGTTGAACTTCGGCATCGCCTTCGCCCCGCTGGTTGGCTCCCAGGTTTTGTGGGCTGCAATCGTTATAGCGGCGGTCCTTACGCTGGTGCTGTTCGTCGGGCGCAGCCGCGGCGTCGCGATTCGCGCGCTGGCGCTCGCGCTGGTCGTATTGGCGCTTGCCAATCCGTCACTGACGCGCGAGGACCGCCAGCCACTCAGCTCGGTTGCGGTCGTGGTCGTGGACAAGAGCCCAAGCCAAAACTTTGGCGATCGCACGCAACAGACCGAGCAGGCGCGCGCGGAAATCGTCGAGCGGCTGCACCACATTCCGGGCCTCGAGACGCGTGTCGTCGAGGCCGGTCAGGCAGACGGCGAAAACGACGGCACGCGATTATTCACCGCGCTTGGCACCGCGCTCGCCGACGTGCCGCCCGATCGCGTCGCCGGAGTGATCATGATCACCGACGGCCGCGTCCACGACGTGCCGGCGAACGCGAGCGCGCTGGGCTTCAATGCGCCCATCCAGGCGCTGATCACCGGACACGAGGACGAACGCGACCGTCGCGTCGCGCTCATTGCCGCGCCGCGCTTCGGCATCGTCGGCCAAGTGCAGACCATCACCTACAAGGTGGAAGATCACGGCGCCAACGAAACGAGCGCCACAGTGACGGTGCGCCGCGATGGCGAGGTGTTGCAGACACAGAACGTCCCGGTCGGCGTGCCGCAGAGCGTCGACATCCCGATCCCGCATGAGGGCCAAAACATCGTCGAGATCGAAGCCGCGCCTTTGCCCGGCGGAGAACTGACGACGGTCAATAACCGTGCCGTCGTCTCGATCGACGGCGTGCGCGACAAGCTGAGGGTGTTGCTGGTGTCCGGCGAGCCCAATCCCGGCGAGCGCACCTGGCGCAACCTGCTGAAGTCCGATCCTTCGGTCGATCTTGTACATTTCACGATTTTGCGCCCGCCGGAAAAGCAAGATGGCACTCCAATCAATGAATTGTCGTTGATCGCATTTCCGACGCGCGAGCTGTTCCAGCAGAAGATCAATCAGTTTCAGCTCATCATCTTCGACCGCTATGCACGCCAGGGCGTGTTGCCGATGCTCTATTTCGACAACATCGCGCAATACGTCCGCGACGGCGGCGCGGTGCTGGTCGATGCCGGCCCCGACTATGCGAGCCAATTCAGTATCTGGCACACCCCGCTCGACGCCATCCTGCCGGCGGAGCCGAACGGCGAAGTGACCGTCCAGCCGTTCCATCCGCGGCTCACCAAGCTTGGCGAACGCCACCCGGTGACGCGCGGCCTGCAAGGATCCGACAGCGATCCGCCGCATTGGAGCCAATGGTTCCGCGTCGTCGACACCGTCAATACGACGGGCACCACGATAATGAAGGGACCGGACGACAAGCCCCTGCTCGTGCTGTCGCGGGAAGGCCAAGGGCGGGTGGCGCTGATGCTGTCCGACCAGATGTGGCTGTGGTCGCGCGGATTTCAGGGCGGCGGGCCGCAGCTCGATCTTCTGCGCCGGCTGTCGCACTGGCTGATGAAGGAGCCCGACCTCGAAGAGGAGGCGCTGCGGCTCCAAGTCAACGGCCATAACCTCATCGTGGAACGGCAGACAATGGGCGATTCGGTCGCCGACGTGACCCTGACCTCGCCGTCGGGCGCGACACGCGTGGTCAAGCTCGACCGCATCAAACCCGGCCTTTGGCAGAGCACTGTGGCAACCAGCGAACTCGGCCTGTGGCGCGCAACCGACGGCAAGCTCAATGCCCTGGTCAATATCGGCCCTGCCAATCCGCTCGAATTCGCCGAGGTGACCTCGACCACGAAGGTGCTGGCGCCGATTGCCAAAGCGACCGGCGGCTCTTCGCGCCGGCTCGACGATGGCGGCGGCCTGCACATCCCGCGTATCGTCGCCGTGCGCTCGGGCGACACCTACGAAGGCGACGGTTGGATCGGCCTGAAGATGAGTGATGCCAGCGTCGTGCGCGGCATCGGCGTGCTGCCGGTTTTCAGCGGTCTGCTCGGCCTATTGTTGTTGCTCGGTAGCCTCGCCGGAACCTGGGCGCGCGAGGGGCGCTAAGCCCGGTCCTATGCGGTTTCCCATTCCGGCCGAACGCGTCCTGAAACACCGTCGAACGCGCCATCAACCAGTTCGGCCACGAGGAGCCGCGCCGGATCGACCGGACCCGGCATGACCACGCAGCCGGGCGGAATCTGCCTGAAGCCACTCTTGCCGTAATATGGCTCGTCGCCGACCAGCAGCACCAAGCGGTGACCCTGCGCGGCTGCCTCCTTCAGCGCGCGCGCAATCAAGGCCTGACCTATACCGCGTTCGCGGAACGCAGGCTCGACCGTGAGCGGTCCGAGCAGGAGTGCCTTGCTCTCGCCGATGCGGATCGGTGTCATCCAGACCGAGCCAACGAGCAATGTGCCGATGCGCGCGGTAAACGACAGATCGACGCTGTGCTCGACCTGCTCGCGCAGACGATACGCGGTCTTGGCAAAGCGGCCGGGGCCGAAGGTGCGCTCGTGCAGCCGCACGATCGCCTCGGCGTCTTCCTTCGTCTCCGGCATTATGGTGAGCGAGATGTCGTTCATCGCGCCGCCGCGTAGCACCCGGACTTGTTTAGGTCCAGCGTGAAACCCCATGTTCAGTGCAGTCGCTTAACCGGTTTTGGAGAAAGTTGGAGATTACAATGGGACTTCTCGTCGACGGCGTCTGGCAGGAGGACGTTTCGCGCACCACGGACGGTCATTTCATCCGGCCGACGACCCGCTTTCGCAGCTTCGTCACTGCCGGCGGCAATGCCGGACCAACCGGCGAAAGCGGGTTTGCGGCCGAGCGCGGCCGCTATCATCTGTATATCTCGCTCGCCTGCCCATGGGCGCACCGCACGCTCATTTTCCGCACGCTGAAAAAACTTGATGATGCGATCTCGCTTTCCGTCACCAGGCCGCTCTACGGCAAGACCGGCTGGGAATTCGGTACCGAGCCGGGTTCGACGGCCGATACGGTCAACGGCAAGGCGACGCTGGTGGAAATCTATCTGCTGGCCGATCCGCATTACAGCGGCCGCGTCAGCGTGCCTGTCCTGTGGGACAAGAAGCGCCGCACCATCGTCAACAATGAATCGGCGGAAATCATCCGCATGCTCAATTCGGCATTCGATGCGTTCACCGACGCCAAGACCGACTATTATCCGATCGCGCTACGCGCCGAGATTGATCGCATCAACGACCTCGTCTACGCGAACGTCAATAACGGCGTCTATCGCGCCGGCTTCGCCACCACCCAGGCCGCTTATGAGGAGGCTGCGCGCGGAGTCTTTGCAGTGCTTGATCGGCTCGAAGAGACGCTCTCACGTCAGCGCTATCTGGCGGGGCGACAAATCACCGAAGCGGACTGGCGATTGTTCACGACGCTCATCCGCTTCGACACGGTCTATTACAGTCATTTCAAATGCAATCTGCAGCGCATCGCCGACTATCCCAACCTCTGGAATTATCTGCGCGATCTCTATCAGGTGCCCGGCATTGCCGAGACGGTAAGTATCGATCAAATTAAGCGGCACTATTACGGCAGCCAACGCCAAGTGAATCCAACCGGCATCGTGCCGATCGGTCCACGCATCGATTTCACGGCGCCGCACGACCGCGGGCGCTTTGCCTAAAAGCATCAGCATGCCGCTCGCGTTGGAGCGGCATGCTGCGTTGCTCAGTCCTTGTCGCTGTCAGCACACCTCGACGAGGCGCCAACGCCAGCCGAAGGGCGTCCACACACGCTCGTTCACCCAGCAGCCGTCGTCATAGGTATATCCTGGAGCATAGTTATAAATCCCGACGCCGGGGCCA
>JASHRW010000410.1 GCA_030037065.1 Xanthobacteraceae bacterium
CGGGCTACATCGCGACCGACATGGTCAAGGCGATGTCGCAGGACGTGCTGCAGAAGAACATATTGCCGCAGATTCCCATCGGCCGGCTGGGCGAGCCGGAGGAAATCGCCCGCTGCGTGGTGTTCCTCGCCTCCGATGATGCCGGGCTGATCACGGGATCGACGCTGACGGCAAATGGCGGGCAGTATTTCGCGTAATCAGTCCGGCACCCATGCCTTCGGCGCCAATTCGAATCCGGCAAATTCAAAGCCAGGCGCGACGGTACAGCCGCAGAGCGTCCAGTCGCCGAGCGTTTCCGCCGCCTGCCAAGCGCGCAACGGAACGGTCACCTGTGGGGTCTCATCAGCGTGGATATCGGCGCCGAGCCGGAAGATTTGCTCGATCGCACCCTCGACCACCGAGAGCTTAAGCGGCGCTCCGGCATAGAAGTGCCAGACTTCGACTGCGTCAATGCGGTGCCAGTGCGAGCGCTCGCCGCGCGCCAGCAAAAAATAGATTGCGGTCGATGCGGCGCGGCCGGCCTCGAC
Source organism: Xanthobacteraceae bacterium (assembly GCA_030037065.1). Classification (GTDB taxonomy): domain Bacteria; phylum Pseudomonadota; class Alphaproteobacteria; order Rhizobiales; family Xanthobacteraceae; genus BOG-931. The sequence goes on from JASHRW010000410.1 coordinate 528, forward strand.
TCGTCGCGCGTCGCGGAACGTCTCGCGGAAATGGCCGCCCTCCGGATGCGGCTTGAGATCGAGCAACCGGATAATTTCCGCGGCGGTGAGTTTGTTGACCGTCAAGACCGATTCTTGCGCTCGCGGATTTCAGCGAACACTTGCCATGCCGGCTTGCCGGCAAGCCCGAGCGATTTCGCCACCTCGGCATTGTCGGCGCGTAGGAAAGGATTGGCCGCCTTCTCCGCCCCGATCATCGCCGGAATGGTGAACTTGTGGGCAGCGATGAGTTCACCCACTTCGTCGGCGCGCGCGGCCAGTGCTTTGTTGTTCGGCTCGACGGTCTTGGCGAAGCGGATATTAGCCTCGGTATATTCGTGGCCGCAATAAAACTGCGTGTCGTCGGGCAGGGCGCGCAGCTTGGTGAGCGAATCCCACATCATCTCAGGATTACCCTCGATGACGCGGCCGCAGCCGATGGAGAACAACGTGTCGCCCACGAAAGCGAGCTTCTCCGCCGGGAAGAAATAGGAAATGTGGCCTGCGGTGTGTCCCGGCGTATCAATGACACGACCTTCGAGCGCGCCGACGCGTACCGTGTCCCCCTCGCCTACACTCTCATCCACGTGCGCGATGCGTTTAGCCTCTTTGCGCGGCGCCACGACGCGGCACTTGTGATGCTGCTTCAGCTCGCCGATACCTTGGGTGTGATCGGCGTGGTGATGCGTCACCAGAATGTCGGTCAGCCGCCAGCCGGTTTGCTTCAACGCCGTCTCGATCGGCGCCGCCTCCGGCGCGTCGATCGCCGCAGTCGTGCCGTTTTGCGGATCGTGCAACAGCACGCCGAAATTGTCTTTCAGGCAGAGGAAGAGTTTGGTTTGCGCGGACATGACTCACCCTTAGTCCAGGGCGGCCGAACGGCCGCGCCCGGAATCCATAATCATAGGAGGTCAAAGTAGGCACTCCGAACCATTAACCGCAAGGTCGGCGATTATAGAATCGGGCTCGCGCCTTAAGCGCGCTCGGTAATGACGTGCTATTTTGCCGCCATGGACGTCGTCGACCTGCGCAACTTTTACGCCCAGCGGCTCGGCACCGTGGCCCGGCGCTTCATCGGCCGAGGCATTCGCGCGCGCTGGGCCGATACCAGCCCGCTGCGCGTGCTCGGCATCGGCTACGCGACACCCTATCTCGGGCTGTTTCGCGAAGAGGCCGAGCGGTGCCTGGCGATGATGCCGGCGCCGCAGGGCGTAGTTCGCTGGCCATCGACGCGACCGGCGCTGGCGGCCTTGGTCGAGGAGGACGAACTGCCGTTGACTGATTCGGCAGTCGACCGCGTGCTCTTGGTGCATGCGCTCGAAATGTCGCCGGAACCGGCCGACTTGTTGCGCGAGGTGTGGCGCGTGCTCGCGCCCGGCGGACGGCTGCTGGCGGTCGTGCCCAACCGGCGCGGGCTGTGGGCGCGCATAGACACGACGCCATTCGGCCATGGCCGCCCGTATTCGCGCAGCCAAGTCACCGCGCTGCTACGCGAAACCTGGTTCACTCCGACCGGCTGGGGCGAGGCGCTCTACGTGCCGCCGATTTCGCGCGGGTGGTTTTTGCGTTCGGCGGTCGCCTGGGAGCGTACCGGCGCGACGCTGTCCGCGCCGTTCGCCGGCGTCCACATCGTCGAAGCGACCAAGCAGGTTTACCGCGCGATCCCGGCGCGGCGCGAGCGGCGCCGCCTGGTTCCAGCGCTCAAGCCCGTGCTCGCGCCGGCGCCGGGCGCGGCACTGCGCTAATTGACTTTAAGCCGTTTTGCTTCGGCGCAAAATTTAATCCTCGACCGGCGGAACCTTTTGCCGGTCGGTCACTTGGCGAAGTGTCTGCCGTCCGACATATGCCCGGAGGTTTTTATGCACGCGACCGACCGGTTCTTGAGATTTGCTGCCGAATGCGAGGTCATGGCCAAATTTACGCGCAACCAGGAAAACAAAGCGGTCTGGAACGGTTTAGCGCAACGTTGGCTGCGCTGCGCCGAACTGCTGGATCGTGAGCACTCAAATCTGCACCACGCGAGTTCAGCAAAACGCCAGCGGACCTTCTTGCATAACCTGCCTCACTGACCACCACCGCGTCAACACACTACTTGCGCGTTTCTCAACCTTACCCGCTTCGTCGGACGCTTCGCTCGAATTTGTTCTGTTACGGGCCCAGGCGCGGGTAGATCAAACCAGTCCAGCTTTCGCCGTAGCCGCGGATGTTGCGCCACGCGCTGGTGCACCAGGCAAGCGCTAGGACTCGATTAAGGTTAGCGAATTCCGACCCTCTCCGATTGCCACCTCCAACCGCAAAGTAACAAATATGTGTCAAAAATAAGCTGCCGGCGAATGGCCGCGCGGCGCTTCGGGGCTGGTCGACATGACCAAATGGGTGAGGGCGTTTCAACAGACTACGACCTATCTCGGCGTGGTCGTAATCGCCATTATTTGGTGCGGCATCTATCTGTTGGCCAGTGAGCAGCGCGAGCGGGCATATCAGGAAGCCGTGCGCCAAGGAAGCAACCTGACGCGCGTGCTGGAAGAATACGTAAGACGTATAGTTAAAGAAACGGACACCGCGTTGTTGGCGCTGCGGCATGACTACGAAAACGACCCGCAACATTTCGACATGCGTCGTTGGCTCGCACGCACACGATCTTACAACGACCTGACGGTCCACTTTGGCATTACCGATGCAAAGGGCTACGTCACGCTGTCAAGTCGCGGAAAACTGGCCGCACCGCAGTATGTAGGCGATCGTTCCGGCTTCACTTTCCAGCGCGACAACGCAACGGATCGGTTGTTTATCAGTGATCCGCTGATCGGCCAGGTGAGCAAAAAACTCACAATTGAATTTACGCGTCGCTTGAACAAGCCCGACGGCTCGTTCGACGGTACGGTGGCAAGCGCGCTCGACATCGCGGGGCTGGAACAGTTTTTCAGCTCACTGGACCTCGGCAGCGCAGGAGTGGTCTCCCTTGTCGGAACCGACGGCATCGTCCTTGTTCGCGGCGGTATCGATCCGGCAACGCGGAGCTACGCTGGAACCTCGATCACTAAATCATCCTTCTTCCACGCGTTGCATAAAAGACCAGACGGCGTCTACTGGAGTACGCCAAAGAGCAGCTCCCGCTTCGACGGCGTCATCCGGTTGATGACATACCGGACGGTTTCAGGCCTTCCTTTAGTCGCGATGGTCGGCTTGGCCAAACAGGATATTTTCAATCAAGTCGACGCGACGTTGCATAAGTATATCGTGGCCGGAAGCATCCTGACGTTCATCGTGCTTATCGTGATGGTCTTGGGCGCGGCGCGGCAGGAGCGCATGCTGTCCACCGCGACCGAACTGGAGCGTTCCAAACAATCCGTCGAGCGGTCAAATCTTCTGCTACAGACTGCACTGCAAAACATGGCGCACGGCCTGTGCGTGCTCGATCAGGACATAAATCTGGTCGTATGCAACGAACAATACGCGGAGATGTACGGCCTGCAGCCGGAACAGACGAAGCCCGGCACCAACCTGCGGTCAATACTCGAAGCGCGCGTTCGCGCCGGCTGGGTTCCGGAAGATCCCGAGCAATACGTCCGCAGCCGGATCGAGAGAGCCGAGCATGCCGATTCTCATTACAGCGAAAACACGCTGAGCGAAGGGCGCGTTTATGCCGTGAATCACCGACGCATGCCAAATGGCGGCTGGGTCGCAGTCCATATCGACATCACCGAACAACGGCGAGCTGAACGCGAACTGGACGAAACCAAGCGTTTCCTCGATTCGATCATTGAAAACATCCCCGTTGCCGTTGTGGTGAAAGACGCGAGAACCCGCAAGTATATTCTCGTCAACCGGGCGTTCGAAGCGATGCTCGGCATTCCGCGAAACGAGTTGCTGGGCCGAACCGTGTTCGACATTCACAGGGCCAAGGATGCACAGATCATCGACGATGCCGATAGCGAATGTCTTCAGGGGCCCGACCGCGTCAACTACAGGGAAATCGAAGTCAACACGACATTGCATGGACCGCGCATGCAAGCAACGAACCGCATCGTCCTAAAGGGAAGCGAGGGGGACGCCAAATGTGTCATCGCCGTCATCGACGACGTCACGGAGCGCAAGAAATCGGAGCAGCGCATCGCCTTCTTGGCGCACCATGATGCATTGACTGGACTCGCCAACCGCGCGGCCTTGACGCAAAAAATCGACGAGGCGGCGGCCCGCCAGCGCCGGCGCGACGAACCGTTTACTGTCCTGCTTCTGGACCTCGATCGTTTCAAGCAAGTCAACGACACGCTCGGCCATCCCGCCGGCGACGCGCTGCTGACCGAAGTAGCGACACGGCTGAAATCGCTACTGCGGGAAACGGATGTGTTGGCGCGGCTCGGCGGCGACGAATTCGCCATCATCCAAGGCGGCGAGGCGAACCAGCGCCCAGCCGCCAAGGCGTTGGCGGAACGCATTATCGAGATAATCGGCAAGCCGTTCGATATCGACGGCGGGGATGTCAGCATTGGAACGAGTATCGGGATAGCGCTGGCACCCGAGCACCATACCGGCTCCGACGAGCTCCTGAAAATGGCGGACCTTGCGCTCTATCGGGCGAAATCGGCGGGCCGCAACGGATACTGCTTCTTCGATCCGCAGATGAGCGAGGTGGCGAGTGCGCGCCAGGAGATCGAAAACGACCTGCGCCGCGCGATTCAGCAAAACGAGCTGGAACTTCACTATCAACCGATCCTCGACGCCAAGTCGCGCAAAATTACGAGCGTAGAGGCCTTGGTGCGCTGGCGGCACCCCACCAAGGGCCTGATCTTTCCCGATCTGTTCATTCCATTGGCCGAGGAAACCGGGATGATCACCCAGATCGGCGAATGGGTTCTACGAGCCGCATGCGCCGAAGCGGCAACTTGGCCGGCCGAGATCAAGGTCGCCGTCAATCTCTCGCTGGTGCAGTTCCGCAAGACGAATTTACCCGACATGGTCATGCGGGCTCTGGCCGATTCCGGATTGCTCCCGGAAAGACTGGAGCTGGAAGTTACCGAAACGGCGCTCATTGAATCGGCCGCGGAGTGCCTGCCGGCATTGCGGCAATTCAAGAATCTCGGGATTACGATTGTGCTCGACGATTTCGGCACGGGATATTCATCGCTCAGTCAGCTGGCGATGTTTCCGTTCGATCGGATCAAGATCGACAAAACGTTCACGCAGAATCTGACCAAGCGCAGCGAATGCGCCGCAATCATATCGGCGACGCTCACGCTGGCGCAGACCCTCGACATCGCGACAACCGCCGAAGGCGTCGAAACCGCAGATCAATACCGGCTGTTGCGCCTGGCCGGCGTGACCTCGGTGCAAGGTTTTCTGTTCAAGCGTCCGGGCCCCGCCTCCGAGCTCGACTTTTCCGCCGTCTACGGCGGAGTGACTTTGGGCAATGCCGCCTGAGTTTTGCGCTGCGCCTTACCCATTACGACGCCATTACGACGGAAACGGGCCCCACGCGCGTTGTACGGCCGGCCGTGCCTCGATCGCATCGTGCCAGCGCTTCAGGTTCGGATATTCAGCAAGGCCGATATCTTTGACGCCGTGCAGGTGCACGTCCGAGTACATGGTCATGTCGGCGATTGAATAGTCGCCGCCGAAATATTCGTTTTGCGCCAAGTGCAGGTCGAGAATGCCGAGCATGTCACGCAGATTGGCGTCGTAGTGCTGTTGCGCGACCGGCGCCTTCACCGGCGACCGGATCGTCCAATGCCCGAATTGCTGCGACAGCGTGGTGAAGGTCGCGGAGCCGTAGAACAGCCATTGATCCACCTTGACCCGGACCGCCGGGTTGGTCGGGTAAAACTTGCCGGATTTTTCCCCCAAGTATTTCAGGATCGCTCCCGACTCGCACAGCGTGACGCGCACACCGCCGGGGCCGTCATCGTCGACGATAGCCGGTATCTTGTGGCCGGGGCTGATTTTCATGAATTCCGGCGACATCTGCGCCCGTTCACGAATATTGGCCGGAACGATCCGGTGCGGAAGCTCGGTTTCCTCCAACATCATGCGCGGCTTGTAGCCGTTATCCGTCGTCCATGTATAGCAATCGATCATCTCATCCTCCTTCAAGCGGATCTCACGTCGGCCTTGG
>JASHRW010000012.1 GCA_030037065.1 Xanthobacteraceae bacterium
ATTCCTGGACGACGCGTTGAAGTAACGGATGACAGATGACGGATGATAGATATTTGCTTTTCCGTTCTCCATCGTCCGTCCTCCGTCCTCTCTACGCCGAAAGCCCCGCTAACGAGGAATAAGACCTATGGCCGAAATCCGCGTGCCGGCGCTCGGCGAATCGGTGACCGAGGCGACCATCGGCAAGTGGTTCAAGCAACCAGGCGACGCGGTCGCGGTCGACGAGCCGTTGGTCGAGCTGGAAACCGACAAGGTGACGATCGAAGTGCCGGCGCCGGCCGCCGGCATCTTGAGCGAGATCGCCGCCAAAGACGGGGAGACCGTCGCTGTCGGCGCGGTGCTCGGTCAGATCAAGGATGGCGCCGGTGCGGCCAAGGCGGCATCGGGCTCTCAGCCGGCAACAAAAGCAGCGCCGCCGCCCGCTGTACCAACACCTGCGAAGCCTGCATCAGCGTCTGCTCCAGCAGTCAAAACATCAGACGCGCCGCTGGCGCCTTCAGTGCGCAAGCTGGTGGCGGAAAGCGGCGTGAATGCCGCGACCGTGCCCGGCACCGGCAAGGACGGCAGGGTCACCAAGGGCGATATGCTCGCCGCCATCGAGCGCGCCGCCGCGCAACCGATGCCGGTCACCGTGCCCGCCGCCGCGGTGCAGGTCCGCGCGCCGTCGCCGCCGGACGACGCCGCGCGCGAAGAGCGCGTGCGCATGACGCGGCTCCGTCAAACCATTGCCAAGCGGCTCAAGGATGCGCAGAACACCGCCGCCATGCTCACGACCTTCAACGAGGTCGACATGAGCCACGTGATGGGCTTACGCGCGCAATACCGCGATCTGTTCGAGAAGAAGCACGGCGTGAAGCTCGGCTTCATGGGCTTTTTCGTCAAAGCCTGCGTGCAGGCGCTCAAGGAAATCCCGGCCGTCAACGCCGAGATCGACGGCGCCGATATCGTCTACAAAAACTATTATCACATCGGCATTGCGGTCGGCACCGAGCGCGGCTTGGTGGTGCCGGTGGTGCGCGATTGCGATCAGAAATCGCTCGCCGAGATCGAGAAGGCGATCGCCGATTTCGGCCGCCGCGCCCGCGATGGCGCGCTCAAGATCGAGGAGTTGCAGGGCGGCACCTTTTCCATCACCAACGGTGGCATCTACGGCTCGCTGATGTCGACGCCGATCCTCAATGCGCCGCAATCCGGCATCCTCGGCATGCACAAGATCCAGGAACGGCCGATGGTGGTCGCCGGCAAGGTCGAGGCGCGGCCGATGATGTATCTGGCGCTGTCCTACGATCACCGCATCGTCGACGGCCGCGAGGCGGTGACGTTCCTCGTTCGAGTCAAGGAGAGTCTTGAGGAGCCGGCGCGGCTGGTGCTGGATTTGTAATTGCAGCTCTCCCACAGGGGAGAGGTGGCAACAGGGTCAGCGAGCGATCATGCCTTCTTACGACCTCATCGTCATCGGCACCGGCCCGGGCGGCTATGTCTGCGCCATTCGCGCGGCCCAGCTCGGCATGAAGACGGCCGTGGTCGAAAAGCGTGCCACGTTCGGCGGCACCTGCCTCAACGTCGGCTGCATTCCGTCGAAGGCGATGCTCCATGCATCGGAGCTTTACGAGGAGGCCGGCCACAGCTTCGCGCAGATGGGCATCAAGCTCGGCAAGCCGAGCGTCGATCTGGCGGCGCTGCTCAAATACAAGGATCAGAACGTCGAGAGCAACGTCAAGGGTGTCGATTTTCTGTTCAAGAAGAACAAGATCGAGGCGTTTCACGGCTCAGGCCGCATCGCCGCGGCCGGCAAGGTCGAGGTGAAGGCCGCCGACGGCAAGACACAGACCCTGGAGACCAAAAATATCGTCATCGCCACCGGCTCGGACGTTGCACGCTTGAACGGCATCGATATCGACGAAAAGCGCGTGGTGTCTTCCACCGGCGCGCTTGAATTGCCGAGGGTGCCGCAAAAGCTGCTGGTGGTCGGTGCCGGCATCATCGGCATGGAGCTGGGCTCAGTGTGGCGCCGGCTCGGCGCCGAGGTCGTGGTGGTCGAGTTCCTCGATCACATCCTGCCCGGCATCGATGTCGAAGTGGCGCGGCAATTCCACCGCATCCAGCAGCGGCAAGGGATCGCGTTCAAGCTGTCGTCGAAAGTCACGGCGGTCGATACGGCGGGAAAAACACTCAAGGTCAAGGTCGAGCCCGTGGAAGGCGGCGCAGCGGAGACGATCGAAGCCGACGTCGTTCTGGTCGCCATCGGTCGTGTGCCTTACACCGAGAGCGTCGGCCTCGAAGCACTCGGCGTCAAGCGCGACAACCGCGGCCGCATCGTCGTCGACCCGCATTTCCGCACCAACGTTGCCGGCGTCTACGCCATCGGCGACGTGATCGCCGGGCCGATGCTGGCGCACAAGGCAGAGGAGGAAGGCGTCGCGGTGGCCGAAATCCTCGCCGGCCAGGCGGGTCATGTGAATTATGACGTGATCCCGAATGTGGTCTACACGTTCCCGGAAATCGCTAGCGTCGGCAAAAGCGAGGAGGAACTCAAGGCCGGCGGCACAGCCTACAATGTCGGCAAATTCCCGTTCACCGCCAACGCCCGCGCCCGCACCAATCTGGCGACCGAAGGCTTCGTGAAAATCCTCGCCGACGCCAAGACCGATCGCGTGCTCGGCGTGCACATTCTCGGCCCCGATGCCGAAACCATGATCGCCGAGGCCGCCATCGCCATGGAGTTCGGCGCCTCATCCGAGGATATTGCGCGCACCTGCCATGCCCACCCGACCTTGAGCGAGGCGATGAAGGAAGCGGCGCTGGCCGTGGCCAAGCGCGCGATTAATTTCTGACGCGCTGCCGTATCGCAGCGGCTCTTCCACAGCGGCGATTTTTGCGGCAAGCAGGCGCCATGGTCGACGCCATCACCACCCAGGTCGTGCGCAACCGTGTCTCCAGCCTAATGCAGGAGATGCATTACCATTTCTACCGGTCCGGCTATTCGACCATTATCCGCGAGTCGCGAGATTTTTCCTGCGTCATCCTCGACTGCCGCGGCGGGCTGATCGTCGCGCCGCCGATGTTCTTTCACGCTCCGGTCTATCGGCACCTCGTCACCAACATGCTGCAGCGTTATGGCGAAGAAAACATCCACCCAGGCGACATGTTTGTCTGCAACCACCCTTACGAAGGCGGTCTGCCGCACGTCTCCGATATGGCGTTCGTGGCGCCGATCATCTCCGGCGCGACGCTGGTCGGCTTCGCCGGATCGATCGCGCACAAGGCCGATGTGGGCGGCACCAATCCCGGCTCGACCTCGGCCAACGCAACGGAGATGTTTCAAGAGGGCTTGCTGCTGCCACCGGTAAAAATCCGGTCACGCGGCGCCTTCAATGAGGATTTGGAGCGTCTCATCCTCGCCAACAGCCGGCAGCCCGAACTCGTGCGCGGCGACATGCACGCGCAGATGGCGGCGACGCAGATGGGTGCTGACCGTATTTTGCAAACCTGCAAGCAGTTCGGCGTCGCTGCGGTCATGGAGGCGTTCGCCGCGCTGCTCAAAGGCGCCGCGGACGAGTTGCGCGCGGCGATCCAGGCGCTGCCGGACGGCGAAGCCTCCGCCGAAGGCTTTATGGACAATGACGGCGTCGAGCTCGACCGGCCGGTGCGCTTCGCCGTTACCGTGCGCGTCCAGAGCGGCGAAATCGAATTCGATTTTGCCAACAGTGATCGGCAAGCGCGGGGGCCGGTCAACCTGCGGCCGTCGATGGTCGAAGCCTGCGTGTTCTACTGCCTGATCGGCGAGCTCGATCCGAAACTGAATTTCAACGACGGCATGCGCGAGGTGGTGCGCTTCAAATATGCGCCCAATACGGTGACCAATGCCAGCGCGCCGGCGCCGGTGAGCTCCTATCAGGCGGCGAATCTGAAGCTCACCGACGTCATTCTCGAAGCATTGGCGCCGTTCCGCCCGGAGCGCGCGGTCGCCAACGGCGGCTCGAGCGGCGCCATGCTTATCTCGTGGAAGGACGGCGGCCGGCCGGGGCAGCCATCGCTGCAATACGAAATCCTCGGCTCGGCTTACGGCGGCGGCAACGGCAACGATGGCTGCTCGGCAGTCGCCACCCATACCAGCAACCTGCACATCACGCCGATCGAGATTCTGGAAACCGAGTTTCCCTGCCGCATCGCCGAATTCGATCTCGTTCAGGATTCCTGCGGCGCCGGCGAATTCCGCGGCGGGCTGGCGTTCCGGCGCATTTATGAATTGCTGCAGGACGCGACAGTGGTGCGTCGCTACGACCGCGCTAAGTTTCCGCCCAATGGCGTTGCCGGCGGCAAATCCGGCAGCCGCAGCCGCTTTGTCATCCATTTGGGCGCCGCCAACGAGCAGGAGACGCCGGCGTCCGGCCGCTACGAACTCTCCGCCGGCGCGCGTTTCCTGCTGCAGAGCGCCGGTGGCGGCGGCTACGGCGATCCGAAGAAGCGCGACCGCGCGACACTCAACCGCGACATCGCTGAAGGCTACGTGTCGGCAGAGGCGGCAAAGCGCGAGTACGGAGTGAAGGAATAACCAAAATGGCGGACGGCAAAAAAGATCGCGTAGGCATCGTCGGTGCGGGACGCATGGGGCTCGCCATGCTCAAGCATCTGGTCAAGCGCGGCTACGCCGTCTCTGTCTGCGACATCAGCGAGAAACAGCGCGAGGCGGCGCGCGCCGCCGGCGCCGCGATTGCCAAAACTCCGGCGGAGATCGGCAAGGCCAGCGACATCGTCATTCTAGGCGTCGGCTATGACGACGAGGTCAACGAAGTTGTCTTCGGCAAGAACGGCTTGCTGGAAACGATGACGCCGGGTTCGATCATCGCCGTGTCATCGACGGCAAAGCCCGACACGGTAAAGGCCGTCGCGGCGCGTGTGGCCGAAAAGGGCATCGAAGTGCTCGACGCCCCGATCTGCCGCGGCCGCTTCGCCGCCGACTCGGGCACGCTGTTGGCGCTGGTCGGCGGCAAGCCCGAGGTGGTCGCCCGGGCGCGGCCGGTCTACGCCACGTTCGCCTCCGACATCGTGCATCTCGGCGACGTCGGTCACGGCCAGGTCGGCAAGACCATGAACAACCTTCTTCTCTGGGTGAACGCCGTTGGGCTGTTGGAAGCGGGCCGGCTCGCGGAAACGACCGGCATCGATCTGGTCAAGCTGCGCGAAGCGCTGCTGATCAGCTCGGGCGCTTCCGACGCACTCAAAGAGTGGGACATGATCTCGTTCACCTGGGCGCTGAAAGACATGCAGATCGTCGTCGACATGACCGACAAAGCCGGGCTGTCGCTGCCGATTACCGGCGCCATCAAAGAGCTGGTCAAGGACGCGCGCCGCGTCAAAGCCAGCAATCCGCCGAACTGGACCGGCAAGGGACCGGTGAAATATGGGTGAATCGGCCGCAATGCGGACGAAATAAAACTACGACAAATCCATCGCCGAGACGCCGCCGTCAACGAACAGATTCGCGCCCCAGACAAACGACGAATCGTCGCTGACCAGAAACAGCACGGCCTTGGCGGCTTCTTCGGGCTGTCCGGGCCGTTTTGCCATGTTCGGCACTGGGCGCGACGGGTCGAACTCGTCCTTACCGACCGGCGAGCCTATCTTGTTCGGCACGATAGCGTTGACGCGAATCTTGTGCGGCGCGAGCTGTGCCGCCATGGCGCGGGTGAGATTGGCGACGCCGCCTTTGGCGGCTGAGTAGGCGACGGCGCGGCTTCTGCCCATGAAGCCCGATGTGGAACCGATATTGACGATGCGGCCGCCGCCTTGCGCCGCCATCTGCTTGCCGACCTCCTTGGCCATCAGAAACTGGCTTTTCAGGGTCACCGCCAGCACCCGGTCCCATTCCTCCTCGCTGATGTCGAAGATGTGTTTGTTGTCGGAGATGGCGACGTTGTTGACCAGGATGTCGATGCGGCCGTAACGGGCGACGATCGATTTAACCAGCGCGGCGACGTCGCTTCCCTTTGACACGTCGGCGGTGAACAGCGTGGCATCCCCGCCGGCGGCCTTGATCGCATTCGCCACCCGCTCGCCGCGGGTTTCGTCCAGGTCAACGAGTGCAATTTTGGCGCCTTCGGCGGCGAATAGTTTGGCGATTTCCTCGCCGATGTTACGCCCGGCGCCGGTCACGATCGCCACTTGATCCTTGAGCTTCATGCTCTGCATCCTCCTTTATTGCGGCGGCCGCCGAATTTTGCTGCGGCGGCACGATAAGAGTTTGCCTTTGAGCCATCAATTCCGTACTAAGCAATTGACTCTACAGGAAAATGAGATTCATTTGCGGCGCCGCGTCGCCAACGCTTGCGCCGCCGTCTAGACTGGCGGCCGGGACCGGTCCCGGCCCCCGGCCAATTCCCATCCGGTGCGGGAAGAAGGCAGGGGAGCCGGCAACACGCAGCGGCGGGAGAGCGATGTTCAGATCCCTGATGATGAGGCGCCAGTTCGCGCCGTTGTTCTTCTGTCAGTTCTTCGCGGCGTTCGGCGACAATTTTCTCAAGACTGCTCTGAGTTTCGTCGTGCTGGCCCGGATCGCCGGCAACAGTTCCGCGGCGTTGATAACGCTTGCAGGCGCGGTCTACATCGCGCCGTTCTTCTTTCTGTCGGGCCTCGGCGGCGAACTCGCCGATCGTTACGACAAGGCCTGGATGGCTCAGCGCATCAAGCTTACCGAGATAGGCGCAGCCGCGCTCGCCGTCATCGGCTTTGCCTTTCATTCGGTGCTTTTGCTGTTCATCGCGCTGTTTTTGTTCGGCACTCTGGCGACGCTGTTCGGCCCGATCAAATACGGCATCCTGCCCGACCATTTGCCGAACGCCGACTTGCCCGCCGCCAACGCGTTGATCGAAGGCGCCACCTTTATCGCTATTCTGCTCGGCACCATACTCGCCGGCATCGCGGCCAACGGCACCAGCAATCCTGTTCATTTTGCCTGGCTGATGCTGCTGACGGCGGCGGTAAGCTGGTTATCGAGCTTGCTGATCCCGAGCGCGCCGGAAGGCGATCCCGATCTTGCGATCAACGGCAACATCCTGGTTTCCACCTGGAGCCTCATCAAAGAGTTGCGTGCCGATCCGCGCCTGTGGTGGGGCGCCATCGTGGTGAGCTGGTTCTGGCTGGTGGGTGCACTGGTGCTTGCGCTCTTGCTGCCGCTGGTGCATGTCAACCTCGGCGGCACCGATGCGGTGATCACCCTGCTGCTCACCTTGTTCTCGGTGGCGATCGCGATCGGCTCCGGCCTTGCTGCATGGCTTGCCGCCGGGCGCATCGTCCTGTTGCCGACCCTGTTCGGCGCGGTGATCATCGGGCTGTTCTCGCTCGATCTCGGCTGGATGGCGCATGATTTTGTGCCCGCAGTCATGCCACTG
>JASHRW010000411.1 GCA_030037065.1 Xanthobacteraceae bacterium
TCGATCGCCAGAAACGTGCAGCCGGCCGCATCGGCGACGATGGCGGTGCCGTCGTGGGAGCCGCCGTCGGCGACGATCGCTTCGCTGACGAGACCATCGACCGCCCCCGGCACCAGGGCCGAGAGCGTCAGCGCCAACGGGCGTTCACTGTCGAGGGTCGCGATGATGACGCTAATCATTGGACGTGAGAGCGCGCACTCAGGCGCCACGTTGTTTGGGAATGATGGTCCTCCGGCCTTCAGGAAATGACACGCAAGGATTTCAGGCGCGAGAAATCGCGGTCATGCGTCACCAATGCCGCTGCATTGATGGCAAGCGCGCTTGCTGCCTGGATAGCATCGGGTAAATCGAGGCGCAGCGAGGCGCGCAATCGCGCTGCGCTTTCAGCAATCTCGATGGTGAGACCAACGAGTTGCCATGACTCGAGAATTGCGCGGAATTGCCGAGCAAGGGCTTCGTTGCGGGCTTTGAGGGGACCAGTCAGCACCTCGGCGACGGTAATGCCGGTCACTGCGAAGCGCAGGCGCCCTGCCGCTTGCGCGACAAAGAGCGGCATATAGCGGGGGCCAAATCCCGGATGCGCCTCGACGACGTAAATGATGGGGGCCGAATCGAGCAGCAGTAATGCCCGATCCGGGAGGTCGGCGAATTCTAGCGGTTCCATTCGTCGCGTAGTTTGCGCAGCGTCCGCGTACTGTTCATGCCCCACAGGCCGCGGCCTGCACCTGCGAGAGGCAACAACGATTTTTGCTGCGCGCTTGAGGCGTACGCCTCGATAGGAATTAGGGCGGCGACCGCACGTCCATGCCTTGTGATGATCGTCGCCTCACCTCGTTCCGCCGCGTCCAGAAGATCGGGCAGCTGATTTCGCGCTTCCTCGGCGCCCTTGCGTTGGGTTTCGCTCATGGTTGAACTGTACGGCCCCGTACAGAAATGCGCAAGTGCGATTTCTACGATCACGGGGAATTGTTCTTGTTTTGTTCACAACGACGGGCTATCTGCAACACATGAGCCGTTCGTCCGCCTTGAGACGCCCGCCGGCGCCTGATCCCTCGGCGCCGGCGGGCGGGATGGGAACCGCCGTCGACCGCGAACGACGCCGCGGCCGCGGCACGGTGTCGAACGCGTCGGGCCGTTATGAGTCGCTGGCCCGCGTGGCGTTCGACGACGGCTGGCAGGGTTTGGACGACCTGCCGCCGTTCAAGACCGCCGTGACGGTCGACTCGACGCGGAAGATCATCGCCCGCAACGATTCGCCGGACATTTCCTTCGACCGTTCGATCAATCCCTACCGCGGCTGCGAACACGGCTGCGTCTATTGTTTCGCGCGGCCGACGCACGCCTATCTCGGGCTGTCGCCGGGGCTCGATTTCGAATCGAAGCTGTTCGCAAAGCCGAACGCGCCGGAACTTCTGGAGCGCGAATTATCGGCGCCCGGCTACGTGCCGAAGATCATGGCGATCGGTACCAACACCGACCCGTACCAGCCGATCGAGCGGCGCTTTAAAATCATGCGCGGCATTCTTGAAGTACTGGAACGCGCCGGCCACCCGGTCGGCATCGTCACCAAGTCGACGCTGGTGCTGCGCGACCTCGACATCTTGGCGCGCATGGCCAAACGCGATCTGGTGAAGGTTGCGATTTCGGTCACGACGCTCGATGCCAGGCTCGCCCGCACCATGGAGCCGCGCGCGCCGACGCCGCCGCGCCGGCTGGAAACCTTAAGGCAATTGGTGGCGGCCGGCATTCCGACCTCGGTCCTGGTCGCCCCCGTGATCCCCGCGCTCAACGACGCCGAAATCGAGCGCATTCTCGAAGCGGTCGCCGCGACCGGCGTGCGCAATGCCGGCTACGTGCTCCTTCGCCTGCCGCTCGAAGTGCGCGATCTGTTTCGCGAATGGCTGATCGAGAATTATCCCGACCGCTATCGCCACGTGTTCAAGCTGGTGCGCGACACCCGCGGCGGCAAGGACTACGATTCGACCTTCGGCAAGCGCATGACCGGCTCCGGCCCGGTCGCCTGGATGATCGGCCGCCGCTTCGAAATCGCCTGCGAGCGGCTCGGTTTCAACAAAACCCATGCCAAGACCACGACCGAGCATTTCCGGCCACTGCGGCCGGCTGCGCAGCAGCTGGCTCTCTTTTAGCGAGCGCTTTCTCCCCGCTATCCTCCGCTAGAATCAGCTGCGTTGCCGATCGCGCTGCGGCGTGGTCATGATGCGGCCCATGAGTCGCGATCAAGCCAGTCGCGGTGGAACCGGTCGCAGTGGAACCGTGCGGAAGGAACGCGAATCTGCGCGTTTGCCGCTTGACGAGGAGATTCCGCGCCCGACATTCCGCCGCGAGCGGGCGGCGCTCAAGCGCGGGGTGTGGCCGGTTGCCGGCTGCGATGAAGCGGGCAGGGGACCTCTCGCCGGGCCGGTCGTCGCTGCCGCAGTCATTCTCAATCCTGACGACGTGCCGCGCGGGCTCGACGATTCCAAACGGCTCACGCCGGAGCGCCGCGAGGTGCTCTACGAACGCATCTGCGCACGGGCGCATGTTGCCGTGGCTTTTGCCCCGCCCGCGCGTATCGACCGCGACAACATCTTGCGCGCGTCGCTGTGGGCGCTGGCGCGTGCGGTTGCGGCGCTGCCGATCAAGCCGCGGCTGGTTTTCGTCGACGGCCGCGATCGCATCGATGCCCGGTGCGATTGCCAGGCGGTGATCGGCGGCGACGGGCTCGTTGCCTCCATTGCCGCCGCCTCGATCGTCGCCAAGGTGACCCGCGACCGGCTGATGACTTGCCTTGGCGCCGCCCATCCCGGCTACGGCTTCGAGCAGCACAAGGGCTACAGCGTGCCCGAGCATTTTGCCGCCATCGAGCGGCTCGGCCCTACCATCCACCACCGCCGCTCGTTCTCGCCGGTGGCCGACGCGCTCGGCCTGTTGGCGGTCGACGCGGCCGAGGCCATCGCCGACGTATTGCCGCTCTGATCGGCCGGCTCTATAGGGCGTCATGGCCACCGTCGGCGCAAAGCCCGATGTTCTACGTCCCCCTTTACTTTGAAGCCATCCGCACGCGTCCGCTGCTCGTATTCTGGTTGGCGACGCTCGCGCAGGCTGTGCTGTGGCTCCTGGTGCCGATGCTGTTCTACGCGGCGCCGCCCGGCCAGTTGGCGCAGGTGCTCGCCATCGGTCATGAATTCCAATTCGACAGCGATGTCGGCCCGCCGCTCGCATTCTGGATCGCCGAGATCGCGTTTCGCCTGGGCGGGCTGTTCGGCGTCTACGTGCTGGCGCAGATTTGCGTGATCGGGACTTATTGGTGCGTGTTCAAGCTCGGCAGCGTCATCGTCGGGCCGGTGCAAGCCGTGATCGCAGTGCTGCTCATGGTCGGCATCTCTCCGTTCACGGTGCCGACGCCGGATTTCGGCCCGGCGGTGCTGACCGCGGCGCTGTGGGCCGTCGTGCTTTGGCAATATTGGCAGGCGGTCGCCGAGGAACGGCGGCGATCGTGGTATGTGCTCGGTGTCGCTGCGGCGCTCCTTCTTCTTACCAGCGAAGTGGCGCTCATCCTGATCGGCGCGCTGGTGTTATTCACCGTGATGACCGAGCGCGGGCGCGCGGCGTTCGACCACATCGAGCCGTGGATCGTCGCCGCCGGCCTGGTCGCCGTGCTGTTCGTGCATCTGCTCTGGCTTGAGGGGGCGAGCGACAGCTTGACTCCGATCATCGCGCGGCTGCGCGACGCCGGAATTGCCGGAAAGAACACGGTTGCCTGG
>JASHRW010000412.1 GCA_030037065.1 Xanthobacteraceae bacterium
GCGATACGGCGACCGACTTTCTGATCTCCTACGCGCAGGACGAACTGCGCTATCGGCTGCAACACGATCTGTTCCTGCGGCCGTCGCAGATTACGGTGACGTTCAGGAACAACGCCGGTCAAACGGCGCTGCCGGTGCGCAGTTGGGGCGCCTTCATGCTCGGCAACGGCGCCGGCGGCGCCGGCGTACACTGGAACGCGGAGACGTGGCGATTCCTGCCGACCGATTTCACGCTGCGCAGCCATCTGACTCAGCGCTACGGCGCGAACTTCTTGCCCAACGATATGACGATTCAGGATTGGGGCATCACCTACGATCAGCTTGAGCCTTATTACGATCAGTTCGAATATCTGTGCGGTACGTCGGGCCAAGCCGGAAATGTCAAAGGAACGATCCGGGCAGGCGGCAACCCGTTTGAAGGTCCGCGCTCGCGGCCCTATCCGACGCCGCCGATGAAGCAGGGCTATGGCCACACGTTGTTTGCGCAAGCCGCGAAAGAACTCGGCTACAAGCCATTCCCACAGCCATCCGGCAACCTGTCGCAGTCTTACACCAATCCGCTCGGCGTCACACTCGGCCAGTGCACCTATTGCGGCTTCTGCGAGTGGTTCGGCTGTGCCAATTATTCCAAGGCCACGCCGCAGACCACGGTTCTGCCCGTGCTGTTGCGCAAATCGAATTTCGAGGCGCGCACCGAATGCGAAGCGACTCGCATCAATCTCGACAGTACAGGCAAGCGCGCCACCGGCGTCACCTATGTCGACAGCTCAGGGTCGGAGATCGAGCAGCCGGCCGACCTCGTGCTGTTATGCGCGTTCCAACTGTTCAATGTTCAGCTGCTGATGCTGTCGGGCGTCGGCACCCGTTATGACCCCAACACCGGTCAGGGGCAGATCGGCCGCAATTTCACCCATCAGACGATGTCCTCGGCGATCGGCTTTTTCGATAAGGACAAATACAACTTCAATCCGTTCATCGCCGCCGGTGCGATCGGCATGTGCATCGACGAATTCAACGGCGACAATTTCGATCACAGCAAAACCGGATTCGTCGGCGGCGGATATATCGGTCAGGTGCAGACCAACGGACGGCCAATCGAATCGACGCCCGTGCCTCCGGGTACGCCCGCCTGGGGCACAAAATGGAAACAGGCGCTGCGCGACAATTATCTCAGCAGCATCGTCGGCGGCTCGTGCCACGGCTCGATGTACAGCTACCGCGACGTCTATCTCGATCTCGACCCGACTTACAAAGACCGCTTCGGACGCCCCCTCCTGCGCATCACCATCGATTTCCACGACAACGAACTGAAGATGAGCGCCTTTCTTACCGATAAATATGCGGAGATCCTGCAAAAGATGGGCGCCAAACAGGTGATCAAGCAGCCGCGTAAAGGCCCCTATGACGTGACTGCGTATCAGACGTCTCATCTCAACGGGGGCGCCATCATGGGCACCAATCCGAGCAACAGCGTGCTCAACATTTACCTGCAGAGCTGGGACGTGCCGAACTTGTTTGTGCAAGGTGCCACCGCATTTCCGCAGAACGCCGGCTATAACCCGACCGACACGGTCGGCGCGCTCGCGTTCTGGTCCGCGCATGCCATCCGTTCGCAATATCTGAAAAACCCAGGACCGCTGGTAAATGCGTGACAAGAACAAACTGCCGCTCGGAACCGTGCTTGCCCTGGCCTTGATCTCGGGAAGCGGCGGCGCCCGCGCTACCGGAATCGACAAGCAGGATTTCAATCAGATCGAGCGCGGACACTATCTGACGACTGTCGGCGACTGCGCCGCTTGTCACACGTTGCCCGGCAGCGGTCATGCTTTTGCCGGGGGACGCCCGGTTGAGACGCCGTTCGGCACGCTGATTGCGCCCAACATCACTCCCGATCCGCAGACCGGGATTGGCGCCTGGACCGATCAGGAGTTTGTCAATGCGCTGACCAGGGGCACCGGCCGGCACGGCATGCGGCTTTATCCAGCCATGCCGTACACATACTACACGAAGCTGACGCGCGATGATGCATTGGCGATCCGCGCCTACCTGAATACAATTCCGGCCGTGCATAATCCGGTCAAGTCGGACCAGTTGCCATTCCCGTTCAGCATGCGGTGGACCATGGCATTGTGGGACGAGCTTTTCTTCACACCCGGCACGTTCCATCCCGATCCGCATAAGAGCGCGCAGTGGAATCGCGGCGCCTATCTGGCGGAAGGTCCCGGCCATTGCGGCATGTGCCACACGCCAAAGAATTTTCTCGGCGCTGACGATACGAATAAGGCCTTGCAAGGCTACGCCTTGCAGGGCTGGTTTGCTCCCAATATTACCGACGACCCGCGGCGCGGCCTCGGCGGTTGGTCCGTCGACGATATCATCGCCTACCTGAAAACCGGCCACAACAAAACCAGCGCTGCAACCGGATTGATGTCCGAGACGCTCAATTTGTCGACTTCAAAAATGAGCGACGCCGACCTCAAGGACATCGCGATTTATCTTAAAGGCGAGGCGAGCGGGAGCAGCGCGAACAAGACCGCATCGGCCGATCCGCCTGACCAAACTGTGATGAAAGCGGGCGCGCAGGTCTACGCCGACGAATGCTCGGGCTGTCACACGTCAAGCGGTAAGGGGGTCCCGGGCTTGTTCCCTTCGCTCAACGGCTCGCCGGCGGTGCAGCAGACTGATCCCACCTCGGTCCTCCACGTCGTGCTGCGCGGCGCCCTCAGCGTCGGCACCGCGCCGCAGCCCACCGCGCCGGCCATGCCGCAATTCGGCTGGATATTGAACGACGATCAGGTCGCTGCCGTCGTCACTTACATTCGCAATGCGTGGGGTAACGCGGCGCCGACGGTGTCGGCCAGTCAAGTCAAAAAGACGCGGCAGATGCTGGTCGGGCGCAGTGACTGAGGCGGCTATGAATTCCGATTGCTTTGTGAATTCGCTTAGGCGAAGTAGACCAGATAGATGATGAAAAACGCGATTACGATTGCGGCGACGCCGAAGCCGAGGACGTAGCGCACATTCTGTCCGGTCGCGCCTTGACGCGCTTTCTGCGCAGGCAGGACCGGGCTATGGACGGTCTGCCGCTCCGACCACTCGCGACGCTGCGGATTTTCCGTCTCGCGTTGAGAGCTCATTCGATCTATCTCCCAATCTCGGACACTTTGCTCCTACATGACAACGGGCGCCGCCCGTGAACCGTTCCAAAGCGCTCTACAAAACAAAGCGCCGCCATCATCGCCGCCGCGGAACAACCGGGCGGCGGCGCGCGCACCGAACCTTCCGGCTGCTGATGTTCCGTTGACAAAATTGGCCGGGACATCGCACGTGCCCGGCCATCTTCAGCAATCATTGTCGCTCGATTCAGCCGCCAACCCTTTAAGGCTGCTGGCTCAACCAATCGTCCACGTTCTTGCGTACCATATCTTTGGCAATGCCATAGCGCTCTTGGATCTTGCCCTCGAGCTGATCGCGCTTGCCGGCGATCTGATTGAGATCATCGTCGGTGAGTTGGCCCCACTTTTCCTTGATTTTGCCTTTGGTCTGTTTCCAGTTTCCTTCGATCCGGTTCCAGTCCATTACTTCGCTCCTTTGGCATTCTGCGTCGTCGGCTCGTCAACACTGCGACCTGCGCGCGGGTTCCCAGCAGCGGAAAAGTTGCGCGTGGATCGCAGCCGAATGGCGGATAGAGGAGGACGAAAAATCCGCCGCCGTCCTGCTCTCGCAGGGATCGGGCGGCGGGCGCCCCTGCTGGAGTCGCAATGCCCTTATCGACGTTTGTCGCAGCGTGCGCTTACGGGGTTCATCGTCAGCGCCGATGCTGAATTCGTGCTCCAATCCAGCGCCGCCGCCGCGGCCAGACCGAACAGCAGCTTGGAGGTCAGGCTTACGGCATAGGGAACGATGTGGACGAAGGCCGGGCTGACGGCCGGCAAGATCACGAAGAAGTTGACCGCCCAAATGCCGGCCAACGCCGCCAGCATGAACGGGTACGGTCCGAACCCGGCGATGCGCGACTCGCGGACCACTCGCCAAGCGAGCGCAAGCGTCACACCGAGTGCCATGGCAAGCATCATGTGTACGGCAATACCGAGCGTCACCTGGGATTGGGGTAACAGCGCGCTTACACCGGCCGCCGATGTCACGCCGCGCGCCAGCAGGGCGGGATTACCTCCGGTCAGCCCGGCGTAGACTGTGACCCATGCTATTTCCGCCAAACCGCCGGCGGCGCCAGCGATGACGCCGTAGCGGAGAGTTTCAAGCTGCTGAATGCTGCGCATCGGGGTGTCCCTCATGTGATCAAGAGCGATTATTCCCCGCCGCAAACGCGACAGCATTGATTTAGGTCAAGCGCCAGGATGGCAGAGTCCCGAGGGGCGGATTTCGGCGCAGCCCGAGGTCTTTCGATTTTCAGGTTTTAGGCTTGATCCAGGTCAATGCGGGCGGCGGCAAGCGGGTGCGAATTTGCGGGCACTGTTCCCAATGGAGGGCTGTGCCATGACCGAAACCAAACTTGACCGCGGCGTAATCTTCGTCCTGCGCATCCTGATGGGCTGGACGTTTCTCTATGCCGGTACCTGGCAGATATGGACTAACTTCGATACTGCCGGCTTCCTGAATCACGTCGTAACGCTCCACGCCTTCTTCTCGATCTTCGCTCAGCCGGCGGTGCTGCCGCTCACCGACTTTCTGGTGAAGTGGGGACATCTGCTGATCGGGTTGTCGCTTATCTCCGGGCTGTTTGTGCGCATCAGCGGGCCGTTCGGCGTCCTGTTGATGATCACCTATTATTTCGCCCACATGAAGTTCCCGTATATCGAGGAGAACGTCAACTTCCTGGTCGACTATCACCTCGTCTATGCGACAGTAATCGTCTGGCTGATCGCCCATCGCGCCGGTCATGTGTGGGGACTTGATGGTCTGGTCGAGCGCATGCACATGGTCGACCAACATCCGGCGCTGAAGCCGCTGGTCGGCTGATCCACCCATCCGTTCTCGTATCCGTAGCAATCCCGATGCCCGGTTCGCTGCCGGGCATCGACGTTTCTAGCGTTGTCTTAAGAGTGCTATTGAAACTTGTTAGATCGACCCGACGTTAGACGGAGCGGCCGCGGCTCAGGCGAGATCGATGTCAACATACCGTCTCGACAGACTGTTTTCGCCGCGCTCGGTCGCCGTCGTCGGCGCCAGTCCGCGCGCTACATCGCCGGGTCACGCGATTTTACGGAACTTGCGCGGCGGCGGCTTTGCCGGGACTATCGGGCTCGTCAATCCGCGTTACGAAGAGATCGACGGTATCCGCGCGGTTAAATCCTACCGAGAGTTTGCGGAAGCACCCGACCTGGCAATGATCGCGGCGCCGCCAGCAGCGGTTCCGTCAATCGTCGCCGAGGCTGGAGCCAAAGGCACGCCGACCGCCATCATCATCACAGCCGGCCTTGGACACGGGCCCGGCTCGCTTGCCGAGCAGAGCGAAAAAGCGGCGCGGGCAAGCGGCATGCGATTAGTTGGGCCCAATTGTCTCGGTGTTCTGCTGCCGCGTGCCAAGCTCAACGCCAGCTTCGCCGCTTCGATGCCGGGCGGCGGCGATCTAGCTCTGATTTCGCAATCGGGCGCCATTGCGGCTGGTTTGGTGGAATGGGCGGCGACGCACGACGTCGGATTCTCGGCAGTCGTTTCGATCGGCGACAGCATCGATGTCGATTTCGGCGACCTGCTCGACTATTTCGTAATGGATCGCGGCACCCGCGCCGTCCTCCTCTACATCGAGTCGATAAGGGATGCGCGCAAGTTCATGTCGGCGGCGCGCGCCGCCGCCCGCGCCAAGCCGGTGCTGGTGGTCAAATCCGGTCGCAATGCGCAAGGCGCCAAAGCCGCATTGACCCATACCGGCGCGCTCGCCGGTTCGGACGCGGTCTATGACGCCGCGTTCCGCCGTGCCGGGCTGTTACGTGTGCTCGACCTCGACGGGTTGTTGGCCGCCGCGGAGACGCTGGGACATTTGTCGAGATTGTCGGGCGGGCGCCTTGCCATCCTTACCAATGGCGGCGGTATCGGTGTGCTCGCAGTGGATCGTCTTGCGGATTTTGGCGGCGAACTTGCCGCTATTTCACCGGCGACAATGAAGAAACTTGATGCTGCATTGCCGCCGATCTGGTCGCGCGCCAATCCGGTCGATATCGCAGGCGATGCCGACGCCGCACGCTATGCGGTGGCGCTTGAACGACTGCTCGCCGACGAGGCCAACGACGCCGTTCTGGTGATGAACGTGCCGACGGCGCTGGCCTCACCGCTCGATGCCGCCAAGAGGGTGATTGCGGTGACCCAAGCGCACCGTAAGGAGTGTGTCCGGCCGAAGCCGGTCTTAGCCGTGTGGGTGGGCAGCGAGGGAGCGGCTGCCGCGGCGTTCGATGCCGGCGGTATCCCGAGTTACGCGACAGAAGCCGATGCCGTCGGCGGCTTCATGCACCTCGTACGCTACCAGCAGGCGCGCGATCTCCTGATGGCGACGCCGCCTAATCTGCCGCAGGATTTTACGCCTGATGTCGGCGCGGCACGGTCGGTCATCGACGGCGTGCTGCGCGAACAGCGTGCCTGGCTGGATCCGATCGAGATGACGCACGTTTTCGCGGCCTATGGAATTCCGATCACGCCGGCCACCCTGGCGCGCGATGCCGAGGAAGCTGTCGCAGCGGCAAAGCCGTATCTTGCCGACGGTACGCCAGCCGTCCTCAAAATCCAATCGCCCGACATCGTACACAAATCCGAAGTCGGCGGTGTACAACTCAATCTCAGTAATGAACGGGCGGTGCGCGCCGCGGCGGCGGACATCCTGCACCGGGCGCGCGAGGCCAAGCCGCAGGCGCGGATTAGCGGCATCACGGTTTCTCCCATGATCGTGCGGCCCAAGGCGCGCGAACTGATCGTCGGCATTGCCGACGATCTCACATTCGGGCCGGTGATCGTCTTTGGCCACGGCGGCACTGCGGTCGAAGTGATCGACGACAAGGCGCTGGCGCTGCCGCCGCTCGACTTGGCGCTCGCCCGCGGACTGATTGCCCGAACGCGGGTGTCCCGTATTCTTAAGGCTTACCGCAATGTGCCGGCGGCCGACGAGTGCGCTGTCGAACTCCTTCTGGTCAAGCTGGCGCAGCTCGCCGCCGATTTTCCGGAAATTCGCGAGATCGACCTCAACCCGGTTCTCGCCGACGAGACCGGTGTGATCGCCGTCGATGCCCGCATGTCGGTTGCACCGGTCGAACGGCCGGCGCACGCACCGTCCGGCCACCCGCGATTCGCCATCAGGCCCTACCCCAAGGAATGGGAGCGGCGCCTCAAATTGAGCGACGGTACGGCCGTGCACGTTCGTCCGGTGCGGCCGGAAGACGAGACCTTGTTCCAGACGTTCTTTGCTGGCGTGACGCAGGAGGACCTGAGGCTGCGCTTCTTCGCTCCACTCAAGGAGTTCAGCCACACGTTCATCGTGCGGCTGACGCAAATCGACTACGCCCGCGCCATGGCGTTCATAGCCATCGACGAGGCGAGCGGCCGGATGCTCGGCGGCGCCCGCCTG
>JASHRW010000413.1 GCA_030037065.1 Xanthobacteraceae bacterium
ACGCCTGGCGGTGGAGGACGGATGGCAGAAGTGCGTCAGTTTGCGATGCCCATTCGCCGAGCGGGACAAACAAGGCAGCTGAGTGACCTTGTTCGAGAATGGCGTCGGATACCTGTATGAGCGTTGTCGTTTTACCCGTGCCGGGCGGTGCGATGACGGCAATTTCGTTGAAGGCATCAAGGGTTCCAACCAGCGCAGAGACGCTGAAGGCGCGCTCGTTCCCACCATCCGTCATTCGAAGATTGAGCGCCACGGCACGCGGGGGCCAACCGGATACTCGTTTGAAGGCGGCGAGATCGCTTGCAGCTGCCTGCACAAGCCGCGCGGTTACAGTATCGACATTCTCCTCCGGACCCAGGCCTAGCCGATCGATGAGCCGCTGGACCGCGTCATCGAGAGCTTCCTCTCCGACCTGCAGTTCCTGTTTTGCCGCTGGAGCTACCAGTGCCCGAAATGCGCGCCTTTCGGCGTCCCGCTTCCATGTCCGCAGCGTCTCAACGGTGAAATGTTCTTCGTCCGAGTCGACGAGCTTGCCATGCGTCTGGCACATCCAGATGCCATTCGTATGATGTCGGCGCTGCTCGCGACTCAAGGTCGAATCATATCGCGGTCCACCGGGCGCAGCCGCGGTGATGTGAGCTGCGACGCCGACATTTACGATGCCGTCATGGGCGACGGCCGCAGCGATGGTCGAACACCGGCAGTCGGGATTGGAACACAAATAGCCAACCCGCTTGGCAATGTGATCTTTCGTTGTGGGCGTAAATTCGTCTCGCACGGTATTCCGGACGTAAGGCGCACGACTGCCGGACATTTGGGAGCCCGTGCTGGATCGCTGGCGCCCTCGACGCGGCGCCAGGCAGCGATCGAAGACGACAACACAGGCTTATAGCCGAGTCGGCCAGCCCATCCGGTGGCCGCTAAGGAATTGGGAATGCGTTGCCCGAGCTACAGCCACTGCGACAAGGCATCAAGACCGAAGCGAATTGACCGTTATAAAGCCCGTCAACGTTGCGAATACGTGGAAGCAAGCAGTTCCAACCGTACGCCATGCAGATGCCATGCAGAAATTTACATTCTGCATGGCAGCGCGACGGCGAGTTCAAATCTAGCGAAATAAGCGTATTATTGGCGCGCCCGAAGGGATTCGAACCCCTGACCTCTGCCTTCGGAGGGCAGCGCTCTATCCAGCTGAGCTACGGGCGCCGATGATGGGGCGTGCAGCCTAAATAGCGAAATGCCGCCGGGCCGGCAACGGCCGGCGCTTGCCGGGCGCAATCACGCCTCCTAAGCTCGGCGCCTCAGCTTAAGGACAATGCCATGAGTCAAGTCGCGGAAAAGACGGAAAAGCTTAAGCCCAAGAGCGCGCTCATCAAGGATGCGGCGTTCAAATGGGATGATCCGCTCGACCTCGAAGGCGAACTCACCGAAGAGGAACGCATGGTGCGCGACACCGCGCGCGCTTACGCGCAGGACAAGCTGTTTCCGCGCGTGATTTCACTCAACCGCGAGGAGCGTTACGATCCGGCGATCCAACGCGAAATGGGCGCGCTCGGCCTGCTCGGCTCGACCATCCCGCAGGAATATGGCGGCTCAGGACTCAATTACGTCTGCTACGGGCTGATCGCGCGCGAACTCGAGCGCGTGGATTCGGGCTTCCGCTCCGCCATGTCGGTGCAATCTTCGCTCGCCATGCAGGCGATCTACGCCTATGGCAGCGAAGCGCAGCGGCGCAAATATCTGCCCAGAATGGCGACCGCCGAATTGCTCGGCTGCTTCGGCCTCACCGAGCCCGATCACGGCTCCGATCCCGGCTCGATGTCGACGCGCGCCGAGAAAGTGCCGGGCGGCTTCAAGCTCACCGGCAACAAGACCTGGATCACCAACGCGCCGATCGCCCATGTCGCCGTCGTGTGGGCCAAGCTTGACGGCAAAATCCGCGGCTTTCTGGTCGAGCGTGACACCAAGGGATTTTCCACGCCGAAGATCGAAGGCAAGCTCAGCTTGCGCGCCTCGATCACCGGCGAGATCGTGCTCGATGGCGCGGTCATCCCCGAGGAGAATGTGCTGCCCAACGTCTCGGGCCTGGCCGGCCCGTTCGGCTGCCTCAACGTGGCGCGCGCCGGCATCGCCTGGGGCGCCATGGGGGCCGCTGAATTCTGCTGGCACCAGGCGCGCGATTATGCGCTCAACCGCAAGCAATTCGGCCGGCCGCTTGCCGCCAATCAGCTCGTTCAGAAAAAGCTCGCCGACATGCAGACCGAGATCACGCTCGGACTCCATGCGGCGTTGCGGCTGTCGCGGCTGATCGACCAGGGCAAGGCTTCACCGCCGGCGATCTCGCTGCTCAAACGCAACAATTGCGGCAAGGCGCTCGATATCGCCCGCGTTGCGCGCGACATGCACGGCGGCAACGGCATCACCGAGGATTTCCACGTCATGCGCGTTCTCTGCAATCTCGAGACGGTCAACACCTACGAGGGCACGCATGACATTCATGCGCTGGTGCTCGGCCGCGCGCAGACCGGGATCCAGGCGTTTTTCTGATGGCGCCTACTTCGCCAGCGACGTGACCGCGACATTCGCGGTGCCGTCGGCATTGGCGATGACGCGCAGCGTCTTGTCATCGTAGGCGATACCGACGAGACGCAGGTCGTTGATGGTGACGTTGGCGGTCAGTCCGGGTGTCTGCTTGGCGAGACCGCCGATGGCCGCGGCAATGCGCTTCTTGGCGTCGGCGGCAAGCGGTTTCAAGTCGATCACAGCCTCCTCGGCGAGCGTCTTTTGCAGCAGCGGCGTGGCGGCCTGCGCCGCCGCACCAAGCAGCCCGAAGGCCGCATTGGATTGCATATCGAGAGTGACGTCGGCAAAGCGCAGGATCTGATTTTGCCGGTCGAGGACGGGCCGGCCCCACACGTTCACGATCGCATCGGTGCCGAAGAAACTGAACAGGCCGCGTTTCCTCATGTTGACCAGAAGCGAGATCAGCAGCCGGTCGCCGGAGGCCGCGATGGTGGCTTGTTTGATTTTCACCGCGAATGCGCCGCTGCCGTCCTCGGGAAACGTCTTGCCCGCGACCTGTGCCTCGATCAGGCGGCTTACTTCGGTGAACGGAATGTCGATCGGAACGGCAACATTGACCGTGCCTTCGTTCGCCTGCGGCACCAGATCGAGCTGCTGTGGAAACGGGCAATCCGGCTTGGTTTGGTTCGGCACGATTCGCGTCTGCGCCTGCACGCCGAGAAGCAACGTGACCGCCTGGGCGTCGATCTTCGGCTGCGCCGCGATGGCGTGCACGGGCCGGATTTCGAGAAAAAGGTTCGGCGTGCCTGTTGCGGCCGCGCCGAGCGGAACGGAGCGGCACAAATTCGCCCATTCGGCGCGCGCCGCGTTCTCGATAAACGGATCGCTGCGCAGGTATGCTTCCAACCTGCTTGTCTGGTCGTGCACCATCTTGTCGAGCACCGGCTTCACCGCACTGCCGACGCTGAGCTTGAACCCGCCGATCGGAAGAACGACGTCGACGACATTGATCTGGGCGGCGAGATTGGGCGCCAACCGCCAATTCGTTGCAATGGTCGGCCGCGACGTGGTCGTCACCGTGCCCTGTATGTCGGCGTGCTGATCGAACGCCTTGCCGGCAAGGTTCTCGACCTGTTGGCCGACGTTGCCGCCGAGCAGATTGCCGAGCGCGCCACCGACCGAGTTGAGCCCGCTGCCGACCGCGCCGGTGAGCGTGCCGAGCGCCTCGAACGAGCCGGTCAACGGCGTCGTTACGACAAGCACACCGGGCTGGCCGGTGACGCTGAGCGGTCCGCGCGCGACGGCGAACTTCAACTGGGCATTGGAGAGAAATTTCGAAAGCGGACTTTGCGGCTGGCCGGAGAAATCGCGCGGCGCGTGCGCGTCCAGCGCCTCACGGATTGCCGCGAGCGAAATGGCGGTCGGCGCCAGCACCGTGGAGGTGCCGGTGAGCGGCGGAAGCGGCGGCGGCGGTGTTAGCGCCACTTTTTCCTGCTTGACCGGAGGCGGCGACAGCGCGTCGATCACCAACGTCGCAACGACGAACGAGACGACGACCACGAGAACGCCGAGAATGATCGTGCGAATGCCCATGGCCCAGAATTTCCGCGCGGCAAATCCCCTTATTGTACCAAAATCGGAAGGCCACGACTGGCGTACGGCTGCTCTAATGATTAGATCACGGCAACGCCGTTGGCGGCGTCACTTGGCCGAAAGTGAGAAACGCCTGATGTCCCCGGTTTCTCTGCTGCTTAATGTGCTCTGGATCGTGTTTGGCGGCCTGTGGATGGCGATCGGCTGGCTCGTGGCCGCACTCATAATGGCGGTCACGATCGTCGGCCTGCCATGGGCGCGCGCCGCCTTCAACATCGCCTCGTACACGCTGCTGCCGTTCGGCCGCAAGGCAGTATCGCGCGCCGACTATCTGGGCATGGAAGATTTCGGCACCGGACCGTTCGGGCTGATCGGCAATGTCGTGTGGCTCGTGCTCGCCGGCTGGTGGCTGGCGTTGGGGCATCTCATCGCCGCATTTTTTCTCGCTGTCACCATCATCGGCATTCCGTTCGCCTGGGCGCATGTGAAGCTCGCCGGAATCGCGCTGTGGCCGGTCGGCAAGATGATCATCCAAGCCGACGATGCAGCATACCCCCAACGCGGCGTACAGCCGCGCCGTGCCGGATCGCCATGAGATATGCGGGACGAATTGAACTCCGCGAAACGCTGCCGAATAGGCCGGTTTGTTGCCGGCCCAGTCCGGCGAAATTTGTCGGCACCGCGATTTAGCTCTATGCGCCGCAATGTGCCGCACGGCGCGAATAGGGCTGGCGGCCGCTAGACCCAACCTCTACAAGGGAGCTTACACAAAATGGATCTTCAAAAGGAACAGCGAATGGCTATGCGGCAAAAAATGAAAATGCCCGTGAAGGACGACTCCGAAAAGGAGGTCGAGGAGGAATTCTCGCAACGCAAGCGGCCGGAACGTGGCCGATATTTGCTCCAAGTGGACCGGCAGACGAAGGGCTCCTACACCACCTCGGAAGCCGCTCAGGCGGCGGCTCTGCTCATCAAAACGAAATTTCCGATCGTGCAGGTATCGGTTTACGACAGCGTCGATAATTCGAACACGCTGGTCGAAGCGCCTGCCGCGTCATCGTGAGGGCAAGCTTCACGGCGGCGGCGTGATCCCGCCGATCCAGGCGGCAAGATCATCCAATATTTCACTGAGCACGTCTGCATCCTTCCGTCCCGTGCGCACCGGCACATGAAAGGAGTGGTCGGCATCGGCGAACAGTTTCAGCGTTGTGCGCTTGCCGAGCGCCTTGCACAGCGGCTCGATCTGATCCGGCGCCGCGAGCGCATCGCGTGTGCCTTGCAGGAACAGCATCGGCATCTGCACGTCGAACAGATGTTCGGCGCGCTTGCCCGACGGGCGGGCCGCCGGATGCAGCGGAAAGCCGAGAAACGCCAATCCACGCACGCCCGGCAGCGGCATGTTCGCTTGCGCTTGCGATGTCATGCGGCCGCCGAACGATTTGCCGCCGGCAACCAACGGCAGTTGTGGCAACGCACCTTGCGCCGCCGCGATCGCGGCGCGCACCGCGGCCTGCGCCAGAGGCGGCGCATCGGGCCGTTTCGAGCCGCGTTCCATGTAAGGAAACTGGTAGCGCAAGGTGGCGATGCCGCGCTCGCTCAGTCCCAGCGCGACGGCCGCCATGAACGGATGCGTCATGCCGGCGCCAGCGCCGTGCGCCAGAACGTAACACGCCCGCGCCCGCGGCGGCGTCTGCAACAGGCCGGACACGCGCACGCCGCCAGCAACCGTAATGGTGATCGGTTCAGCTGCTGTTGCCGGCATTTGGTGATCGGTCCGCTACGTTTCCGGATCGGCGGCGCACTATGATGTGCTGCGCTGCGTATGGAAATGTATAACCTGTTCTTACGCCCAAAGGAGCGACCCATGTGCCGCAACATCCGCACTTTGTTCAATTTCGAACCGCCGGCTACCGAGGAGGAAATCCACGCCTCGGCGCTGCAATTCGTGCGCAAGCTCTCCGGTTTCGCGCATCCGTCGCGCGCCAACGCAGCGGCGTTCGACCGCGCGGTCGACGAGGTCGCCGA
>JASHRW010000013.1 GCA_030037065.1 Xanthobacteraceae bacterium
GGCCATTTTGCAAAGCAACCAGCCGCGCAGCGACCAGGAGCCGTAATTCTTGCTGGCAATGGTGAGTCTGGCCTTCGACATGCTGAACGTCCCCAACCCAGTATTGTCGCGTCCCAGATGCGCTGCTTCGCGGGGGACCGTATCAGCGCGGGCAACTCGGCTTGCCGGCGCTGATTTCGGTTGTCCACCGTCGCCTCACGATGTTCATATTCCTATCGCAGTGCAACAAAAAATGTACTAGATTTCAGCCTCTAGGGGGCCCGGATGAGCCGCCGCTCGGCGGTCAGGCGGCGCCCGTTCGGCTGCGGATGCTGTACCTCGCCTATCAGACTCAGTCCGACATCATGGCGCCGGTTCGGGCCTGGGCGAATATGGCGGTCGCCGCAGGCGGTCCGCCGCTCCTCGGCGACCATCCGGCGATCCGCAATCTGACCGCGGCCTATGAGCTGATCGCGCGCGCCGGCCTGACCCATACCCGTCCGGCCTTCGGTATCCGCTCGGTCATGGTTGGCAATCGCGAGGTCGAAGTGCACGAGGAGGCGGCGCACGCGACGCCGTTCGGCACACTCCTGCATTTCAAGAAAGACATCGCCAGCGCCCAGCCGCGCGTCCTCTTGGTAGCGCCATTGTCCGGGCATTTCGCGACACTGCTGCGCGCCACCGTGCAAACTATGCTGCCCGAGCACGACGTCTACATAACCGATTGGCACAACGTGCGTGATGTTCCGCTCGCCGCCGGCCGGTTCGGCTGCGATGAATATGTCGATCACCTGATCAAGTTCCTGGAGCTGATGGGGCCGGGCATGCACGTGGTCGCGGTCTGCCAGCCATGCGTCGCCGTGCTTGCCGCCGCGGCGGTGATGGCGCAGGCGCAAAATCCGGCGCAGCCGCGCTCGATAACGCTGATGGCGGGTCCGATCGACACCCGCGTCAACCCCTCAAAGGTCAATACGCTGGCCAAGAAACGCTCGATCGGCTGGTTCGAGCGCACGCTCACGGCGATGGTGCCGCCGCGCTATCCGGGCGCCTTTCGCCGCGTCTATCCGGGCTTCGTGCAACTTGCGGCATTCATGAGCATGAACATCGAGCGGCACATCAAGGCGCATCATGAGCTTTACCAAAATATCGCCGACGGCGAGAGCGAGCGGACGGCAATCATCAAGGTGTTCTACGACGAATACTTTGCCGTGCTCGATTTGACCGCCGAGTTCTATCTGGAAACGGTACGCGTCATCTTCCAGGAGCATGCGCTGCCGCTCGGTAAGCTTATCTGGCATGGCAATACTGTCGATCCGAGCGCCATCCGCCGCACCATGCTGCTCACCGTCGAAGGCGAACGCGACGACATCTGTTCGGTCGGCCAGACCGTGGCGGCGCACGATCTGTGCGGCAAGCTGCGGCCATACATGAAACGTCACCACCTGCAGGCCGGCGTCGGCCATTACGGCGTGTTCTCCGGCAAGCGCTGGGAGACGCAAGTCTATCCGGTCGTCAAGAACGCGATTTTGGCGAGCGATTGAAACCCTGCGGGCGTCGCCGCCAATGCCTCATACGTCGTCTATCACCGAGCGCGCACAAGCGCGGGCGAAATTCCGGGCTCAATATCGTGCGCTCCTGTTGTTGGCGATTCCTGCTCTGAAATGCGTCGCACTGGGCTCGACCAACGCGGTGAGCACCTCGACGAGCGGCAGTGATAGTGCCACCGAGCCAAAGATGCCGCCCTGCGCCTTGATCATGGCGAGGCCGGCCTGGTGGAATTCGGGGAAATAGGAGGCGCAGCAGTCGGACAGGACGATGCAGCGGAAGCCGCGGTCGTTGGCCTCGCGCACCGTGGTGTTGACGCACACTTCCGTGGTCACGCCGCCAACAAATAGCGTGTCGATGCCGCGATTGCGCAGCATGAGTTCGAGGTCGGTTTGATAGAACGCACCCTTGCCGGGTTTGTCGATCACCGGCTCGTCGGCGAGCGGATAAAGCTCGGGAATGATGTCGTGGCCAGGCTCGCCGCGGATCAGGATGCGGCCCATCGGCCCGCGTGCGCCGATGCGATTTTTGGGATCGCCGCGCTCGACTTTGAACGGCGGCGCGTCGGACAGGTCAGGACGGTGGCCTTCGCGTGTGTGAATGACGAGCATGCCGAGGCTGCGCGCCGCACCGAGAACCGCCCGGCAAGGCGCCACCGCCGCCTGCAGGCACGAGACATCGTTGCCGAGCGCTTCGCCGAAGCCGCCGGCTTCGAGAAAGTCGCGCTGCATGTCGATGATGACGAGCGCCGCGCGATCGATCTCGACGGAGAGCTGCGCCGGTTCTGCCTCGACCGTGACCAAGGGCATCCCGCGTTCCTCCAATTCCGCACCAATGCGTGCAAGATCGGGGCCAGCAAGAAATTCAGCGCCTTGCATGCTGCGCGACGTGAATAATGCCTATTTATTGGGCTTCCGCTGCCCGCGACGCTCGTCAGCGTTTCAGCGCTTGCTCTGCCAGCACGCGCGAAATCATCATTGAATCAAGGTGCTGAGACTGCCGTGTTGCGCGACGCGCAGTGGCACGCCCCTTGCGGGAGCCTTTCGGTGATTGCCGCGACACCCGCAGGAGACTGCTATGAAACGCCGCGAATTTCTCCAATCGATGACTGCGTTTACCGCAGCCGGCGC
The DNA here is from genome assembly GCA_030037065.1 of Xanthobacteraceae bacterium. Classification (GTDB taxonomy): domain Bacteria; phylum Pseudomonadota; class Alphaproteobacteria; order Rhizobiales; family Xanthobacteraceae; genus BOG-931. The sequence goes on from JASHRW010000013.1 coordinate 2,655, forward strand.
ACTGTCTGCTCCTGTGTTCTGGTCCCCGGCGAAGGCGCAATCGCGCAACGAGACCTTGCTGCAGGTGACCGAGAACGGTCCGAACAACCTTGACATTCAGGGAGTTGGCACCAACCGGCCGGGCTATGAGGCATCCTGGAATTGCTACGACCGGCTGATCCGCAACGCCAAGAAAACGCTTGCCGACGGCTCGATCGTCTACGATCGCGACAAGTTCGACCCCGAACTCGCCGAGGACATGATCCCGGGCGCCATGTCGATCACCTTCAAGCTGAAAAAGAACGCCAAATTCCACGACGGCACCCCGGTCACCGCCAAAGACGTGAAGTGGTCGTTCGACCGCGCCGTCACGGTCGGCGGCTTTCCCACGGTGCAGATGAAAGCCGGCTCGCTGGTCAAGCCCGAGCAGTTCGTCGTGGTCGATGATGCAACCTTCCGCGTCGATCTGATCAAGAAAGACCGGCTTACCATCCCCGACCTCGCGGTGATCGTGCCCGGCATCTACAATTCCGCGCTGGTCAAGAAAAATGCAACCCCGAAGGATCCGTGGGGGCTCGACTACACCAAGAGCAACACCGCTGGTAGCGGCGCCTACATTGTCACGAGCTGGAAACCGGGCGTCGAGGTGGTCTACCAGCGCTTCGATGGCTGGGCCGGCGGCAAATTGCCGGAGCTGAAAAAGGTTATCTGGCGCACCATTCCCTCGCCCGGCAACCGCCGCGCGCTGATGGAGCGCGGTGACGCCGACATCTCCTTCGATCTTCCGGCGAAGGATTTTTCCGAGATGAAGAGGGAGGGCAAGCTCAGGCTCATTTCCAATCCGATCACCAACGGCATGTACAGCGTCGAGATGAACGTCGTGCATCCGCCGTTTGACAGCGAAATGGTTCGCCAGGCGGTCGCCTACGCGATTCCCTATCAGAAGATCATCGATGCGGCGATGTTCGGGGTCGCCAATCCGCTGTTCGGCGGCCCATCCAACGACGTGACGACCATCGCCTGGCCGCAGCCGACCGGCTACATGACCGATCTGGAAAAAGCCAAAACGCTGATGAGGCAGGCCGGCGCCAAAGCGATCAGCACGACGATCTCGTTCGATCTCGGCGATGCCACCAATTGCGAGCCCATCGCCGAGCTTATTCAGGAGAGCCTCGGTCATATCGGCATTACCGCCACGATCAACAAAGTGCCGGGCGCGAACTGGCGCAGCGAAATGGCGAAGAAGACCATGCCGATGATGGTCAACTTCTTCTCCGGCTGGCTCGATTATCCGGAATATTTCTTCTTCTGGTGCTATTCCGGTCAGAACGCGATCTTCAACACGCCGAGCTACGTCAACAAGGACATGGACGCGCTGATCGACGGCGCCCGTGCCGCGGCCGCCGCCGGCGACTGGTCGAAATACGACACCGACGTGAAGGGTTTCATCTCCAAGGCCTATCACGACGTGCCGCGCGTGCCGCTGTTTCAGCCTTACCTGAACGTCGCAA
>JASHRW010000414.1 GCA_030037065.1 Xanthobacteraceae bacterium
ATAGCGAAAGCATAGCGCCCTAACCCGGATTGTGCCATCGCGCAATGCAAATACCCGAGCGGGCCGGCGGCGCGCTTTGCCTAACACCGCATTGCGGCGACAATACCGATCGGCAGCATAAGGAGCCGCGCCGATCAGCGCAGTTTCAGGATCGAGAATCGGTACATTTGCAGAAAGGTGCCGGGATTGGCGGCCTCGAACGCGTTCCAGCATTCGAGATCAGTCAACGCTTGCGCTGCCGGATATTGCCGCGCGAACTTGGCCGCGATGGCGGGATCGAGTTCGAAGCCGAGAAACGCAAGCGCGTTCTCTTTGAGAAAGTCAGCGATCTCGGGAATAGTGAACCTGTGCTCCATGACGTTGAACAGCAGATCGCGGCAGCCGCTCATGCTGTAGAAATCCACGGTATCGATCAACACTCGCCAGCGCGGCTCGCCGGCGTTGCGGATGACCGTCTCGCGCAAGGCACGAATGTCGTCGCCGCTTGGGCGATAACCGCGTTCGGCGATGAGCGCGAAGGCGTCCGCGTAGGCGCGCCGCCCGGTTTCGCTGTAAAGCCCGACGCGCATGATTCCGTTCGGCCGCAACAGCGCCAGCAGGGCGCGCCATCCAGCTTTCGGATCGGCAAGATGGTGGAGCACGCCAACGGCTTCGATGCGGTCGAAGCTGCGGCCGATTGCTGCGATTTTGAGGATGTCGGCCTGGGCGTATTCGATGTTGCGTAATCGGCCCTCGCGGGTCTTCCGTCGCGCGTAAGCGAGACTCGCCCGGCTGATATCGACTGCGAGAATGCGCGCGCGCGGCGCGAGCTGGGCAACACGGATGGCGTGCTTGCCGGTCCCGCAGCCGGCGATCAGAATGTCGTGGGCCGACGCTAAGTGATGGGCATCGGCGGCTGCTGCTCGCCGTTTGTTGTCGTCGGCGAGCGCGGCAAACGGATGCAGGGTCCAGCGCGGGTAGGGATTTTCCTCGTATTGCTGCATCACCCGCAGCGATACGTCGTCGTCGATGGGAGTGAGCACGGCAATCGCGCCGCGATCTTGCACCTCCTGCAGCGGTTCGCGGACCTGTTGGCGCACCAGGTCGTCTGCCCAGAAGGGCCATTGCCGATCGAGCAGAGCATCGGCATACGCCAGCGAATGAAGAGGAAAATAGGCCGCAACCGCGGCCAGCAGGAGCGGAGAAGGCTGGCCGCGCGCCGATTGCTGCACCAGCGCTTCTGCCGCTTGGCGCGCATCGCTATCCTCCGCTTCGGTTCGAGCGAAAACATATTCGTTGATGAAGCATTGCTGGGCGAGCGCGCAGAAAAACGCGGCCGTGTCGTCGCCGATTTCGGTGGTGGTACCGGCAAGCGCCGACAGCGCCAGCCGCAACAGCCTGCGCCGCAAATGCGTGAGCAGCATTTCGAGCGGCAGCGAGCAGAGCATCGTCGACTTCAAGGCGCAGCGCAGGAAGATATCCCGGGCGATGGCGGCAAGTTCGCCGGTGCCGAAATCGTATTCGCCTTGCGGCCAATTCGAGCCGTCCGGCAGTCGTTTGATGCAATCGATCACGGTCTGGTTCTGCCCGATGAATTCCTCGACCGTGCGGCCGTTCAGACCGAGCGCAATAGCCTTGTTGAAATGGGCGGCCGCGGCGGCGCTCTCGCTGAGGAGCTGATACGAGCAAGCGATGTTGTAATGAAAGCCGGCGTCGGACTCGTCAGCGGCGATGGCTTTGGCCAAAAGCTTGACGGCGAGACGCTGGCGCCCGGCGCCTTGGTGAACCAATCCGAGCAGGTTGAGAGCGCCCGCATGCGCAGGCGTGCGGGTCAGTATTTGTTTGCAGATCTCTTCGGTCCGCACCGGCTCTCCCTGCCGGTAGGCCCGATTCGCCGCGGCCATCAAATCGGCGCTGCCGTCCGCGGCGCTTGCCGCCATCGAGCCGCGCGCAAGTGCCGCCCGGCGATCCCTTCGGTTCATGGTCGTGCGATCGATCTATGCTTAAGCGCGACTTTATGCCGGCGTTTCGCCTGCCGACAACGTTTTTTTGCCGACTTCGCCAGCCGATCGAACCGTGTTGCGCGGCGTCGCCGTTTCGGCGGTGCTCCTGCGGTACGTTGCTTAACGCGACCTTGCCGCCGCAACTCACAAACGCGCGCGTGGTTCACCTTCGATTCATCGCATTGCTTAAACCACCGTTCAAATCTTCTCAGCATTATCGGCATACCGGCTGGGGGCAACAGAGAGCCGGCGCGCACGCAAGCCGAGACGCGAAGCGGCGCCAATAGGGGAGTGCGTTATGGCTCGTTTTGAAATTCTCGACACCAATGCGGCACCACTCGGCGAAGGACCGGCCGCCGGCGACATGCTGTTCGAACTCGGCATGATGTATTCGGTCGGCCGCGACGTGCCGGTCGATCTCGTCGCCGCGCACAAATGGTTCAACCTCGCAGCGGCCAAAGGCAACGCCGAGGCGGTGCGGCTCCGCCGTGAAATCGCCAACCAGATGTCGGACGGCGAGATCGCCGCCGCGCAGCGTGCCGCGCGCGATTGGCTGCGGCTCAATCGCCGCGATGACGCACCGGCGGCGCCGGCAATGGCGGCGTAACGCTACGCGGCGATCGTACGTTGCGGGTCGGCTTAGGATGGGCCAGCGACCGACTTGCGCACCTGGAACCGATACATGCCGGCGAAGGTGCTCGGTTGTGCGGCTTCGAATTCGTGCCAGCGGTCGAGATCGGTCAACGCCGTGCATTCCGGATAGCGGGCGACGAATTTCCGCACCACCCCCGGATCAAGCATGAAGCCGCCGAAAACGAGATTGTTAGCCGCCAGAAAGGCTTTGATTTGCGGCAGCGCGATCCGGTGCTCCTGCACGTGAAACAGAAGGTCGCGGCATTCGCTGGTGGTGAAGAAATCGGTATGTTCGGTCAGCGAGCGGAGCAGCGGATCGGGCGCGCCGACGATGTCCTCGCGGCACCGTCGAATGTCGCGCGGAACTGGACGATAGCCGCGTTGTGCAATCAGCGCGCGGCCAGCGACGACGCTCTTGCGGCCCAGTTCGCTGTAAAGACACACATGCATGGCGCTGCCGGAGCGGAGCAGCGACAGCAGCACCCGCCAGCCCGCCCACGGATCGGCGAGATGGTGCAACACGCCGGAGGCGTCGATAAAATCGAACAGGCGCCCGATGCCACTCAGATTCAAAATATCAGCGTGCGCGAATTCGATATTGCCGATGCCGAGACTTTCCGCCATGCGCTTGGCGTAGCTCAGGCTCGCGAGGCTGAGATCGACGGAAAGAATGCGGGAATTTGGCGCCTGGCGCGCGAATTCGACGCTCGAGAGGCCCGTGCCGCAGCCAGCGATAAGCACTTCATAGGGCGGCGCCCCTGCGGCCGGCGCATGGTAGCGCGCGATCCGTGGCGTTGGCTCCGTCCAACGCGGATAGGGGTTTTCTTCGTATTGCTGGCGCACCGCGCGTGACACCTCGTCGTCAATCGGGGTGAGCGTCGGAATGATTGCGGCGATTCGTCGTTCCGCGGCCGGCTCGATGATCTGCTGCCTAATGACGGCCTCGACACATTGCGGCCACGACCGCTCACGCAGCCGCTCCGCGCCTGCAACCGTCTCAAGCGGGCCGTAAGCGCCGACCGCGACCGGCCACAGTGGCGGAATCTTGCCGCTCGTTTTGATCTTCTCGCCCAAGGCCGAACGCAATTCGTCCGCCTCGTCTTGTTCGGAGGCTTCAGGCAAGTAGATGTATTCGTTGATGAAGCACTGCCGCGTCACCGCGCTGTAAAATTCCAGCGCGCCCGCATGGAGGTTTCCGCTTTCGCCGCGCGCCGTCTTCAACATCACAAACCGGACGCCGGCGAGAAATCGCTCCAGTCCGATGTCAGTCGTCGGTTCGCATTCGAGCAGGCGGCATAGCAGCCGATCGGCGGCGAGCGTCGCCAATCCCACCTTCCCGAACAATTCCGCACCTGTCAGCCGGGCCGGCCAAACCGCTTCCGCGCGTCGGATGCAATTGTTTACGACATCGCCGCACTTGATGAGGCTGACACAGGCCGAGGTTAATTCGCGCGATCGCGCCCAGCCTTCCACGAGTGCGCGCAGTACCAGTCGGCGCACGCCGGAATCGACCTCTCCTCTGAATCGGATGTCCTTAATCCAGCCGGCGAAAAGCGTGCGGCCTTCCGGCGTCTCCCTGATCTCGATCGCGCGGCCAAGCGCAACGACCGCGGGCTCCATCCGCCCCAAGGCCATATAGGCCTGGGCAAGATTCCCGTATGCCTCGAACGAAGTAGGATTGAGGGCGACGGCCTGTTGCATGTGGGCAATGGCTTCGCTCGTTTTCCCCTGGGCCATCATCACCGCGCCGAGCCGGCCGTGCACTTCGGCATGATCGGGAGCCAGGCCGAGAATATGCCGGTAGCGTTGCTCGGCCTCGACGAACAGGCCCGCGCTGTGTGATGCGATTGCCGCGGCAAGATCGCTATCGACGCCGCTTTTGCGGGCGAAATAGCCCGGCGGCGCAATGGAGCCCGAACGCCGAACGGCACGCCGCTGTTTTCGGTTCATAGGCGTTATGGCTGATACAGGAAAAAGTCCTTAATTCTGCTAGCGAATCGACTCTGATGGGTCAACGTCGCGCCGAGCTTGCGCATACGCCGCGCCAGCGTCTAACTACTACTGTGTCGTATGCGGAGAGGTGGCCGAGTGGCTGAAGGCGGCGGTTTGCTAAACCGTTATACGGTCTAAAGCCGTATCAAGGGTTCGAATCCCTTCCTCTCCGCCAGTTTTGGCGGATTTCGTTCACGAGGGCAGCCGCAGGCTTTGCAAACTGACGGTCCGTATTACCGTCTTCCCGCGCCGAATCGCAGGCTCCACGCAGAAGTACACACAAATCAGCGTCCATGACCGATCATTCGAGATCGAGAACCTTGTATTGGCGGTTTGAGCCATTGGACCGATGCGTGATTGATACAAGGCATTGATTTTTATTAATTATTCCCGTTCCCCCCGGTCAGTCAAAGTCATTCGCCGCAATGTCGATTGCGTGTTTTTTACGCAACACCTTTCGGAAAACGGCAAATCCGTCCTGTGAGTCGGGCTGTTATTGATTGCGTAGCGGAACCGAGGGGTTAATGTGACCGTGCGACGGAGGGGGGAACCCCAAGTCGACTCGTGCGGTGTTTTCGGGAAGTGAAAAGACCGGACGAGAATTTGGGGACCAAGGGGACCTTACCAGGGGGCACAAGCACCCGGGGGCAACGGAACCCTCCCACGGCAAACACTTTGGAGGTTCATTATGAAGATGGTGAAAAGCCTCCTCCTCGGCTCCGCGGCCGGCCTGGTTGCGGTCACTGCGGGGCAGGCAGCCGAGCTTCCCGTAAAGGCCAAACCGGTCCAATACGTGAAGGTCTGCAGCCTCTACGGGGCGGGGTTCTACTACATGCC
>JASHRW010000415.1 GCA_030037065.1 Xanthobacteraceae bacterium
TGAAATTGCGGCCGATGATGTCGACGAAGTCGTCGAGATCGACCTTGGCGCTTGGATCGAACGAGTAGATGTCGTTCACGCAGATCAGGCGCGCGCTCATGTACCATTTGTGATTTTTCGCGCGTTCATAGTCGCGCACGATATAGGGCTCGGGCTTATAGTCGGCGCCGAAATTGCTGATGTACATCTGCGGATACTCATAGCCCACAGATGAGTCGGGAAAAAAGCGCAGCGCCTGGTGCATGCGCACCGCCCAGCTCACCTCTTCGTCCACATAGGGCTCGATCATCTGCGCGCCCCAATAGCCGTGGTCGCAGCGGATGAAGCTGGCCACGCCGATGTCGTGCAGCAGACAGGCGAGCACGATCTTTTCGCTGTGGCCGTTCTTTTTCGCCAGCGCCGCGCTTTGCAGCAAGTGATTGAGCGAAGCGAAGCGATTCTTGAAGAAATCGATCAGCGTCGGCTTTTTCGGCATTTTCGGCAGCCGCGGATCGGCGCCTAAGAGAAAATATTTGTCCGGATTGTTCTTCTTGAACTCGAAGCCGTTCATCATCTCGATCTTGCCGTCAGCCATGCCGAACAGCACCGACTTGGTGGCGACGCGCTCGGCAAGCTCCTGCATCATCTTTTCTTCGAGTTCGTCGGCGCGTTCCGATAGCGTCGGCATGGGAACGTGTTCGTTCATGGTCAAACTTCCTTTCCCGCCCGCGAGCGGGCGACGGACTCTATTGCGTCGACGATAGCATGGTATCCGGTGCAGCGGCAGTAGTTGCCGGACAAATGCTCGCGAATGGCATCGCGGCTCGGCACGCCGCCGCCGGCGAGAATTTCTTGTGCCCCGATCAGCATGCCTGGAGTGCAGAAGCCGCATTGCAGAGCATTGCGGCGGATAAACGCATCCTGCAGATCGGCGATGGCGCCGGAATCGGCAATGCCTTCGATCGTGTCGATTTGCGCGCCGTCGCATTGTGCCGCGAGCATGAGGCAACCGCGCACGGCGGCGCCGTCGACCAGCACCGTGCAGGCACCGCAAACGCCGTGCTCGCAACCGATATGGCTGCCGGTGAGACCGAGATCGTCGCGCAGGAAATCGACCAGCGTCTTTCTCGCTTCGACGCGTTCGCGCACGTCTTCGCCGTTCACGCGCAAAGCGATGTCGCAGTAGCGTTCGGACATGCCGGCACCATATCATCCGCAAACACTTGGCGCCACGGCCCGGAAATCGGCATTGCGGACAAAGCGAACCAATCCAGGTCGCGCTGACGATCTGGATCGCTTCGTCGCCTCGCTCCTAGCAACGACGGTGATTAACCTGCGCGGGCGTCGACAATCTCGCGCACGATATCGATGGCACGGCTCAGCAACGTCATCGAGGCTTCCAGCGTGCGGAAGGCGGCGTGAGCGGTGAGCGTGACGTTTGCCATGGACGCGAGCGGATGATCCGCGCGCAGTGGCTCGGCATGGAACACGTCAAGCCCGGCGTGGCGGATGCGGCCGCTGCGCAGCGCCGCCATAAAGGTGGTCTCGTCGACCAAACCGGCGCGCGCGGTATTGACGAAGATGATGCCCGGCTTCATGCGCGCGAACTCGGCCGCGCCGATGAAGCCGCGCGTTTCGTCGTTGAGTGAGAGATGCAGGCTGATCACGTCCGCGTGCGCCAGCAGGCCGTCCAGCTCGACCAGGGGCGCATCCGCCTGCTTGGTGCGGTTCCAGGCGATCACCTCCATGCCCAGTCCGCGGCCCAGGCGCAAAACCTCGCGGCCGATGCCGCCGAGCCCGATCACGCCCAGGGTCTTGCCGAGAAGTTGTACGCCGTCGTGCGGTACCCAGGTGCCCGAGCGGACCTCGCGATCCATGCGCGCGATGTCACGGCAGGCGGCGAGCAACAGCGCAATGGTGTGTTCCGCCACCGCAGTGTCGCCGTAGTTTCTGATCGTATGCACCTTGACGCCGCGCGCGCTAAGCTCGTCGACATTCATGTAGCTGGCCGGTCCGCTGCCGAGGAAGACAATGTGCTTGAGCGCGTCACATTGCGCGACCAGCTCGGTCGGCATGTACGAGTGGTCGTCGATGCAGATGTCGTAGCCATCGAGCAACTGCGGTAGTTCGGCTTGCGCGAATGGCTTGCGATTGACATCGATCGGCGGATCGTCGGCGCGCGTAACGTGCTGCCACACCGCGGCGAGCTGGTCGTTGCAGTCGATGAAAAGAGTTTTCATAACGCCGTCCAAACTCCTGCCCAAGCCTAGCAGAAATCACCGCGCGGGCGTTCCCCCCAGGCGCTTGGGTTGCTATGCTGTGCAGCGATCGCAATGGAGGGGGCCCATGATCGATATTAGTCGACGTCGCGCTATTCGTTTTGCGTTGGCGGTGTTGCCGGCCGCTTGGTTGCTCCGGTCTTCGCGGGCGTCTGCACAGCAGGCGTTTCGGCGATTTTTCCCTTTTCTGATCGACCTGGATGGTTGGCAAGGCAAGACCCCCGATGGCATGTCGATGGCGATGGGCAATACCAGCATGCTGACCGCCACCCGCGAGTATGAGCGCGGTGGCGCGCGTCTTCACGCCGCAGTCGTGATGGGGCCGGCGGCGACCGGAGCATTGGCGGCAGGCCAGAGCGGAATGAATATCGAAACCACGGAAGGACACCTGATCACATCGACGATCGACGGTTTTACCGTAATCAGGACCTTTAATATCAAGGAGAAGTCCGGCGCAGTCTTGGTCAAGCTTGGCACGAGCGCGATGTTCAGCTTTTCGTACAATGGCCTCGTCGAGGACGAGGCGATGCCATTGGCGAAGAAATTCGACTGGAAGGCTATCCAGGCGGCGACGCAGCAGACTTAAGAAGGACGTTACTACGGCGCTACAATCGGCTGCGCCGTCAGCACAGGCTGGCGCGGCACGATGCAGGAAAACACCGAGCCTTCCTCGAACCACGAAGCCGGCGCCGGCTGGCCCCACAACGTCTGGCGCTGCGGATCGGTGAGCGACCAGCGGATCGGCGCATGGTCGGGATCGACGGCAAGATAGTCCGACGTGAACAGCTCCACCCGGTGGCCGTCGGGATCGCGAACGTAGAGGAAAAAGGCATTGGAGATGCCGTGGCGGCCGGGGCCGCGCTCCATGTTGGCGAGATAGCCGCTCGTCGCCATCACGTCACAGACGTGGATGATATCGAGAATGCCCGAGGTCCATAGCCCGACATGGTGCAGCCGCGGGCCAAAGCCGTTGGTGAAAGCGATGTCATGTACGTTGCCTTTGCGCTGCAGCCACACTGCCCAGAGTTTTGGATCGTCGCCGTCGGTCTCGGAATACTCGGTGAGACGGAACCCGAGTTCGGAATAAAAATCGTAGCTGGCCTGCACGTCAGGCGTGAAGCAATTGAGATGATCGATGCGCTGGATGCGCGCGCCCTGGTGGCTTGCGTATTTCTGCAGCATTGACGGCGCCTGATCCATGGTGGCGTAAAGCTCGATCGGGGTGCCGAAAATGTCCGCGGTGCGGAGCGTGCGGCCCTGATGCGGCACGGAGGGGAACGAAACCGGCAGGTTGCGGCGGGCGAACCAGGATGTCGCGCGATCGAGATCGTCTTCGCCGGCGAGCTTGAAGCCGAGCGCGTGTGCTTTGGCCTCCCGCACTTGCTTCAGCACGATGGAATGATGGTTGCGCTCCTCGACGCCGCGCAGATAGAGCGCATCAGCGGTCTCGTCACTCACCAGGAGGCCCAGGCAATCGACATAAAAGGCCCGTGCGCAGGCTAGATCGCGGACGCCCAATTCGACATGGCTCGCGCGCACGACATTGAAGGGTGGATCGAAAACGGGTGGGCGGATTGGCATCGTCACTGGGCCGTTGACGGTCGGTGCGATGACTTTTAACACAGCGCCGGAAATGATTGGGAGACGCAAATATGCGCCTTGCAAGTTACAATATGCGCGGTCGGCCGAGCTTTGGCGTGGTGGTCGGCGACGGCATCGTCGATCTGCGCGGGCGGTTGAGCCGTTTTTCGACGCTGGTCGAAGTGTTCCGCGCCCAAGCACTCGCCGAGGCCAAGGCGGTTTCCGAGGGTGTGCGGCCGGACGTGCCGCTTGCCGAGGTCGAGCTGTTGCCGCCGCTTCTCTCGCCGGAAAAAATTCTCTGCATCGGCATCAATTATGCCAATCGCGGCGCCGACTATAACGTCACCAACACTCCCAAATACCCGAGCATGTTCTATCGCGCCCCCAACTCCATGGTTGGGTCGGGACAGAATCTCGTGCGCCCGAAAATCTCCGAACAGCTCGACTACGAGGGCGAAATTGCGATCGTGATCGGCCGCGAATGCAAGCATGTGGCCAAGGAGAGCGCGCTGCAAACGATCGCCGGGATCACGCTTGCCAACGAAGGCACCATACGCGACTGGACGCGGCACGGCCAATTCAATGTTACTCAGGGGAAGAATTTCGACTCCACCGGCGGCATCGGGCCGTGGATCCAGACCGACTTCGACCTGACCCGGCCGCTGCATCTTACCACTCGCAAGAACGGCGAAGTGATTCAAGACGATACCACGGCAAGCATGATTTTCTCGTTCGCCGACATCATCGCCTATACGACGAGCTTCATGACGCTGAAGGCGGGCGACGTCATCTGCACCGGCACGCCCGTGAAGAAGGTGCCGAAAGTCGATCCGCCGGTCTGGCTCAAGCCCGGCGACACGATCGAGGTCGAGTGCCCGGACGTCGGCGTGCTGCGCAATTCGGTGGTGGATGAGAAGTAATCGCGTCCTCCTGCGCTAGGGCGGACGGTGCGTCGCGTGAGCTCAAGGGCGAGGCGGAGGGGGACTCAGCATGGCCGGCGAATTTTCCAGCAAGGTCATCGTCGTCACCGGCGGCAGCCGCGGTATCGGGCTCGGCATCGCCAAGGCTTTTGCGCGCGAGGGCGCGCAGACCGTGCTGGTTTCTTCGTCCGCGGGAAATCTCGGCACAGCGGCCAGGGCCGTCAACGCGCTGGATGGCCCCCAAGCACTGCCGATCGAAGCCGATTTGCGTAACGCTGCGGCGTGCGAGAGCGTCTTCGCCAAAGTGAAGGAGCGTTTCAAACGCTGCGATGTGCTGGTCAATTGTGCGGGCGCGACCATGGCGGGCGCTTTCCTCGACCTGCCGGACGCCGCTTGGATCGACGGCTTTGCGCTGAAATTCTTCGGCTGTGTGCGATTGAGCCGGTTGTTCTGGCCGCTGCTCAAGGCGGTGGAAGGCCATGTCATCAATATCGACGGTGGTGCGGCGCGTTCGCCTACGGCTGAGTTTTTGATCGGCGGTTCGGTGAATGCCGCGATGGCTAACTTCTCCAAGGGATTGTCGCAGCTCGGCAAGCGCGACGGCGTCAACGTGAACGTCATCCATCCCGGCACGACCGAGACCGAACGCAATCTGCAATTGTTGGCGCAGCGCGCGGCGGCGACCGGTAAGACGGTTGCCGAATTGCAGGCGGAGACGCTGGCGAAAAGCGGCATCCGCCGCGTCGGCAAGCCGGACGACATTGCCGAATTGGCGCTGTTTTTGTGCTCGGAGCGCGCACGCCACATCCAGGGTACGGCGATCGCCGTCGATGGCGGCGCGACAGTCGGCTATTACTAGGCGACGACCGCCAGACACCACGGCGCATTCCGCATGGCATCCGACACAATCCCCGCCGCCTGCATCATCGGCTGGCCGGTCGAGCATTCGCGCTCGCCGCTCATCCACAATTACTGGCTCAAATTCTACGGCATTGCCGGCGAATACCGGCGCGAGGCGGTGCCGCCGGAGCAATTCGCCGATTTCATAAAAAAACTAGGCGCGCGCGGTTATGTGGGCGCTAACGTGACGGTGCCGCACAAGGAAGAGGCGCTGGCGCTGTCGCGGCCGGATGATCGCGCACGCACGGTCGGCGCTGCCAATACGCTCTGGCTGGACGATGGCGTATTGTGCTCGACCAATACCGATGTCGAAGGGTTCTTGGATAACCTCGACGCCTGCGCGCCGCACTGGGACAGCAACTTGAGGAATGCAGTCGTATTAGGCGCCGGCGGCGCGGCGTCCGCAATCGTATACGGCCTGGTGGCGCGCGGCATCCCGCGCATTGTGGTCGTCAACCGCACGCCGCGCCGGGCCGAGGCCTTACGCCGGCGCTTCGGGGAGCGCGTACAGCCAGCCCGCTGGGAGGAGCGCAACACGCTATTCATCGACGCCGGACTCGTGGTCAACGCAACGACGCTCGGTATGGAACAGCAGCCCGCTCTCACGCTTGAAGTTGGGCGTCTGCCCGCTCACGCTGTGGTCGTCGACCTCGTCTACGTGCCGCTGATAACGCCGCTGGTGCGGACGGCGAAAGCCGCCGGTCTACGCACCGTCGACGGGCTTGGCATGCTGCTGCATCAAGCCGTGCGCGGCTTCGCGCTGTGGTTCGGCAAAAAGCCCGACGTCACCGCGGAACTGCGGGCCGTGGTCGAAGCCGATATCGCCGGTGTGTCGAACAAGTCCGCGGAATAATACGACCATTTCGGGGTTCCAAATTTGCCCGCTGCGGGGGGGCCCGCCGGCGCACGTTTGGGAGGTGACGATGGCGAAAATGACCCGAAGGACGATCGGCGCGGGTGCCGTTGCGGCGCTGTTTGCCGCCTCACTGGCCGCAGCGCAAGCGCCGCAAGTGGTGCGCATCCGCGCCACCATCGACAGCATCAACGGCTCGCTGCTCGACGTGAAAGGGCGCGACGGCACGATGATGAAAGTACAGCTTGCGCCTAACGCCCCGGTGAACGAAGTCGTTAAGGCCTCGCTCTCCGATATCAAGGAAAATTCCTACATTGCAATCACCGCCATGCCGCAGCCGGACGGCAGCCAGAAAGCCATCGCCATCCTCATCTTTCCGGAGGCTTTGCGCGGCGTCGCCGAAGGCTTCCGGCCGTGGGATCTCTCGCCCAAAAGCACGATGACGAATGCTACTGTCGCAAACGAGGTCACCGGCGTCGACGGCGAGACTTTGACCGTGAAATACAAGGACGGCGAGAAGAAGATCATTGTGCCGTCGGACACCATCATCGTGATGTACAAAAAAGCGAGTTCGGGTGATCTTAAAGCCGGCCAGAAGATCTTCGTTGCGGCTGCAAAAAAGCTTCCCGACGGTACTCTGCTCGCGCCAAATATTGCTTTCGGCGATTACGGGGTGTGGCGCTGAGGGCGCCCCGAATAATCGCGGGGTCCTCGGCCATTCGGGCGCGGCCGGTGCAACGGAGAGCGGAGACGATTAATCTTCATCCGTCTTGGGGCAATCTACCGACTGCGTGGAGCATGACATGGCAAAAGCAGCAGCAACCATCGCATTTTTTGCCGCCGCGTTCGCAGCTATTTCGGGGCTGGCGCAAACGCCGAAACCTGAGCGTTTGAAAGGTGTCATCGACACTGTCGTTGGTCACACTGTGACCGCGAAGTCGGAGAAAGGCGATGCGCTCAAGCTCAACCTCGCCGACAAAGTCGTGGTGGTCGAGGTGATCAAGGCCTCGCTCGCGGACATCAAGCCAGGCGACTTCATCGGCAGCGGAGCGATGCCGCAGCCGGACGGGACGCAGAAGGCGATCGAGGTTCACATCTTTCCCGAGTCGATGCGCGGCACCGGCGAAGGTTTCCGGCCGTGGACGCGTCCTGGCTCGACCATGACCAACGGCACCGTTGGCGCGAGTGTCACAGGAGTGAATGGAGATGTCATCACCATCAGATACAAAGGCGGCGAGCAGAAGATCGTTGTGCCGCCGGGTACGCCGATCGTCCGCTATGTGATCGGCGATATGAGTGACCTCAAACCGGGCGCGGTTTTCTCCGTTTTCGCGGCGGTTAAGCAGCCGGACGGCAGTTTCAACGTTCCGCGGATCAATGTCGGACCGTGACGAGATGTCGTCCGACTCTCACGCGATGAGGCCGCCAAAGGCGGCCTCACTACGTCAATCTAACTGTATCGAGCGAACTCAGTTACGGAAGCAATGCCAGCCCTGCGGACCGGGGTGCCATCCGCGCGGGCAGCTATAGCGTGCCCGGCAGTGGCCTCCGGGTCCACGGTGTCCATTCGGTCCGCATCCCTCGATGACCTTGATGACCGGCGACGCCTGCGCCTGCTGCAACGCTGTGAGCGGCATCGCCTGCGCGGATGCGGCGCCGAGGAAGCCGACGCCCGTAATGATGGCCGTGGCAATAAGTGTCTTCATGAGGGTCCTCTCTTGCGAATTATTGAGCACGCGCACCGAACATACCATCGCCATTTCATTCGCAACAGACGCAATCGTTACTGCACTGCGGCAATTGTTTGAAATTTTGTGGTGTCGCACGTTCGCTTCATTTCACTTTCAGACAAATTATACGGAGGCGAACGTTGAACACTAATGTGACAAGCGCACGTCACGGGCGAACGCGATAGAGGCGTCACGGCGTGATGGCGATCTTCTGGCGATCGATTTCGCCGACGCTTTTGACGCCTGTGAGCGCCATGGTGACGTCGAGCTCGTTCTTGATGATCTCGATGGCACGCGCGACGCCCGCCTCGCCGCCGGCGCCCAAACCGTAAATATAGGCGCGGCCGCAGAGGCAAGCGCGCGCGCCAAGCGCCAGCGCACGGAATACGTCCTGGCCCGAACGCACTCCGCCATCGAACAGCACCTCAATGTCGGAGCCGACCGCGTCGGCAATTTTCGGCAAGGCGGTGATCGAGGACGGCGCGCCATCGAGCTGTCGGCCGCCGTGATTGGAGACGACCAGAGCCGTTGCGCCGGTCTTTGCCGCCGTGCGCGCGTCCTCGACGTCAAGGATGCCCTTGAGGATGAGCTTGCCCGGCCAAAGACTTTTGATCCATTCAACGTCCCTCCAGTTCAGTCCCGGATCGAACTGGCCGGAGATCCATTGTGTCAGCGAATTGACGTTCTCCATTCCTTTGATGTGGCCGGCGATGTTGCCGAAGATTTTGCGCTTTCCGCGCAGGATGCCGAGCGCCCAGGCCGGCTTGGTGGCGATGTCGATGAGGTTGCCGAGCCGCAATTCGGGCGGAACCGTCATGCCGTTCTTGATGTCGCGGTGACGCTGGCCGAGAATCTGCAGATCGACCGTGAGCACGAGCGCACTGCACTTGGCTGCTGCTGCCCGCTCGATCAGCGCGCGGATGAAGCCGCGATCCTTCATCACGTAAAGCTGAAACCAGAACGGTTTGTCGGCGGCTTCGGCCACATCCTCGATCGAGCAGATCGACATGGTCGACAGCGTGAACGGGATGCCCGCCGCTTGCGCGGCACGGCAGGCGAAAATTTCACCGTTACCGTACTGCATGCCGCACAGGCCGATCGGCGCGAGCGCCAGCGGCAGCGCGACCGGCTCGCCGAGAATCGTGGTCTTGGTGCTGCGGCCGCCGACATCGACCAGAATCCGCTGGCGCAGCTTGATTCGTTCGAGATCGGTGCGATTGGCGCGCAGCGTCTGTTCGGCGTACGAACCGCCGTCGGCATAGTCGAAAAAGGCGCGCGGCACCTTGCGGCGGGCGGTTTGCCGCAGGTCTTCGATGCAAGTCATGGTCTTCATGGCGTGCGGTTCCCCGGCTCTTGAGCCTCCCCTTGATAGCACAAGGCTTGCCCTCGCGGTCCGTACCCGCGGACGCTGGGGAACGAGCTTTGCCGTCAATTGTTATCTCAAAGCAGAGCGTGCGGGCCTTCGGACGTTGCTGCTGAGGCCGCATCGTTTCGGGAAAAGACCATGATCGACCGATGGCACAGCAGTGCAGCCGGATCGTCGGGACGCAACTCTTGGCACGATAACCGCGATTCAGACGACGAAGCGGACGAGGGCGCCCGTAAGCATCGGGAGGCCGAGCGCAAGAAGAGGCTCGATCAGGCGCTCGATTGCGGACTGGAGGACACTTTTCCAGGCTCGGACCCGGTTGCAGTCACCCAGCCGCCGGCAAGCGCGCGCGACAAGGACAGGTCGTGAGGCCAAAGTCATGGTCGAGCCATGCGCGGCGAGCCCGACCGCAGGTGGCTGATTGGGCCGCCGGTTCCCCGACTATGCTCAACGAAGTGTTTCTCCGGGCGGTAAGATTACTCCATCTTTTTTGAAGCAGTCGAGGCCGAAAAGAGGTTAATATCCGCCCCGGAGAGGCAGGCGGCGGGGCTTTCGCAAATGGTTCGCAAGTATTTTGGTACGGACGGCATCCGGGGCCGCGCGAATGGCGTGATCACGCCGGAACTGGCGCTCAAGGCCGGCCAGGCCACCGGGCTCGTTTTCCACCGCGGCG
This sequence comes from Xanthobacteraceae bacterium, assembly GCA_030037065.1. Taxonomy (GTDB): domain Bacteria; phylum Pseudomonadota; class Alphaproteobacteria; order Rhizobiales; family Xanthobacteraceae; genus BOG-931. The sequence continues at coordinate 10,285 of JASHRW010000415.1, forward strand.
AACATCGCCATCGCGTGGTCATCGGCAAGGACACGCGGCTGTCCGGCTACATGATCGAAACGGCTTTGGTTGCCGGCTTCACCTCGGTAGGCATGGACGTGCTCCTCCTCGGCCCGATGCCGACGCCGTCCGTCGCCATGCTCACGCGCTCGATGCGCGCCGACCTCGGGGTGATGATCTCGGCATCGCACAACCCGTTCGACGACAACGGCATCAAACTGTTCGGTCCGGACGGCTACAAACTTTCCGACGAGTCCGAGGGCGAAATCGAACGGCTGATGGATTCCGACCTGACCAAGCGGCTCGCCGTCGGCCGCGATCTCGGGCGGGCCAAGCGCATCGATGGCGTTCACGACCGTTATATCGAATTCGCCAAGCGCACGCTGCCGCGCAATCTTTCGCTCGAAGGTCTGCGCATCGTCATCGACTGCGCCAATGGCGCCGCCTACCGAGTCGCGCCCGGCGCGCTCTGGGAGCTTGGCGCAGACGTAGTCTCGATGGGCGTCGAGCCGGACGGCTTTAACATCAACCACGATTGCGGTTCCACCGCTCCCGAAGCCTTCTGCCGCAAGGTGCGCGAAATGCGGGCCGATATCGGCATTGCGCTTGATGGCGACGCCGACCGCGTGCTGATCGCCGACGAGCACGGCCACCTGATCGACGGCGACCAGTTGCTTGCCGTGATCGCGGAGAGTTGGCGCGATGACGGCCGCCTGGCCAAGCCCGGCATCGTCGCCACGGTGATGTCCAATCTCGGACTCGAGCGGCATCTGCGGTCGCTTGGGCTCGAACTCGTGCGCACGCCGGTCGGCGACCGCTACGTGCTCGAGCGCATGCGCGAGCATGGCTACAATGTCGGCGGCGAGCAATCGGGCCATATTATTCTTTCAGACTACACGACGACCGGCGACGGCTTTGTCGCCGCCTTGCAGGTACTCGCGGTGGTACAGAAGCAGGGAAGGCCGGTATCGCAAGTTTGCCACCGCTTCGACGCGCTGCCGCAGGTGCTCAAGAATGTGCGCTACAAGAGCGGCAAGCCGCTGCAGCACGCCAAAGTGCGCTCGGCAATCC
>JASHRW010000416.1 GCA_030037065.1 Xanthobacteraceae bacterium
ACGTGTTCGGCGGCCACATGCGGGCCGTCGGTGACGAGATCGATGCCGTGGCACTGGGTCGGCCGCGACTGGTAGCCGTTGTCGCGAAAGAATTTGCAGGCAAGCCGCATGTTTTCCGCCGGTCTTCCCGGCGCGATCTCGGCAACGATGCGGCGGTAACCGGGTAGCGTCACTTCGTTCCAGAACTTCTTCACCATCTCGGTAGGCTCGCCGACGCAAATAGGCGAGCCGATCTGCGCGGTATAGCCGCGGAAGCCGGCGGCTAGCTCCATATTGATGATGTCGCCCTTTCGCAGCACGCGGCTTGACGGGCGCGGATTGCCGAAGATCATCGACGGGTTCGCCATTGGCGTCGAGCCGATGATGAGGAAGTCGATGTCGCCTCCGCCTTCGAGAATCGCCGCGCCGGCGGCGGCGCGCAGCTCGTATTCCTTCACGCCCGGTGCGGCGCGCTTAACCATCGCGTCCATGGCGTTGTTGCACAACACGCCGGCCTTGCGGACGCACTCGAGCTCCTCGGCGCTATGGATCGACAGAAGCTCGTGCAGAAAGCCCTTGGTGAAGACGAGGTCGGCGTCCGGCAGATTATCGCGCAATACGTTATATTGGTTCACCGGTAGGTAATCGCCGTGGCGCGGATCGACCTCCATCAGTCCGATGCGGCCCCGCTCGAGTTTCAGCTCGCGGATGCGCTCCACCATGATGTCCGCGTAACGCCCGCTGCGGCTGTGGCGCACGTCCTTGACCGCCACTTCGACCTGCCGGCGCACCGCTTCGGCGTGCGTTCCGCCCATCGAATAGATCAGCGTCGGTTCGCCTTCGAGCGGCACCAGCACGTAACTCGACAGCGCATGCCATTCCCAATGGCCGGTCAGCCACAGCATGCCGCCGCCGAAACTCCAGTGGCTCGGTCCGCCGGGCACGATCAGCGCGTCGAGTTTGTGTTCGCGCATCTTGACCCGCAGCGCGCGATAGCGGCGCTCGTATTCGGCCGCTGAAAATTGCTCCCACACCGCGTCGCGGTAGTAGGGCGTGTCGCGCATATTGGCGAAGGGCAGCGACTGATCGAGCTTTTCTCGCACCATCTCCCATGGCTGCGGGCCGATGCGCGGCGGACGAATTTGCGTGTTCACAGGCGTTCCTCTGAGGTTCACGTTAGACGACAGCGCGGCTATCCTCAGATCAAAGCTCGGTAGCCGGATCGATGGGACGACGTGATGTGTGCCGGATGTGAAGTATAAAAAGATCCTCGCCGGCTATACGATAGAACACGAAGTACGGATAACGAAATACCGGAAGGCGGCGATGTCCTGCATCGTCGACGACGCGACCGATCTTCGGAAAAAAGCTCAAGGCATCGATTGCGGATTTAATGGCACCGATTACCTTGGTAGCGTTAGCGGGGCTGCGTTCAGCGAGATAAGCTGCGATGTTTTGCAGATCGCGCATCGCTCGCTGCGCATAGACAACGTTCATACGCCGTGAGCACGCCAGAACGCTTGAACCAGTTCAGCCGGGACCCGTTCGCCGCGCGCGATTTCAGCCTCAGCCTCGGCGATTGCAGCTACATCATTGGGTGCGAGCGGTTCCGGCGCATCCTCCGCTAGCGCCAGCATCAAGCGAGCGAGGTCGTCCTGTGCCTCCGGCGGTAATTGGCTTACGGCCGCGACAGCCTGTTCAAAGAGCTTGGTCATGGCTTGGTCCGTCGCTGAACGGTCTACACTGCTTGGTTACTTGCACACCTCTCGGGCGACTCCATAGTCATTTTCGCACGAGATGGGTTGCTTCGAGTGACGGTTATTTTCGAGGGTTCTATCCTGCTAAGACAGCCATGCGTGGTAGGATATTCTTCTATTTGAAAGCTGATTTTCACTCCTATATGGAAGGGAATTCTGCAATGGATGGAATCGCCAGCGATGCGTTTTTTGCCGGTGTTTCTCGACCTCCAAGGTGCTTCGGTCGCCCTCGTCGGCACCGGGCCAGCGGCCGCGACCAAGCTGCGGCTGCTGCAGTCGGCCGGAGCAAGGGTGCGCTGGTACGCAAATGGCTCCGGGATCGCCGAGAGGGCGATCGCGGAATCGGCTGCCGGGCACGCTGAGCTCATCGCCGCCGATCCGCGCGCCGCAGACTTTTCCGCCTTCACCGCAGTGGTTTCCGCCACAGGCGATGATCTCGACGACGAGATCGCCGCGCGGGCGTGGTCTCATAACGTGCCGGTGAACGTCGTCGACCGGCTCGATCTGTCGACTTTCATCTTTCCCGCCATCGTCGATCGCGGTGACGTGGTCGTCGCGGTCGGCACCGGCGGTGCCTCGCCGGTTCTCGCCCGCCGGCTGCGCGAGCGTATCGAAGCGCTGCTGCCGGCGCGCATCGGCGATCTGGCGGCATTGATGGGCCGCTTTCGCAGCCGTGCGGCGCAGGTGCGGGACGGCGCGGCTTCGCTCCGGCAATTTTGGGAACGGGTCATGGATGGCCCGATCGGCGCCGCGGCTTTGGGCGGCCGCTGGCGCGAGGCCGAAACTGCGCTCGCGCGCGCCATCGAACGTTCCGATGATGCGCGCGCGCAATCGGGCGTCGTTTTTCTGGTGGGCGCCGGACCCGGCGACGCCGACTTGCTGACGCTGCGGGCGCTGCAGGCACTGCAAGACGCCGACATCATCTTCTACGATGAACTTGTCACCGCCGAGATTCTCGATCGCGCCCGCCGCGACGCCGAGCGCGTCCCGGTCGGCAAGCGCAGCGGCCGGCCCGGTATCGGTCAGGACGCGATCAACGAACGTCTCGCCGACGCGGCGCGCAAGGGTTTGAAAGTCGTGCGGCTCAAAGGCGGCGATCCTTTCATCTTCGGCCGCGGCGGCGAAGAGCTTGATTATCTGCGGCAGGCCGGAATCGAGGTCGTCGTCGTTCCCGGAGTAACGGCCGCGATCGGCTGCGCTGCCGAAGCCGGGCTGCCGCTGTTGTTCCGCAACGAGGCGACGCAACTGACTTTCATGAGTGCGCAGCACGCGGACGGCGTGGGAAAGACCGACTGGTCGAAATACGTCGATTCGAAGACGACGCTCGTCATCTACATGGGATTAAGCAAGGCCGCCGCCGTCCGCGACGGTCTGATCGCGGCTGGACGGGATGCCGGCACGCCGGCGGCGGTCCTGGTGCGCGGCACGCGCAAGGACGCAAAATATCTGACCGGGCGGCTCGACGAGATCGCCGTGCTGGCAGCATTTGCCGGAGAGGGCCCCGGCTTGCTGGTCATCGGAGACGTCGTCGCGCGCTCGGATATTTGGCGGAACGCCGCCGCGCGCGGCCGCGAATCGGCGGAGATGGCGGCATGACATCGCCTCTCGATCAGAAAATCAGGATCAACGGCCCGGTGGTGATCACCGCCAACCGGCTCGCCGACGGCGCGGTGGTGTACCGGCGCGCCGATGGTGGCTGGACCGATAGCCTCGAAGACGGCGCTATCGCTACCTCGGCAACGTATGCGCGCGAGCTTCTGGCGGCAGCCACAAGCGACGATATCAACGCGGTCGGCGCCTACATCGCGCCGGTGAAGTTTTCCGGCGACGGCAAGGTGAGGCCGGGAAATTTGCGCGAATTGATCCGCGCCGCCGGCCCCACGGTCGAGCAAGCCGCGGCAGCGGCAGCGGAGTTCGTGTATGTATCTTTATGACGAACTCGACCGCACGCTGATCGCCGAACGCGTCGCTGAATTCCGCGATCAGATCGCGCGACGGCTTTCCGGCGAACTGAGTGAGGAAGAATTCAAGCCGCTGCGGCTGATGAATGGCGTGTATCTGCAGCTCCACGCCTACATGCTGCGCATCGCCATTCCCTACGGCACGCTGTCGTCGGCACAGTTGCGCATGTTGGCGCACGTGGCGCGGCGCTACGACCGCGATTTCGGCCATTTCACCACGCGGACGAACATCCAGTTTCATTGGATCAAGCTCAAGGACCTGCCGGACGCGATGGCCGAACTCGCCAGCGTGGGTTTGCACGGGATGCAGACCAGCGGCAACAACGTGCGCAACATCACCACCGACCAATGGGCCGGTGTCGCACCCGACGAAATCGAGGATCCGCGCGTCTGGGCTGAGCTGATCCGCCAGCACGTCACGTTGCATCCGGAATTCTCGTTCATGCCGCGCAAGTTTAAGATTTGCGTCGGCACTTCGAGCCACGATCGCGCCGCCCTACGCATTCACGATCTGGCGTTCCGGCTGCATCGCAATGGTGCGGGAGAGCCCGGATTCGAGGTAATGGTCGGCGGCGGCCTCGGCCGCACGCCTTACCTGGCAAAAACGATCAAGCCGTTCCTGCCCAAGCGCGACGTGCTCAGCTATGTTGAGGCGGTACTGCGCACCTACAACCAGTTTGGCCGCCGGGACAACATCTGGAAGGCGCGCATCAAAATTCTGGTCCACGATCTCGGCGTCGAGGCGTTCGCCAAGGAGGTCGAGACCGAGTGGCAGTCGATCAAGGATGGCGCGTTGGCGCTCGATCCGGCGGTGATTGCCGAGATCGCTGCGCGTTTCCGCTATCCCGATTACGAGCGGCTCGAAGACAGCCCGCCGGTCCTGGCCGCCGCGCGCCGCGCCGATCACCGCTTCGACGTCTGGATGGGCAATGCGGTGGCCAATCACAAGGTCCCCGGTTACGCCATCGTCACGCTATCGCTCAAGCCGGAAGGCGGCACGCCGGGCGATTGCACCGCCGTGCAGATGGATGCGATCGCCGATCTCGCCGACCGTTATTCGTTCGGCGAAATCCGCGTCGGCCACGAGCAGAACATGGTGCTGCCGCACGTGGCGCAGCGCGATCTGCCGGTAGTTTGGCGGGCGCTCGACGCGGTCGGTGTCGCCACGCCGAATATCGGGCTCGTCTCCGACATCATTTCCTGTCCCGGTCTCGATTATTGCAGCCTCGCCAACACCCGGTCGATCCCGGTGGCGCAGGAGATTTCCCGCCGCTTTCGCAAGCCGGAACTGGCGCGCGAGCTCGGCCGGTTGCACATCAACATATCCGGCTGCATCAACGCCTGCGGCCATCATCACGTCGGTCATATCGGCATTCTCGGCGTTGAGAAGAACGATCAGGAATTTTATCAGATCACACTCGGCGGCAAGGCCGACGATGACGCCAAGCTCGGCACGCTGATCGGCCCTGCCGTCCCCTACGCGCAGGTGGCCGATGCGGTCGAGACCATCGTCGCCGCCTATATGGAACTGCGCGAGCGGCCGGACGAATTGTTTATCGATACCGTCGAGCGCACCGGCATCGAACCCTTCAAGGAGCGTCTCTATGCCGCTCATTAAATCCGGACGCATCGTCGAAGACCGCTATATCCGCATTGACGATGCCGCGCCCATTCCCGACCGGATCGCGGTCATTATCTCGGCCAAGCGCTTTCTTGCCGAGCCGAACGCGCTCCTGCGGCGCGATGGCTCGCTCGGCGTGCTGTGGCCGAACGATCGCCGCGTCGCCGAACTGGAGCCGTGGCTCGGCCATCTCGCGCTGGTCGCGCTCGTCTTCCCGAAATTCCGCGACGGCCGCGCCTACAGCCAGGCGCGGCAATTGCGCGAGCACTATGGCTTCGCCGGTGAACTGCGCGCGACCGGCGATGTGTTGCGCGACCAGTTTCTGTTTCTCTTGCGCGCCGGTTTCGATTCGCTCGAAGTGAAAAAGCCGGCCGATGCGGCGGCGTTTGCCGACGTGATAAAGCGCTTTTCCGTGTTTTATCAGCCGAGCGCCGACGGTCGGCCGCCGGCGCAGCGGCGGCGACTGTCGGGGCTGTTACTCCACCACGACAGCCGCGCCGCACCCGCAGCTCCCGTGCTGCAGGAAGCCTGACCGGGAGCAGGGAAGCTGCGCCGCAGTTTCCGGTTGCCTGCCGCGCCGCCGCTGCGGCATCATTCGCGCACAGCTCAGGGAAGTAAAAGCTCATGGAGGCCGCCATGGCCGACGTGCTCGAGCGCGCGCCCGATCTCGACATCGATCCCTACGACGACGCTTTCATCGCCGATCCTTATCCGGGATACGCGGCGATGCGCAGCGCCGGGCCTGCCTTCTACATGCCGAAATACGCGTGCTGGGGCATGGCGCGCTACAAGGAGGTGCGGCCGGCGCTGCTCGACTGGAAGACCTACTGTTCCGGCATGGGCGTCGGTTACACGCATTTCGGCAAGGACAAGCCGTGGCGGCCGCCGAGCCTGCTGCTTGAGACCGACCCTCCGCTGCACGACCGTGCGCGGCGCATCGTCGATCGGGTGGTGTTTCCGCCGGCACTGCAGCGCCTGCGCGAGCCGTTGGCCAAGGAGGCCGCCGCCGCGGTCGAGCGTGTGCTGGCGCGCGGCCGGTTCGACGGCGTGAAGGAGTTGGCGGAGGCGTTCCCGCTCAAGGTGTTTCCCGATGCGGTCGGGCTCGATGCCGACGGCCGCGAGAACCTCTTGCCCTATGGCGACATGGTGTTCAACGGCTTCGGACCGCTGAATGCGCGCTTTCAGGCCTCGACCGCATGTGCCGGCACGGTGGTGCCGTGGATCACGGCGAAATGTTCGCGCGCGGCGCTCGCGCCCGACGGGCTCGGCGCGCAAATCTACCGGGCGGTCGAGGCCGGCGAGGCGACCGAGGAGGAGGCGGCGCTGTTGGTGCGTTCATTCCTCTCCGCCGGGCTCGATACCACGGTCGCGGCGATCGGCAGCGCACTCTATCTGCTGGCGACCAATCCCGGCGAGTGGCGCAAACTCCGCGCCGATCCGTCGCTCGCCAAGAACGTGTTCGAGGAAACGCTGCGGATGGAATCGCCGATTCAAAACCTGTTCCGCACGACGACGCGCGAGGTCGAGCTTGGCGGGGCGCGCATTCCGGCGAACGAAAAGGTGCTGCTGCTGCTCGCCTCGGCCAACCGCGATCCGGAACACTGGCCGGAGCCGGACCGCTTCGACGTCACGCGCCGGGTGCACGGCCACGTCGGTTTTGGCGTCGGCTTTCACGTCTGCATCGGCCAGGTGATCGCGCGCATGGAAGGCGAGCTCCTTTTGACCGCGCTGGCGCAGCGCGTCGCCTCGATCGAGTTGGCCGGGGCGCCGGCACGCCGCTTCAACAATGCCGTCCGCGGCTTCGCCAGCCTGCCGCTCGAGCTGCGGGCGGCGTGAGTCGAAGTGCGCCTGAGCATCGTACCGCCGCACATTTGAGAGCCCCGATGGTCGATAAGGCTGCGAGCTGCACCGAACCGTTGCTGCCGGTCGAACTTGGCGCGGGCAAAATCAAGTTTGCGCAAGGAATGAAGGCCGGCCGCTGGGTCTTTGCAACCGGTCTGATGGCGCAAGATTTTGTCAACGGCATTGCGCCGGACGTGCTTGCCGAGGCCACGCCCCATGCGGGATTGCCCAAACGCGAGAAGGAAGCTCGGCGAATATTTGAAAATCTCGACGCAATCCTGCGTGCCGGCGGAACCGAGCGCAGTCATCTGGTACGCACGGACCAATATTACACGACCGTCAAGGCCGTGCCGCCCTATCAACAGGTCCGACGCGATTTTCTCAATGGCCGGATTCCCCCGTCGACCTCGATCACACAGCAGCGGCTGCTGTTGCCGGGAGCCGACATGAATATCCAGGCCATGGCTGCTGTTCCCGAACCGGGATTCATCGTCGCGCACCTGCGCGACGAACAGTTGAAAGGGCGGCCGACATCGGGCTATTCGCCCGCGCTCACCGTTGGCGATTTCATTTTCATTCCCGGCATTACGTCGCTTGCGGTCGGCGGCGAACCGCATCGCAACGGGGTTGCGGCGGCGGCATTGATGGCCGAAGGCATGCAATGGGGCGGTCAACCGATCAAGCTCGAAACCGAATTCATCATAACCAAGCGCATCGTTCCTTCGCTTGCGCTTGCCGGAGCAAGGCTCGACGACGTCATCCATGCGCAGGTCTACCTCTGCGACCGCGACGACTACTCCGCCTTCAACGCGGCGTGGACCAAGCATTTTGGTGAAACCGGCCCGAGCGTGTCGATCATTCCATGCGTCGAGCACGGGCTTGCGCCCTATGACGGCAAGATCGAAATCAATGTGATTGCGGCAAAGCCGGGCAGTATGGCCAGCAAGAGACCTGTCGACGCCGGGATTGCGAGCACATTCCGGCACCAGCCGCAAGGCGTGCGGGCAGGCGACCTGCTGTTCATTCCAGCGCTGATGGCTGCCGATCGTAACGGTCTGCTGCCTGCTGCCGCAGTGGATCGCAGACAGCCCCATTTCTCATCGGCGGCGGAGTTACAGGCCGAGATGATAATCGATAAGATCGGGCGCGTCTGTCAGGCTGCCGGGACGTCGATTAAAAACGTCGTGCGCATGCTTTTCTTTCACACTGACATTGGCGAGTTCTATCCGGTCATCAAGGTATGGGAACGCCGACTTGGCGGCTTGCCTCTGCCGTTTTCCGCCATTGAGGTGCCGGGTCCGTTGCCGATTCCCGGTGCGACGCTTATGGTGGAGACGTGGGTATACGCTCCTTGAGCTTGCAGGCCATTCCGTTTGGCGTGCTGTTGAGTGCGGCCGTCCAAAGCCACTCGCTGGAATCACGCTCCTTACAGTTCTCCCAAATGCGTTCGAGCCGAACGATGTGCCTTTCTTTGGCGTTACCCCTTTCGGTGCGTCACCCGTACGCCGGCACGTTGCAGCCGCGGCAAAACCTCGTCGCAGAAATACGGCACTTCGTTAAGATAATTGACGAATGAGAGCCCGATGCCGCGCACGCCGGCTTGGCTGATGATGGCGAGCTCTTCGGCAACCTTATCGGGGGTGCCGACGAACGGATAGCCGCCGACCGCGTGGGAAGCGAAATAGTGGCGCTTGGCGTAATATTCTTCGGGCGGAATGGTCCGCGGTGTGATGTTCTTGTTGGCGAGCATGCCGTCGATCGCGCCCCAATCGGCGTTGTCGATGATGGCGTGCTGGTAATAATCGTCGGCCTCCTTCTGCGTTGGCCGGCAGATCACTTGGCCGACGGTGAAGACTTCGATCCCGCGGCCAAGTTGGCCCGCCTGTGCCTTGATCTCTGATACTTTGGCGGCATTGCCGGCGAGCGAGGTGCGCGAGCCGGCGGTGGCGACGAAGAATGCGTCGCAATTGCGCAACGCGAACGCCTGTCCGACACCCGATGAGCCAGCGTTCATCATCAGTGGACGTGTGCCGCCGTACGGTTTGGGAAACGCGCGCGCCGCCTTGAGATGCAGATATTTGCCGTCGAAGTCGAAGGTGTCCTCGCGCGTCCAGGCCTGCTTGACGACCTCGATCCATTCCTGCGCGTAGTCGTAACGCTCGTCGTGCTCGCGTTGCCGCACGCCGAACATGTCGAATTCGCCTTCGTTCCAGCCGCAGACGATATTCATGCCCATCCGTCCTTGGCCGATGTGATCGGCGGTGACGAATTCCTTGGCGGCGATCAGCGGGTGAAATAACGGGGCGTGCACGGTGCCGAACACGGTCATGTGCTTGGTGGCGCCGAGCAGCCCGACCGCCCAGGTGATGGTTTCGAGCGTAACGCCGTGGAAATCGGTCTCGCCGCCATAGCCCTTCCAGCGCGCGATCGGCAGCATGAAGTCGAGGCCGGCCTCGTCGGCAAGCCGCGCCAGCGCCAGACAATCCTCCCAGTTCGCCGACCAACGCTCCGGCACCTTGGTGGCCGAGCGGCCGGACGAGCAATTGGCGCCGAACAGGCCGATCTTGAGCGCATTGCCGTTATACATGGAGATGCGGTTTTGCATCGAAGCAGCGGGCGCCAGCACGGCCTTCTCCGTTATTGATTGTCCGCGGCCGATATTAGCGCAACAGTCGCCGAGCCGTCATGCCGTGCGGCGCTGGTCGGCGACGCTAAGAGTCAGGCAGCCGGATGCGGTGCGAATCGATCGAGCAACTGGACGCTCGACCGTCAAATCGGGAGAATATGCGTGGACTCCCCGGCGGAAGCGCAGGAAACCTGTACGATCCAATGAGAACCAGCCTATTGCAGATCTTGAAATTACGCATCGGAAGCCGCCGGGCTTCCTGCCGATGCAGCTAAGCCGGGTATCATGCAGGACGTTTGTCTATTTGCTCATTTCGACAAAGACGGCAAGGTGGATGACTATGTGCTGTGGTACCTCGCAAGAATTAAGGAGCTGAATTTCTCGATCGTCTTTATCTCCGCCTCCCGCCTTACGGCGGCCGACATCGAACGCGTGCGCGGCCTTTGCGTCGATCTCATCCTGCGGGAGAATGCCGGACTGGATTTCGGCTCCTGGGCCGCCGGCTTTGCCAGGCACGGCGCCGACGTAGGCGGCCGGCTCTTGCTCGCGAACGACAGCGTGTATGGGCCGATCGGGAGCCTGCAGCGAGCGCTCGAGCGACTGACGGCTGCGCCCACGGACTTTTATGGATTCGTCGAGAGCGCGGAGGCCGCGCCGCATCTGCAAAGCTGGTTCCTGCTGTTCGAGCCATGGGTGGTGCAAGACCCGATTTTCAGAGGCATTCTCGCGCAGCCATTTTCTGCAATGCCAAAACGGCAAATCATCAACAAGGGCGAAATCGCGTTGTCGCGCCGGCTCGTCGAAGCCGGCTTTCGCTATCAGGCACTTTACCCTCTCAACCGTCAGAGCCGCGTAACTCGCCGGCACGCCGTCAACCCGATGCATGTGCTGTGGCGCGAACTTCTCTTCGAAGAAGGGGTCCCGTTTTTGAAAATTGAACTGCTGCGGGACGATCCGATCGGCGTAGCGGATAGAGCGGCGATATTGCAAACCGTGGAACCGATCGAACCCGCGCTCTGCTCCGCCATCAGATCGCATCTCGCGCGAACGGCCGGTCCGGACGCGCCTCGCCGACCGCGGCGGCCTCTGTTTGCCCGTTATCGCTATGCCCTGATCGGCAAGAGCCACCGCCTCCAGCGCGAGAACCGGCGGGCGCAAGCGGCGTGGACTACAGTTCTGCTCGAATTGTTGACCGCGCCGCTGCGAATGTGGCGCGCCCTCAACCGGTTGTCTTGCTTACTGCGGCCCGGGCAAACGACTGATCTGTAATCGATCTTGGCTGTGCGATCAGTCTTGGCCATTCGCCGCCGCAGTGCCGCCGCATTCCGGCCCTTCGCTTGTTGGTCATGATGGGCTGGCGAGGCGGGGTTTGGGCCGCTGTTTTGGCGGCCGAATTCGCTTGTATGTGGGTATGCATTGCTGCGTCGGCGCAGGAGCAGGCGGCCTCGGTGCTTCCCTGCGGCGGCGATGAGATCGGCCGCGGCCGCGTCAGCCGCGTGATCGACGGCGGCGATTTCATGCTGGATGATGGCCGTGAGGTGCATCTTGCCGCGGTCAACGTGCCGCCGCTGCCGGCCGCTGGAGATTCGCAGATAGCGCCCGGCGGCGCGGCGTCCAAGGCCGCGCTCTCCTCGCTCATCGATGATGCGCAGGTCGTGTTGCGGGCGGCCGCGTCACCATCGGACCGCTATGGGCGGATCGTGGCCTACGTGGAGACGTGGCGCGGGGCTTCGCGGCATTCCGTGGAGGCGGAAATGATATCGGCCGGTCTTGCCCGTGTCGGCGACGATGCAGCGAGCCTCGCTTGTGCCGCGGAGTTGTTGCGCCGCGAGAATGCGGCGCGCAAAGACCGGCTTGGCCTGTGGGCCGATCCGTATTATGAGCCAATTCGCGCGGACCAACCGGCGGATATATTGGCGCAACGCGGCCGATTTGCCCTGGTCGAAGGCAAGGTGGTGTCGGTCCATGAAAGCGGTGCCGCCCTCTACATCAACTTCGGGCGCCATTGGTCGCAGGATTTTGCCGCTACGATCCGCAGGCGGAACGAGCATAATTTTGCAGCGGCCGGTTTGGATTTGCAGGGTCTCGCCGGCCGTCGTGTGCTGATCCGCGGCTGGATCGAGGCGCATGACGACAATGCGAGCAATACCGGTGCCGGTTTCTGGCGTGCGCCTTGGATCGAATTGGGGCATCCGCAGCAGATCGAACTGACCGATGAGGATAAGAGGCGGGTAACGCGGTGATGGGAGGGGGACGAGTAACCATCGCGAGCCGGACGTTGGCCGGTGTATGCATCGCTTTGGTCGCCCTGCTGCTCGCCGGTTGCAGCACCGAGCCCTCTGATACCGGCTTCATGACCTCGCTGCAGACGCCCAGCCAGCCGGCGGAGGCCGAAATGTCGCCCGCTGTGCTGCGCGAGCATCAGCACATCCTTGCCACATACGACGGCGTTTACGACGAGCCCCGGCTTCAGGCCATGGTCCAGCAATTGGTCGAGCGCCTTGTCGCCGCATCGTCGCGGCCCGATCTGCATTACAAGGTCACCATCCTCAATTCGGAAACGGTCAATGCCTTTGCGCTGCCGACCGGCCAGCTTTACGTCACGCGCGGGTTGATCGCGCTCGCCAACGATGAGTCCGAGCTCGCCGCCGTGATCGGACATGAAATGGGGCATGTGATCGCCCATCACGCCGAGCTGCGCGAGCAGGAAATCCGCGACGAGCAGCTCGGCGACCAAGTAATGGCCGACCTCACCAACGATCCGGAGGCGAGTGCGCTGGCGCTCGCCAAATCGAAGTTGAGGCTGGCGACCTTTTCGCAGCAGCAGGAGCTGCAGGCGGACGCCATCGGCATCGGCATTGCCGCGCGTGCCGGTTTCGATCCTTACGGGTCGGTGCGCTTCCTCGCCTCGCTGGAACGCAATTCCGCGCTCAAACCGCGTCCAAACGGGGTTCTCAACCCGGCGGCACCCGACTTCCTCTCGTCGCATCCAGCGACGCCGGAGCGCATCACCCATGCGCTCGCCGTTGCGCGGCAATACAAGGCGCCGGCGGAGGATACTCCGCAGCAGCTTGCTGCTGCGCGGGATGCTTATCTCGCCGATATCGACGGCATCGTCTTCGGCGACGACCCGAGCGAGGGCTTCGTGCGCGGTCGCCGCTTTCTGCACCCGCGGCTGGATTTCACATTCACCGCGCCGGAGGGCTTCGTTCTCGACAACACTGCCAAAGCGGTACTCGGCGTCAAGCGCGGCGGCGACGCGGCGCTGCGGCTCGATGTCGTGCACGTGCCGGCCGAGCAGACGCTGGCTACTTACCTGACCTCCGGCTGGATCGAGAACATCGATCCGGCCAGCGTCCACGACGTCACGATCAACGGCTTTCCGGGCGCTACCGGTACTGCCAAGGGCGACGATTGGGATTTCCGCCTCTACGTGATTCGCTTCGGCAGCGACGTCTATCGCTTCATCTTCGCCAGCAAAAATTTCACGCCGGACGCCGACCGTACGTTTCGCGACTCCGTGGGTACGTTCCGCCGGATGACTCCGGCCGAGATCAAAGCGGCCAAACCGCTACACCTCAAAATCGTGAAGGTTGAGCCCGGCGATACGGTCGAGAAGCTTGCCAGCCGCATGGCGGTGCCGGACCGCCAAGTCGAGCGCTTTCGCGTGCTTAACGGGCTCGATTCAACCACCAAGCTCAAGCCCGGTAGCGAGGTTAAATTGGTGGTTGAGTAGCAGAGTAACCCAAATTTTGTCGATTCCGCCTATTCCGTCAGTTTGAGCTGCGCTATGCTTCCCCTATGGCCGCATGGCCAAGGGGGGAAAGCGTATGTCGATTAAGACGCGGGCGGTGCCCGCTGCCGTATCGGTTACAGCTGTGGCCGTCATCACGGCGATACTTTGGTATGTCGAATTGACGACGGCCAAGCCGCACGATCCGGTGTTCTTTTATCTGCTGCCGATTATTCTTATCGCGATTATCTATGGCAGCCGACCGGCATGGCTGGGAGTGATCGCCGCGTTCGTGTGCGCGGACTTCTTTCTATACGAGCCGCTTTACTCGCTCGACATTTCCAGTCGGGTGGAATTCGGCGATCTCACCTGCTTTTCGCTGCTGGCCGGGATCGGCGTTAAATGTGCGGTCGAATTGTTTCGCCCCGCAACAAAGTTTCCAGAAATAAGGTCCTTCTTCCCAAAGCGGTGAAAGGGCGGCCACCCAGTCAGAACTCCGACGCCAGTTGATTGAGGCCCATGCCGCGGGCAAAGGTGCGCACCTCGTCTTTCTGCTCGTCGGAAAAGCTCATCAGGAGCGGGATTGCCGCGGACTTGAGATCTTGCACTTCGGGACTGTCGGGATCGATGGCGCCCGGTGTGCTGCCGTCACGTGCCTCGCGTGCTCTCTCGGAGCCGATAGTGCGCAGGGCAACTTCCACTGCGGGCCACATGCGTTCTTGATCGGGTGTCAAATGCAGGCGACGCTTGATGCTGGCGATCTGCGCGTCGTCGAGCGCATAACCCGGACGCTCGGCACGGCGGTGCGCGAGTACAGGATGCGGTTTTACCGCAATCGCGGTATCCCTTGCTTTTGGCACGAGCGGCGCTGCCGCTTCAGCCGTTTGCCGGGCAGGTGGTTCGGGCGATAAGTCGGCCGTTTGCCAGGACGCCGGATCGCCGGCTGCGTGCGGAGCGGACGGTTGCCTTGCTTGTGGAGCGGGAGACGCGGCCATGGGTTCGGGCGCGAATAGTGTCGCCTCTGCAACATCGGTCGGCGCGGCCGCAGCGAAGTGTTCATAAGCCGCGGCCTGCACCACCGGGGCTCGGGTCATGGCTTGCGGGAATCTCAATGCCACCGTTTGGGCGGCCGTCAGCCCGCCGGAAGGCTCTTTGCTGCGCACGGCCGCCGCGTTCCAGGAGCCGATCAGATATCCGACGCCGGCGGCAATCAAGATCGGAATCGCGCGACCGACCTTCGAGGCATTTTTCCGCCGCATCCCCGCCCCCCAACCACTGCCCGACGTTGTTAACGCTATCTCATTTCAAATGAAGCTTAATTTATGACTAACCGGGGGATTTTTGTCGACGTTGGATACCCGCGAATGAGATGCATTAGCGAGCGAGCCGAATGCAAAAGGCCCGGCAACAGCGCCGGGCCTTTGT
This sequence comes from Xanthobacteraceae bacterium, assembly GCA_030037065.1. Lineage (GTDB taxonomy): Bacteria > Pseudomonadota > Alphaproteobacteria > Rhizobiales > Xanthobacteraceae > BOG-931. The sequence continues at coordinate 14,945 of JASHRW010000416.1, forward strand.
ATCGATTGATAATGATCCGAGCGTCAGGCGGCTTCTTCCGCGACCACGCCCTCGTCTTCGGCCTCGGGCTTTGGCCCCCGGCGCGGGCCCTTGGCCAAGGCTGCCTCGATCTCTTTGACCGCCTCGGTTTCGGTGATTCGTTGCACGGCGGAAATTTCCCGTGACAGCCGGTCGAGCGCGGCCTCGTAGAGCTGCCGTTCGGAATAGGACTGTTCCGGCTGCGTCTCCGAGCGATACAGGTCGCGGACCACCTCGGCGATCGCGACGATATCGCCGGAATTGATCTTGGCCTCGTATTCCTGCGCCCGGCGCGACCACATCGTGCGCTTGATGCGAGCGCGGCCCTTCAGCGTTTCGAGTGCACGCTTGATCATCGGCGTCTCGGCAAGCTTGCGCATGCCTACGGACGATACCTTCGAGGTCGGCACCCGCAGGGTCATCTTGTCCTTGACGAAATTGATCACGAACAGCTCAAGCCGCGCACCGGCGACTTCCTGTTCCTCGATGGCGACGATCTGACCCACGCCATGGGCCGGATAGACGATGAACTCGCTGGTCTTGAAGCCTTGTCTTTGCGTAGTCTTCTTCACGTTCATTCCCAAAGTTGCTCCTTCCGCCTCCGGCTTGCGCCGTTGCACGGGCTTCGCCACGGCGACCCGGTTCCGGGTTATTGCGCGCGTGGGTTGAGATGGCCTCCGGCTCGCGCGGGAGGAGGATTTTCTAGTCTTCCGGTTCATGCCGGCCGCACTTTTCTTAGGACGACGACGAGTTTTCTCTGCCACTGCTCTCGCGTGGGTCACACGCCTCTTTTGACGATTCCTCGAAAAAACCCCAAACAAAAAGGCTCCAGGTAGAGCGGAGCACCGTATCGGGGAGCGTTTTTCATTATGTAGTGTCTTTATAGCACATTTCCAGCCAAAATCAAAGTCTTATGGCGTTGTAATAGCGCCGCAGGGCCGACAGTCCCTAACAATAGTTAACGTCGCCAAGGAGCGCAGTTCAGTCGCCGGTGCCCGGATTGGCCGAAAAATGTTCTTCAAACTTCTTCGCCACCCCTTCCCACTGTTTGGCGTCGGCCGGTGGCTCTTTCTTGGCCGTGATATTAGGCCATAGCTTTGCGTATTCAGCGTTAAGTCCCAACCATTTCTCGGAGCCCGGCTCGGTGTCGGGCTTGATCGCCTCCACCGGGCATTCCGGCTCGCAGACGCCGCAGTCAATGCATTCGTCCGGGTGGATGACGAGCATGTTCTCGCCTTCGTAGAAGCAATCCACGGGGCAGACTTCCACGCAGTCCATGTATTTGCATTTGATGCAATTGTCGTTGACGATATAGGTCATCTGCGCACTCTAAATCGGTCTTTTGCGAGCCTTGCTCCTAGCGCATGGGTCTGCGCCGTTCAAGGCGTTCTCCCGTCCGCCCCTGCAGACGGCATTTCCGACCTGTTTCATGCCATTTCTTCATATAGCGACTCGCCGCTGCCGGCGGGACCCCTGCGCTCGCGAAATGCTCTGACTTTGAGGACCCGGACCGAGCGTTCGAGCGCAACCGTGACCACGTCACCGGCATGCACGACGCGCCCCGGCGCGTTGATGCGTATGCCATTGACGCGGACATAACCGGTACCCGCCAACGCCGCCGCCGCTGCGCGGCTGCGGACCAGACGGGCGTGCCACAGCCAGCGATCAATTCGCTGACGCTCAAGCTCGGCGCTCACTCAGCGGCGCTCCTTGGCGTCGGCTTCAAGCTGCGCCTTCAGCGCCGCAAGCTTGGCAAAGGGCGAATTCGGGTCCGGGGCCTTCTCGCGCTCGCGGCGGTCGAATCGAGCCGGACGGCCCAGCGATCGCTCGCGTTGGCGCTGGGGAGGGCCAGAGTGGTCGTAGCGATTCTCGCGGCCGCGGCGGTGGCGCGGCGGCCTTCCCGACTTGGGTTGAGCTTGTGCGGCGGCCTGCTCGCTCAGCGGAGTACTCTCGCCTTCGGGCGCGGCGGCCCCCGGCCCGGCCGTAGCCGCGGCCTGCTGGACAGTGTCGTCCCGCGAGTGCCTGCGTTTGTCGCGGTTCCGAGCCCGGGGATGGCGCCGGCTTTCGTTCCGCCCAGGGCGCCAGACCTCGACCAAAACCGGCTCTCCGGCAGGTCGGACCTCCGCCGCGACATCGTCGGCCGCGGGGGTGCTGTCAATCGACGCCGATGTCGAAGGCACTTCCGCTGACGATGGTGCGCTTTCCGGCGAAACCCCCGGCGCCTGTTCGCCGCCCGTAGTCGACGGCTCCCCTGCGTCGCTGGTGATGACAGGCTGCGATTCGTCGGCAACTGGCGATGGCTCGGAAGCGGTCAATCCAGGGTCTACCACCGTTGGCGGCGCCGGCGGGTCATTTGGCTCGACAGCGGCAGGTGCCTCGGTCGTGGGTGATTCGGCCGCCGCAAATGGCTGATCAGCCTCGGGTGACTCGGCGGCGCTTGCAATGACTTCAGCAGCAGGAACGATTGCTTCCGGCGCTGGCGGGGGCGGCTCAACCGGGTTCGGCCGCCGTTCCATGCGGTAGCCCAGCGAGCGCAAGATCGAGGCAAAATCCTCTCCCGAGGCACCGATCAAAGACGTCATGCCGCTGACGACGGTGAACCCGCCGCCGGGAAAGGCGGCGGCTGGCTTTGGTCCAGCCGCGCCCTCGCGCCAGGTGAGCGCCGGCCGGATCAAGTCGGCGAGCCGCTCCAGAATGTCGACACGGACGGCGCGGTCGCCGCACACCCGATATCCGGCTGTCCGGTAAAGATTGGCATCGATCTCTTTGTTGACCGGGATGGAGGTCCGTCCGCTGCCGGCGAGATGCAGGAGATCGACGAGGTTCTTGGCCTCGTCGCTGCCGTGCGACAGCTCCCAGAGCTGCACCGTTAGCGCCCGCGGCGCGGGCTTGAGCAATGCGGGAACGTAAATGTGGTAGGCGCCGAACCGCACGCCGTATTTGCGCAAGCTCGCGCGTTCCGGCTGCTGCAATCCCTTGACCTCTTCCGCTACCTTTTGCCGGTCGAGCACGCCGAGCGCCTCGACCAATTGGAAGGCGACCCCGCGGGCGATGCCGGTGACGTCGGCGGCGGCGGAAAGTTCGAACAGCGGGCCGAGCAGTTTCTCGATATGCGATTTGAGCCACTGATCGAGCCGGGCCTGCGCCGCGTCGCGCGTCGCGCCGGTGAGATGCTCGTCGGCAATCAGGCGCACGCGCGGATGTAAGGCGTCCTCGCCGGCCACGAGCTTGCCGACGGCGGCGCCGATCGAGCGGATGGCGCCGTCGGCCGCAAGCACGAACTGGGCGTCGGGCGCTTCGGCAAGCCGTGCGGCGCGCGTGGCGATCTCGCCGGCAAGCGCCTTTTGTGCGGCGTTTTGCAGAGCCTTCGCTTCCGATCCGCCCGAGGATGCATCCGGCAAAAACACGAATCCGTCGAGGCGTCCGATGACGTGGCCTTCAACGACGACCTCGCCGCTCTTATTGATTTGCGGCTCAAGCTCGGCGTTCTCGCGCAGCCGCCGCATCAGCACGCTGGTGCGGCGATCGACGAAGCGTTCGGTGAGCCGCTCGTGCAAGGCGTCGGAAAGCTTGTCTTCTACGGCGCGGGTGACGCCCTGCCAATGTTCGGGATCAGCGAGCCAGTCCGGCCGGTTCGCCGCAAAGGTCCAGGTCCGGATATGGGCGATGCGGGTCGACAGCGTATCGATGTCGCCGTCGGTGCGGTCCGCCTGCGCGACCTGACGCGCAAACCAGTCGTTCTCGATCGTCCCCTCGCGCATGAGGAAGCCGTAGACCGCGACCACCAATTCGGCATGGTTGGCCGGCGCGATCTTGCGATAATCGGGAAGCTGGCAAACGTCCCAGAGCCGCTCGACGTCGGCGGCCGTTCGCGTCAGCGCGCGCACGGTGTCGTCGCGCGCGGCATGATCCAGCACCAGAATGTCTTCGGCGACCGGCGCGCGCGCCAGCGCGCTTTCCGTCGGCGCCGCCGCAAGCGTGGCCTGCAAGGCGCCAACCGAAGAAAAGTCGAGATCGGTATTGCGCCATTGCACGAGCTTCACCGGCTCGAAACTGTGCGATTCGAGCGCCTGGGCGACCTCGGTTTCTAACGGCGGGCAGCGGCCGGTGGTGCCGAAGGTGCCGTCGCGGGTGGCGCGCCCGGCGCGGCCGGCGATCTGCGCCAGTTCGGCGGGGTTCAACTTGCGAAACTGGTAGCCGTCGAACTTGCGGTCGGAGGCGAACGCGATGTGATCGACGTCGAGGTTGAGCCCCATGCCGATAGCGTCGGTCGCCACCAGATAGTCGACCTCGCCGGCCTGGTAGAGGTCGACCTGGGCATTGCGCGTGCGCGGCGACAGCGAGCCGAGCACGACCGCGGCGCCGCCGCGTTGGCGG
>JASHRW010000417.1 GCA_030037065.1 Xanthobacteraceae bacterium
CCCTGCCGCCATGACTCCGATCATACAGACAAATTTTCCACATCGATGCACGTGTTTTTGCTGCAGTGCACTTTGGTCGAAGATGGTACAAAGCAAGGGATATTGTGTCGAGCGGCTCCTTGAGCATCCTAGTGCTCGCGAGCCACAGCATGCCCATGTTGCACCAATGGTGCAACAAAGGGATGCTCCTCCAACACGGTAAGTTGCTCGCATATGGACCGCTCGAAGAGGTCGTTGATCGTTACAACGAGCTTGCGAACGCTGAATGATATCCGAGCCTTTCCTCGTTTTGTGTGCTTTCTGGGCCGGCCGGCCATGACGGGATTCGTAGCGTCCGACCCGGTTTTGCCGCTGATAAGCATCATTACTCCTTGCCTCAACGGAGAGCGACACGTGGCTGAGGCACTCGCGAGTGCCGCGAAGCAAAATTATCCTCGACTAGAGCATATTTTTTTGGACGGATGCTCGACCGACAAGACACTCGTTATCGTTAAACAATACCCTCACGTCACAGTGATCTCCGAACCCGACGACAGCTCACATCACGCTATGAACAAGGGTTTGTCACTAGCCCGCGGTGAAATTATCGGGTTTCTCAATGTGGACGATCTATATCCCGACGGCACTTTGCTTATGGTTGGCAAGATCTTCGCAGAGGAGCATAAAATTGATGTTGTAATCGGACATACTATTTGGTTCGAGGACAACGTATCTACCGGGCGACGCATCCTCTACGAACGCATTCATAATGGTGGAAATGAAATACCTCTCCCAGGAGGCGCCCCCTTTAATGGGTGCTTTTTCCGACGCAGTGTGTTCGACAGAATTGGTAATTTTGAAACGAAGTACGACTTTACCGCAGACACGCACTTTCTGTTACGGTGTGCGCTTGCGCATCTGAACGTCCAGTGGGTCGAAGTACCGACGATGTGGTATCGTCAACACGCCAATTCGAGGACATTTAACCCCGAAAGGCGATCCATATTAGCAATATTTGGGGAGCTTTTTGACATGACCGCGGAATTTGCGCGTCAAGCGGAAACACCTAAGCTGCGACGCCTTTTTCTCACGTGGAACGCTCTTATAGGGTTACATCTTGTCGTGCGTAACTTACTCCGAGGTCGGTTTCGGGACGCTGCGCGGGCAGCGATTCTGTTGTCTTCCAGCAACCCGCTTTGGCCCATGAGCCTTGTTCCCGCACTTTCGCTAAGACGTGAGGTGAGAAAGCTTTACCGTCGTCCCAATGGATAAGCAGTCGCCGGGATCTACCTGAATCGATCGAGCCCAATTCGCTATAGAATTTTGATGCGATGCCCTTGAACTGATGCTTCAATGATTGGAGCTAACGCGGCCCCAGCCGAACCAGTGAATACGATTTGCCGAGGAACGGAACACCGGGAAGTACGCTGTAGTGAACTTCGGCGATAGCGCCCACGACGTCCCCGGCGACGACCGCATAAGACTTTTGCTCGTCCCGGTAAGGAAAAAAGCGGTAGCCCACATTGCCCTCAATTAGCCCTGGATCGGTCCTGCTCAGCAGCCCGAGCGCGGCAATGCGTTGCACCATTTCCTCGGAGGCAACTCCGGATGCCACCTGGTTAAGAAGGATGTAGACGTCGAGCACGACGCTGAACAAGATCGCGCCGATGATGGTCATGCGATGGTGCCTCGGTGGCGCCAGCAGAAAGAAATAGAACAGCGGGATAACAAAAAGCAGGTAGCGTTGCGCCGGCCTGGTCGGCGACAGAGCCAGGATGAACAGAACGATGGTAGTCGCCGTCCCAACCGAGAGCGCCATTGCTCTCGCGCTGGTCGCAGGGACGTTAACGGCCATGGCAAGACGAATAGGCAGGATCGCGCTGAGCATCGCCAGAGCGCCGTTCACGACACTCTTGCTGATGTACCGGTCTAGAGGACCAAGGTTCATCTCTCCCCTGTCCGACAGAAAAAAATAGCCGAGCACGAAAGCGGCAGTAAGAAGCAGTATCGCTGCGCTGTATCGGGTACTGAAATTCCGAGACGGAGGCCACGGAATGGCAAGGGATAGAGGAATGGTGATCAGGATCAGGTAACCGGCATAGCCCAGTACGTTGTCAGGCCAATCGGCGAGATTTAAGCCGTGCCTCTGTACGAAGAGCGGCGGCGCCAGCCAGAAACCGAACTCGGTCCTCACCGCCAGCAAATAAGCGCCAAGAACGATGAGCGCCGGAGCTGCTGCAACGGTCCATTCGACAAGCATCCGTTTGAATTGCGGCGTGCGGCGGATCGCGACTTCCACCGCGACGCCGGGCAACAGAAGAATGGCGTGATATTTAAGCACGGCGGCAAGCCCCAGAACCGTGCTCGCCGACGCGACGCGCCACAGGCCAAAACGGCTCTGTTCATCGCCGCTCCAGAACAGCGAGAGTGCAAACACGCCCAGCGCGGCGGGAAGAAAGTCGGCCGTCCCACGGCCGGCGAACGTCCACACAAGCGGGTTGAGCAGCACCAGCGAAACGAGCAGATTAGGATTTACCTGCAGATTAGGGTTTACCTTCTGGGCCATTTCGCGGTTGATGCGCAGCAGCCCGTAGGTCAGAAATGGAATACCCAAAACCGAAACCAGCCGGGGAAGGTGATCGATGTCGAGTCCGGGCAGCAGCCGGCCAATTACAAAAGCCAGCCAGGGAACCGCCAGCGTATTCGCCTCGTGATCAAAATATTGTTGGAGATGGCGAGGATCGCCGTCGGAAAAATATCTGGCGCCCTCGCCAAAGGCGTATTCCCAATTGACGGTGGGAAGATCGAGCAGAGACAGATGTGCAGCGCAGAACACGCACACCAGCAGCGCCGGCATAGTCGCCGATCGGCTGCTGTCATACGGAGTTTTTGTGGCAGAGGTCGAAACCATTGCGGCGCCAGCCTGTCAAAAGATCGAGATATTCGCTTGCGGGGCGACGTCCCGCAAGTCCGCCGCATCTAGGGAATCGCTGGGGACCTTTCGCCCGATCAAGTCGACGCAAATGGAGAAACTTTTTGAGCATGGTATTGGGCCGGCCGTCGCGGTAAGTTTTGGGGGCAAATGCCGAAGGCCTCTGCCTGGTCAACTGTGGCAGATGCTGTCGACCCACCAAGCGTTTAAGCCGTACCGGAAAACCTGCAATGCGGATACTTGTGACCGGCTCGTCCGGATTTTTAGGGGGATATATCGTCGGCGAGCTGCTCAATCGAGGGCACGAGATCGTTGGGATAGATAATTTCTCCAAGTACGGCGAAGTCGCCAAGCAGCATGACACTCACCCAAAGTACAAGCTCGTGCGCGGCGATTGCAAGGATGCCGCGCTAATGGAGTCGCTTTGCAACGACTGCGACCTGATCATCGCGGGCGCCGCCATGATCGGAGGCATAAGCTATTTTCACAGCTACGCGTACGATCTATTGGCCGAGAATGAACGCATTCTCGCTTCGACCTTTGATGCCGCGATCCGCTCGTTCAAGGCCGGCCGCGTTCGGAAAATCATGGTGATCAGCTCCAGCATGGTATTCGAGAGTTCGACCGTGTTTCCGACTCCCGAAGGCGAGCAATTGCGCAGCCCCCCACCGCTGAGCACCTACGGGTTCCAGAAACTAGCAGCCGAGTATTTTGCTCGCGGCGCCTGGGAGCAATATCGTCTTCCATACACTGTTATTCGGCCGTTCAACTGTGTCGGCGTTGGCGAGGGGCGGGCTCTTGCCGACATCGAAGTGGTCAGTGGTAACGTAAAACTGGCGATGAGCCATGTACTGCCGGATTTGGTCCAGAAGGCGCTCAAGGGGCAGAATCCACTGCATATCCTCGGCAATGGTTCCCAAGTACGTTGCTACACTCACGGCCGCGATCTGGGCAGAGGAATTGCAATTTGCGTCGATCATCCGGCGGCGATAAACGAGGACTTCAACTTGTCAACGACAAGACAGACGACAGTGCTCGAATTGGCCGAACTTGTGTGGCGCAGCGTGAACGGTGATCGGCTGCCATTCAGGGTAGTGAATGATCCGCCGTTTGCGTACGATGTCCAGCATCGCGTGCCCGATGTCTCCAAGGCTAAGAAACGGCTGGCGTTCGACTGCGAAGTGAGTTTGGAAGAAACCGTGGACGAAGTTGTCAGCTGGTGTCGACAGGAGATCGAGGGGGGCCGTCTGTGATGTTTGTTGGAAACCTGTCTTCTCGGGTTCGATCATGACAATTCGTCCCGATGCTGCGACGCTGCGGAGCCCGACAGCCGTTCGGCAAGCCGATGTCACCGTCGTCGGCGGAGCGGGGCATGTCGGTATTCCGCTGGTTCTGGCGCTGGCGGAAGCCGGATTGCATGTCAATGTGAACGACCGCAACAAAACCAGTCTTGAATTGCTTCAGGCGGGTCGCCTGCCGTTCATTGAATACGGTGCACAAGCGGTTTTGAACAAGGCACTGCAGGAGGGACTTCTGCTGTTCAGCGATTCGCCGGATTGTATCTCGAGCTGCGGACCTCTGATCATCACTATCGGTACGCCGATTGACGAGTTTCTCAATCCAGTCCGCAAGGTGGTGCAGGACTGCATCGATTCCGTGCTGCCTTTCCTCGCCGACGGTCAACTTGTCGTGCTGCGCTCGACGGTATTCCCAGGCACCACCGACTGGGTCGCCTCCTACTTGCGCGACAGAGGCCGCCATCTGATGGTGGCATTCTGCCCGGAGCGCATCGTTCAGGGCGCCGGTTTGAAGGAGCTGCGGGAACTGCCGCAGATCGTCAGCGGTACCACGCCCGAGGCGGAGCGCGAGGCGGCAAAGCTGTTCGAACGCATCGCGCCGGAAGTGATCGTACTGTCGCCGATCGAGGCGGAATTCGCAAAGCTGTTCACCAACGCCTATCGCTATATCGAATTCGCGGCGACCAACGAGTTTTATCTGGTCGCCAAGTCGGCGGGCGTCGATTACCGGCGCGTGCTCAAGGCGATGAAGCACAACTATCCGCGGCTGAAGGGCGTCCCGGGGCCGGGTTTTACGGCCGGGCCCTGTCTGGTCAAGGACACGATGCAGCTCGCAGCCTTCGCTAGAAATCAGTTCGGGTTCGGTCACGCCGCGCTTCTAGTCAACGAAGGTCTGGTGCTGCATGTCGTCGACGACCTCAAACGTCGCTATGATCTGCCTAACATGACCGTGGGCTTGCTCGGCATGGCGTTCAAGGCGGAAAGCGACGACACCCGCGCCTCGCTCAGCTACAAATTCAAGAAGATTCTCGGCACGCAGGCGCGCGCCGTCCTGACGACCGATCCTTTCGTGACGACGGACCCCGAGTTGCAGGGGCTGGACGAAGTGATCTCCAAGAGCGATCTGATGATTCTGTGCGCTCCGCATCGCGCTTACCGGGAGGTCGACTTTCTGGGCAAGCCGGTGTTCGATCTCTGGGGCCATCTCGAAGGCGGCAACGTTATCCGATGATTTCGACCGCGCCGCCGCGCCTCGACATCATTATTCCAGTGTACAACGAGGGCGCCAACATCCTACGGACGCTGCGCTCGCTCATACACGCGGTACAGACGCCGTTTCGCGTACTTATCTGCTACGATCGGGAGGACGATGACACGCTGACGGCGATCCGAGACAATGGCGATACGCTGGGTGCCCTGACGTTCGAGTTCGTCCGAAATCGCGGCCGCGGCGCACATGGCGCCGTGCTAACGGGTTTCGCTGCAAGTGAGGCGACCTTCGCGCTCGTGATGATGGCAGATGATGACTACAATGCTGGTATCATCGATGCGATGACGACGAAGGCCGCAACCGGCTGCGACGTCGTCTGCGCCAGCCGTTTCATGCCGGGAGGCGGCATGGTCGGCTGTCCGTGGCTGAAAGCCGTGCTGGTGCGGTCCGGCAACTTCACCCTCTATCATTTCGCCAGACTGCCGACACGGGATGCAACAAACGGCTTCCGCCTGTTCGCGCGGCGCGTGGTCGATGAGATCGTTGTTGAATCGGATCGGGGGTTCTCCTACAGCATCGAGCTGCTGGTGAAATGCCACCGCCTGCGCTGGCGCATCGGAGAAGTTCCAGCCCAATGGTTCGAGCGCACACATGGCGCCAGCAGATTTCAGGTCATGAGATGGCTGCCGGCCTACTTACGCTGGTACTTCTACGCATTTGCGACGACCTACCTGCGGCGATCACCCAACACGGTGCGGATGAAAGCGCAGATGCAAACAAGCTAGAAAGCCCGCTTGCGCGAGTGCACAATACCAAGCCGACCCATCGCTCAACCAGCGAAAACTACACTCGGTCCAGAGCCAAGACGCGCAAACGGAGAACTTGGTTTTAAAGCAATTTGCTGGTCCATTCTGCGCGAGGGATTTTTCACGCCGGCGCAGCACCTGCAACCCGGACCATGGCTCGCGGTTACCGAGTACCGACCAAAGCCCGAGTCGCGACTCGTTTTCGTCGCAGCCCTCGTCGATATCGTGGGCACACTCAGAGAAGCCCGCGGTGCTTGTGCAGCGCAGCCCGGACAGGTCGCTGGTAGCTCGTACTCCGATATGGGCCGAAAATCAGAGAATGAGCCACAGTTTGAGCAAATATATTCGTACTTCGGCATTTTTTCTTCGTCCGGGCTGAGTGCTTCGATGCCTTTTTGGACTAGAGCGCTTCCCGATCAAGTTGAATCGGCAAGCGCGCTAGTTTTATAGGTTTGGTCGCATTTTCTTCGGAAAACCGGCAGCCACTTTTCCGGAAAATGCTCTAGACTTCTCGACCGGCGAAGATGCTCTTTTGAATACTGGCATGCACTCCCAGTTGCCGTCCACGACCTGGGTCACGCCGAAATCAACCGCCACCGACATCACCGAAATAGCTTCATCTTCGCTTAGATTCTGCGTGTTCATTAAGAACTCTCGCATCTTTCGAAACGCGTCACGCATAGCGTGATCAACCGAAGATTTCTTAAAAATCTCGCTTTGCGCATTCGGTCCGAGATCGCTCAGATAGTGTGGGTAGCTGAAGCCGTGGGCGATCCATTCGTCCTTGGTTTCGAGCAGTGGCCATTTGAGCCCAGACAGAAGTGTGCCCGCCGCGATATCATCTTGCT
>JASHRW010000418.1 GCA_030037065.1 Xanthobacteraceae bacterium
CGCGCGGCGGATGATTTGGCCAGAATGGGACGAACATGCCGGGCGGCGCCGCATTGGTGGCGTGGCGGCCGACGATCACGTCGTCGCCGTCTTGCTCGACGCTGATGTCCGAATTGACCGTGTCGGCATTGCCCAAAATGCCGTCGTGCAGATAGGAGGTGTGGCTGAGATCGAGCAGGTTGTCGATGACGAGCTGATAATTGGCGCGGATGGTGATGCTGTCGCGCTTGGTGGTGTAAAGCTCCGGCACGTTGTCGAGCACGCCGAAGTCCGGCACCTTGGCCTCGTCGGCCGGCGCATCCCCCATCCAGATCCATGCCGCCTTGTGCTTCTCGATGACGGGATAGCTTTTCACTCGCGCCCGCGCCGGAATATTCTTCGTCCCGTGCGGATTGTGCACGCAGGCGCCGGAGCCGTCGAATTCCAATCCGTGATAACCGCACTGAATACGGTCGCCGCCGACAATCTTGCCCAGTGAGAGCGGCGCGAAGCGGTGCGGGCAGCGGTTCTCGATGGCCGCGAGCGAGCCGTCGGCCTTGCGATAGAGCACGATCGGCTCGTCCATGATGGTGCGGGCGACGAGCTGCCCGTCGCCGATGTCGTCGGACCATGCCGCCACGTACCAGGCATTGCGCAGATAGGGTCCGCCGATCATGTCCTGGTGCGGGCGCGGAGCGAAGCTTTCGGATTGTGGCGATTGCATCATTGTGAGTCCTTCGTCGCCAACGCCAACGTGTAAACGCCAGCCGTGGGCGGTGTTGCGGGCGACCTTAGCACGGCGCTTAGGGCCATTGGGATAGCGGCCACGCGGCGGGTTTCGAGCAGTTGATCGATGCGGGCGGCGGACCTATGGTCACGCCTAATCGATCCGTCCGCGTGCATAGCAAAAGTCGGGCCGGGTCAAATGGAAAACCTCGTTGGAGGATAGACGATGGCAATCGGCAAGGTGACCGGCGTACGCAGCATCGAGCTCGGCGTGCGCCATCTGCAGCAATCGGCGGATTTTTATACCAAGGTTTGGGCGCTCGAAGAGGTCGCGGCCGACGGCGACGGCATTCACCTGCGCGCCACCGGCGGCGATCACCATGTGCTCACCATCCGCGAGCGGGCAAAGCCGAGCCTGCTCGGCGTGCACTTCGCCGCGCCCGACCGCGCTACGGTCGATGCGCTCTGCGCCAAGGCAAAATCCTACGGCGTGACCGTGGTCAGCGAGCCGGCGCCGCTGCCCGCCGCGGCCGGCGGCGGCTATGGCTTTCGCTTCGCGACGCCCGAGGGCCTGCCGATGAGCATCTCATCGGACACCTTGCAGCATGCCGACGTCGCCGTCGACCGTTCGCGCCCGACCAAGATCAGTCACGTCGTGCTCAACAGCGGCAATGCCGCCAAGCAGATGCCGTTTTTCATCGACGTGCTCGGCTTCAGGCACTCCGACAGCACGCACTATATGGATTTTCTGCGCTGCTGCTCCGACCATCACAGCATCGCGCTGGTTCGCGCCAACGGGCCGTCGCTCAATCACGTCGCCTACGAATTACCCAACATCGACGGATTGATGCGCGGCAGCGGCCGGCTCAAGAAAAACGGCTTCGACATCGAATGGGGGGTCGGCCGCCACGGCCCCGGCAACAACGTGTTCTCCTATTTCATCGAGCCGGACGGCTTTGTCGCCGAATACACCACCGAGCTCGACCAGATCGACGAGGCGACCCACGTCCCGCAAGACGCCGCCTATTGGGACAAGATGGTGCCGACGCGCGGCGACCGCTGGGGCACCGCCGGCCCGCCGTCGAACCGCATGCAATTCGCCATGTCGGGCGGGTTCTATCTCGGTGAACAACCGCCCGAGGGCGTGCGCTGCGAGGACATTATCGGCCGCAAGCTCGGGTGATCGCATAAAAGGGAGGAGCGTCATGCATTCGGTCGTAAGAAACTATTCCGGCAAAGGCGCGAAGGAGCTTTTCGATGTTCTGGAGAAGAACAAGGCGGACGTCGACAGACTCATTCGGGGAATCAAGGGTTTCGTGAGCTATTCGTTGGTCCGCAGTTCCGGCGGCGGGTTTTCCGTCTCTGTTTTCCAGGACAAGGCCGGCACGGACGAGAGTGTGCGGGTCGCCCGCGACTGGATAGCGAAGAATGCCGGCGGCACCGGCGCTGCCGCGCCGACGATCACGGAAGGCACCGTCATTGTACACATGAAGTGAATTGGCCGTCGCCAATTCGATCCCGATCTCGATTGACCGGCGATGCCGACGCCCAACTCGCGGGGGCATTGTGCTTGGAATTTAACAATCCCTTCGCGGGGTGAAAGTTGATCGAGGAATATCTCCTTCGCTTTCTCATCGGCGGGATTGCCGTTTCGGCCTTCGCCGCTGTGGGCGAGATATTCCGCCCCAGAAGCTTCGCCGGCCTGTTCGGCGCAGCGCCCTCTATCGCCATCGCGACCTTGCTGATCACGATTTGGAACGAGGGACGGCCCTACGCTGCGCTCGAAACGCGCTCGATGATCCTCGGCGCCGCGGCGCTGTGCGCCTACAGCGTGATCGTTTTCCGTTTGTTGAAACACCGCCATCTCACGGCCTTGCTGTCGAGTCTGTCGGCACTCGCCGCGTGGTTTGTCGTCGCGCTCGGACTCGATTGGCTGATCTTCGGGTGACGCAATGTACGTTCGGGCAACATTGTCCGCGCTGCGCGGGGATCATTGGCGCGAATTTGCCATTCGTTTCGCGCTTGGCGGCGTGGCAACGGTCCTGACCGGCGTTATCGCGGCGCTGTGGGGTCCCGTGATCGGCGGGTTGTTCCTGGCGTTCCCCGCGATCATGCCGGCGACCGTGACGCTTGTGGAAAAACACGAACGCGAGCGGAAGGAAAGGGCGGGTCTTAGCGGCGCCCGCCGCGGCTGCGAGGTTGCCGCCATCGAGGCATCTGGAGCGGCGCTGGGCGGCGTCGGTCTGATGGCATTCGCCGCGGTGGCTTGGCTGACGATTCCATCGCTGAGTTGGTTCGCCGTTCTGCCAGCCGGCGCGGTGTGGATCGTCGTTTCGCTGCTGATGTGGTTCTTCCGCCGGCCGCTCCGGCGATGGCCGTTCCGGGGGCGTCGCATTACTGCATGAGAAAAACGCCCTTGCCTTCGGTTTGGCGGTCGAACAGCCGATAGGCCTCGTCCGCCTGATCGAGCCGCCAGCGATGCGTGAACAGCCGGTCGACCTCAATGTTGCGGTCGGCGACGAAGCGCGCGCAGTCGGCCTGGATCGATGTTGAGAATGTCCACGAGCC
>JASHRW010000419.1 GCA_030037065.1 Xanthobacteraceae bacterium
CATGAGCCGAACCCGTCGCTAGACGGATGCCATCATAATCCCATTCCGCAGACAACGTCATCGGCCGGTAAAGCCCGAACCTGCAATTTTAGTTTGGTAGCCCAACGCAGCGGGGCGTCGCGCAGCTTCTGCACCGTCGCGGCAGCAAGGCCAATGCGCCGCGCACGCAGATAATGGCTTCTGTAAAGGGTTCGCCGGCCGATGAGCGCAATTTGAATCAAAATAGAATAAGTCAAATTTCATGTAATTCCGTCAATCGACGGCGCGACCTTTTCTGCGTTTTCCAATGTGTTTGCTTCAAATTGAACGAACGAACTTAGCCTCGCTGCAAAAGCTTTGTGCGAAACGTGACCCTGACAGGAAGGGGGCACTATGGGTTCGGGTGCGACGGCGGTGCTCAGGCGCGGTGGCGCAGGCCATGCCGTTCTGACCGTCAAGACCGATCAGGGCAAATTCATTCTCGACAATCTGCGCGACGACATTCGGCTCTGGTCCGATACCGGATTCCGCTTCGTAAAACGCCAGGCGCAGTTCGATCCCAATGTAGGGGCCTCACTCCGGGAACCGACTTCGCCGCTGCTGACTTCATCGGCGCGCTGAGTGCGCAACAGGCAAAGGAAGGGTTCCGCGAGCCCGGTCACGTCCCCACCCCTCCCCGTCCCCAGACCGGGTTCGCGCGCGGGCGGCTCTCCCCCAAGAGCCGCCCGCACCTCTTTGAGGTTGGCAGACAAAGAACCGCGCGACAGGAGCACCTTATCTGTCGCCGTCGTTTGATTTCATCTCAAGTGTTGAGCAACACTTGGACCGCCATTACCACGACCGTGCCGGACATCAGACTCCACAGCCCAGCGATCACGGTCGCGACCATGACGAACTCGGCGCGGCGGCCCTCAATCCGGCGGCCGCGCAGCGTATTGCGCATGATAATAAAAGGCGCGGAGAACATCAAAAGCGGGATCGAGGCGAAACGCGCCGCGGTTGGGCCGACCTCGAGCAGGCGAAAACTCGGAAAATGTTCGGCGAAGAGACGGTAACCGGTGGCGCACGAGCCGGCTACCGAAAAGCCGATCGCCAAAGAGAAAAATGACTCGATCGCCTCCGGCGAAATAACCGGCCATGCGTAGTCGAACATGGGCGCCTCCTGCGCCCAACCCATTACAGAGGATGGCGCGGGCGGCTACGAATTGATTAAAGAAAGGTTAACGCGCCACCGGCCGCCCGCCGCACTTATGCGCCATGCCGACGTGCAATACTCACCTCCGATTCGCAAGACACCGGCACAGAGCGCATGACGACGCAGGCTCTCTCGCACCTTCCAAAAATCCGGCGTAAGACGCCGGCCTTTCTGTTGCTGTCGTTTGCGCTCCTGATTGTGCCCTTACTTGTGGCCGCAAGCTTCGTCACCTACGTGCTATGGCCCAGATGGCCGAGCGAGCCGATTGCGCTCAATGCGCCCGCCCTTCCGATCACGGTCGCCGGCACCCTATTCGAAGTGCCGCCGGCCGCAATCCGCGCCGGCGTACAACGCCATCCAGGGCTTCACCAGCGCATCGATCTCGCCTTTCTCTGGCCATCGCTCACCCCCCCGCAGCCGGGCGAGAAGGGTGACAGCAAGCCGCTCGCTGCGATCGAAGGCGATAATCCCGCCGCCGAGATTGTGAAGACGCCAAGCGAGCCGAGCCGGCACCTTTTTGTAACCATCGTCGCCCTGGGGTCACTCCTGCCGCCAGCTGATCGGCTACATCATGTCTATCCGCGTTACGTCGAGGCGCGGGCATTACGAGGCGCGAATGGACTTGCTGTACTCCCGTTCCGCGCCGGCACGCCCTACGACGGAGAAGACTTGGTCTACCTCGCTGGCAATCCAGATCGATTTTTTACTCTATGCACGCGCGATAGCGCCGTTGTGCCCGGCATCTGTATGCACGAACGCGTCCTCGGTGACGCCGATATCACGATGCGCTTTCCGCGGGACTGGCTGAAAAACTGGCCGAGTGTTTCGGCAGGGTTCGATCGGCTGCTGGCGCAATTGCATCCGCAAGGACACTAACTCTCGGCAACATCGGTCCGGCCGATCAGGCCAAGTCCATATCCAGGATCGGCATCTCAAGGATGTATGACCGGCGCCGCTTCTCGTCGTCGACGAATATGACACCGATGAACTCATCCCCTAAATAGGCTTCGAGAGAATCTTTCTTTCTTGCGCGAGGCACGACCCGGATCGCCTCATTGTCGAATTTTCGTTTCAGATAGGCATCCAGACGTTTGATCTGATCGATCTCGCTTGCGTCGCCGAGATCAATGACCATGCGAAAGTTATAGGAAAGATCATCGTCTTCGTCATCGAGGTTAAGATCGCCCACTCTCTCCTCGCCGATATAGACCTCGGCGGATTTCTCCCTCGTCGGCTGCGGCACGACCCGAATACGGGCATTACCGAACAGCTTCTTGAGATAAGAGTCGAGCTTTCCGACTTCTTGTACGTCCACCGCGCACCTCCAGCGCAAGCCGCATAGCACGCGGCGGCGGTCACAACAATCGCGGCCAAGCCGCCGCTCTTGTCAAAGTTCGCCCTGAAACATCTGGTCCATGGTACGCGCGGGCTCTGGGCACCCGGCGACGCCAATCACCTTGGCCGGCACGCCGGCAACCGTAACGTTATTCGGCACCGGCTTGATCACGACCGATCCGGCGGCAATGCGCGCGCAATGCCCGACTTCGATATTGCCGAGTATCTTCGCGCCGGCGCCGATCATGACGCCATAGCGGATCTTGGGATGGCGGTCGCCGGCTTCTTTGCCGGTGCCGCCGAGTGTAACTCCGTGCAGCATCGAGACATCGTCCTCGATGACCGCCGTTTCGCCGACCACAAGACCCGTGGCGTGGTCGAGGAAAATGCCTCGCCCGATCTTTGCCGCCGGGTGGATATCGCACTGGAAAGCAGCCGAGGAGCGGCTCTGGAGGTAAAGGGCGAAATCCCGGCGGCCTTTCTGCCATAGCCAATGCGCCAAGCGATGCGTCTGGATGGCGTGAAATCCCTTGTAATAGAGCACCGGCTCGATCAGCCGACGCGTGGCCGGATCGCGATCACAAGTCGCCATGATGTCGGCGCGAAAGCTTTCGCCAAGCGACGGGCTGTCCTTGAGCGCGTCCAGATAAGCTTGGCGGATCAGCCCACTCGACACGGATCCGTGATTAAGCCGTTCGGCAAGCCGATAGATTACAGCGGCTTCGAGGGTGTCGTGATGCAGAATGGTTGAATAGATGAAAGTGGCGAACTCCGGCTCGCGGTGCACTACTTCTTCCGCCTCACGGCGCACCCGCGCCCAGACTGGATCGACCGTGTCGAGTGCCGGCTTTGCCTGACGCTGCGCCATCGACTGCCTCCGGGAAAACGGCAAAAATAACGATCTCCTTCTAGCATACATCGGCGTCCACAAGCGTAAAGCCAAGGGGCCAGTCCATCGGTCAATGGCCTCGTTCGATGGCGGATAATTCGGCCAATGAACGAATCATGCTTGCTCGTTGAGGAAGCCGAGCACGCCCGCCTTAAACGCCTTATCGCCGACCGCCAACATATGATCGCGGCCGGGAATGACCAAAGCCCGCGCGCCCGGGATGAGGGCGGCAAGTTCCTCGGGGGAGCCGGCAATCGGGTCCTTACTGCCTACAGCAACCAGCACTGGCACGGCGATGCGGCCAACCTCGGCCCGGCTGAGCGTCTGACGCGACCCACGCAGACATGCTGCGAGCGCCCGTAAATCCGACCGCGTCTGCTCTGCGAATGCACGAAATTGGCGCGCCGTTGGATCGATCACTTCCGCAAGCGTCGGCGCCTCCAAACCCTCGGCTATGGACTCGGGCACCCCGCCCGCCTCGACCAGGCGAACGCCAAGGCCGCCGAGCACGGCGGAGCGCACGCGCTCGGAATCGCTGAGCGCCAGAAGTGCCGCAATACGGGCGCCCATTGAATAACCCATCACGTCGGCCCGCGACAGGCCAAGATGATCGAGGAGCGCGCGCACATCCCCGGCCATCTTATCCATGTGGTAGGCGGCCGGCTCATAAAGCTTGCTCGACGCGCCATGCCCGCGGTTATCGAGCGCGATAACGCGGCGACCGGCGCCGGTGAGCGTCGCCACCCAGTTCGGCAAGATCCAGTTCACCTCCTTGTTGGAGGCAAAACCGTGCACCAGCACGATCGGCTCGCCGGCGCCCTGATCGAAAAATGCGATTTCCGCTCCGTCGTTGGTAAATTGTGGCATTTGCAACCATAGCCCCGTCGATTGTGCCTTGTAGCTTCTTCTCGGCCCAGTCTTGACCAGGCCGGCCGCGCCAAAACACTGTCTTACTAGGAATCGTCGGACGGCGCCGCTATGGTACCGATTGAATCTCGGAGCGCGCCCGACGTGCGCCGAGATGCGTTCTGGATGGCAAGACCATGAGCGACGAAATCGTTCCTCACTTTCATAACGATCCGGGCGTGGCGGTCATCGAAATCGGCGCCAAAAAATTCATGTGTGTGGGCGCCACTCCGCCATTCGACCATCCCCATGTGTTCTGCGATATGGGGGACGATGACGAATACGTCTGCCCTTATTGCTCGACACTTTACCGCTACAATGCCTCGCTTGTTCCCGGTGCGGCACGCCCGGAGCAATGCGAGCTTCACGACAATCCCGTCTAATCACCCTGCGGAGCGAATATCCTGACGTCGTCGCGTGTCGTCATTGTCGCGGGCGCCGGCATCGGCGGCCTGACCGCAGCTTTGGCACTGTCGCGCAACGGTTTCCGCGTCGTGGTGCTCGAACAGGCCGAACGACTTGAGGAGACCGGCGCCGGCATCCAGCTCTCGCCCAACGCCGCTCGCACACTGATCGATCTGGGCTTGCAGGAACGGCTCAGGCCGCACGTGATCGCGCCGGCGGATTTGCGCGTCCTCGACGCCGAAAGCAACCGCGAGATCGTTCGCATGCCGCTCGGCGAAACGGCCGCTCAGCGTTACGGCGCACCCTATTGGGCAATCCATCGCGGCGATCTGCAGGCGGCCCTCGCCGGCGCGGTGGCACAGAAACTCGACATAACGCTGAAGCTCGGAATGCATGTCGAAGACTTTATAGCGCATCGGAAAGGCGTTACCGTATCGGTCCATGGCCGCGCCGGCGTTACCGACGAGCGCGGGATTGCGTTCATTGCCGCTGACGGTCTGTGGTCGGCAATGCGCGCCCGCATCGGTCATGGCTCGACACCGCGTTTCGCCGGGCGTAGCGCTTGGCGAGCGCTTGTTCGGGCAACGGACGTCGCCCCCGAATTCGCCGAGCCGCTGATCCATCTCTGGCTCGGGCGCGAAGCTCATCTCGTGCACTACCCGGTCAAGGGCGGCAGCCTTATCAACATCGTCGCCATCATGAACGACACCTGGAATTCGCCCGGCTGGAGTGAACCCGCGGCCCGTACCGATTTGCTGTCGCGATTTTCCTCGCACCATTGGGCGCCGCGAGCGTTGTCGCTCCTCGGCGCACCCGAGGCATGGTTGAAATGGGCGCTTTATGATCGCAGGCCGATCCTGCGCTGGTCGCGTGGCCCGGTGGCGCTTCTCGGCGACTCTGCGCATCCGATGCTGCCCTATTTGGCGCAAGGAGCCGCCATGGCGATCGAGGATGCCGCCGTGGCGGCGAAGTGCCTGGCGCGCAATCCAGACGATCCAACCTCGGCATTTCGTACTTATTGCGCGGTGCGGCGCTGGCGCGCCTGGAGAGTCCAGCGTCTCGCGACGCGCAACGGTGATCGCTACCACCTCGCCGGAGTGCGCGCTATGGTACGTGATGCGGCAATGCGCACGCTGGGCGGCGCGCGGCTATTGCAGCATTACGATTGGATTTACGATTGGCGCCCACCCGTCGCCCTGTCACTCCCATGAAGCCGCCCGCGGATCTCAGAGTAAGACACGCCATGAATGCGACCGCTGCAACGAATTCACTGTTCCCCACCACGATTGCCGGTAGCCTGCCGAAGCCGGCGTGGCTCGCCGAGCCGAACAAGCTGTGGCCGCGATGGCGTCTCAAGGGCGAAGACCTCGCCGCCGCCATAGATGACGCCACGCTCGTTGCGCTCAAGCTCCAGGAAGACGCCGACATCGACATTGTCTGCGACGGCGAACAGTCGCGCCAGCATTTCGTGCACGGTTTCCTCGTCGCGGTCGATGGTATCGACTTCGATCAGAAGGTCGAGATGGGAATCCGCAACGATCGCTATAAGGCGATGTGCCCGACAGTGGTCGGCGAGCTGAGGCTGCGCTCCCGTGTTCATGCGCGTGAAGCGCGGCTCGCCCGGGCCCACACAACGCGGAAACTCAAGTTCACCCTGCCTGGTCCGATGACCATCGTCGATACGATTGCCGACGCTTATTACGGCGACCGCATCAAAATGGCGATGGCGTTCGCCGGGCTTCTGAATGAGGAGGCGCGCGGCCTCGCCGCCGATGGTGTCGACGTAATCCAATTCGACGAGCCGGCCTTCAATGTCTACATGGAGCAAGCCGCGGGATGGGGCATCGACGCGCTGCACTGTGCCATCGATGGCGTCCTCTGCACCACCGCGGTACATATCTGCTACGGCTACGGCATCCCCGCCAATATTGCCTGGAAAGCTGGTCTCGGCACCGAGTGGCGACAATACGAGAAATTCTTCCCTGCTCTCGCCAAAAGCCGCATCGATGAGGTCTCGATCGAGTGCATCAATTCCCGCGTGCCGATGAGTACGCTCCGGCTGCTTGACGGCAAGAGCGTGCAAATCGGCGTCATCGACATTGCCACCGACAAGATCGAGACGCCCGAAGAGGTCGCCGGCGTGATCGGCGAGGTAGCCAAGCACGTGGCAAAGGAAAAAATTATCCCTTCGACCAATTGCGGCATGGCGCCGATGCGCCGCGACATCGCGGAAAAGAAGCTGCACTCACTCGGCAAAGGCGCGGCACTGGCACGGGAAAAGTTCGGTTAGTCTAGCGCTCCAGCAACATCTCGCGCAAAACCACGGCGTGACTCAAGTCGAGTTCGCGTGTCGCGGTCAAGAGCGTCGCGGCGCGGCCTTTTATCGTTGCGCGCAACGCGACGAGTTCGTTGTCATGCGCGGCAAGCTCGGCACGATAACGGCGCCGGAACTCGGCAAAGAGTTTTGCATCGTGGCCATACCATTTGCGCAGTCCGTTTGATGGCGCCAACTCTTTCGGCCACGCGTCGAATTTGAGCGCCGCCTTGGACAGCCCGCGTGGCCATAGCCGATCGATAAGAATGCGCAACCCGTCTTCAGGCTCGGACTCATCGTACGCGCGCTTGATCGCAATCGACGAGGATTGTCGTGCGCGCCGCACCGGCGGCTTCTTGACAGGGGTTGCGGGTTTTCGTCGTTTCATCGATCGCTGCGCGACAGTACGTCGATCAACTCGCCGATTTTGCGCCGCTGCTCGGCCTTATTGCCAGACGTGATCGCGTGCTCGACGCAGTGAGACACGTGATCGGCAAGAATTTCCTCTTCGGCCTTGCGCAACGCCGCCCGCACCGCCGATAGCTGGGTCACGATGTCGATGCAATAGCGGTCATCCTCGACCATGCGGGCAAGCCCACGGACCTGGCCTTCGATCCGTTGCAGGCGTTTGAGCACCGACGACTTGGCAAGCAGCTGCATGACCGCTATATACCCCTACCGGGTACCCGTTTCAAGAGGCATTTTCCGTGCAGCATTCTTCCCGTTCGCACCACTACGGCGTGGCCGCGATTGATCCGGTGTGCGGGATGGAGGTCGATCCAGCAGCGACGCCGCATCGCCACGCCTATCAGGGCAACGACTACTTCTTCTGCTCTGCCGGCTGCCGGAGCAAATTCGCCGCCGATCCTGAAAAATATCTTCATGGCTCGGCGCAAGCGCCAAACGCCGCACTTGCGGATACGATCTACACGTGCCCGATGCATCCGGAAATCCGACAGCGCAGCCCCGGCCATTGCCCGATCTGCGGCATGGCGCTCGAACCTGAGGCAGGAGGCGCTACCGAGGACGACGAACGGGCAGGCATGACGCGGCGCTTGTGGATTTCGGCGGTGCTGGCGCTACCCGTCGTCGCCTTGGAAATGGGCGGTCATTTCGGGTTTTGGCAGTTTGCCGGCAACCCACCCCGCTTCGCTCAATTCGTTCTGACGACACCTATCGTGCTATGGGGCGGCTGGCCGTTCTTCGTGCGCGGCGCGCAGTCGCTGGTCACGCGCAACCTCAACATGTTCACGCTGATCGCGATCGGCACCGGCGTCGCCTACGTCTACAGCGTCGTCGCCTTGCTCGCGCCGGGAGTATTTCCCGCGGATTTCCGTGACGCCCATGGCGGCATCGCGCTTTATTTCGAGGCGGCCGCTGTCATCACCGTGTTGGTGCTGCTCGGCCAAGTGCTGGAGTTGCGCGCCCGCGCCGCCACGTCCAGCGCCATCCGTACGCTTATGGGTCTTGCGCCGAACATCGCGCGGCGGCTACGCACGGATGGCAGCGACGAGGATGTACCACTCAATGCCGTCAGCGGCGGCGATCGGCTGCGGGTGCGGCCGGGCGAAAGGATTCCGGTTGACGGCGTCCTCGTCGAGGGCCGTTCCGCCGTGGATGAATCAATGATGACCGGCGAATCGATCCCGATCACCAAGGAAGCCGGCGCCAAAGTGATTGGCGGAACGCTCAACCGCGGCGGCAGCTTCATCATGCGCGCGGAGAAAGTCGGCCGCGACACCATTCTTGCACGCATCATCGACATGGTGGCCGCCGCGCAGCGTTCGCGTGCGCCGATCGCCCGGCTTGCCGACCAGGTCGCCTCTTGGTTCGTGCCGGCGGTGATTGCAGTCGCGTTTATCGCATTTGTCGTCTGGGCGATTTTTGGCCCGCAGCCCCGCTTCGCCTACGCGCTGCTGGCCGCCGTGACGGTGTTGATCATCGCCTGCCCGTGTGCGCTCGGTCTAGCGACGCCAATGTCGATCATGGTCGGCATCGGCCGCGCGGCGTCTTACGGCATTTTGATCAGGAACGCCGAAGTTTTGCAGCGTCTGGAAAAAGTCGACACGCTCGTCGTCGACAAGACCGGCACGCTCACCGAAGGCAAGCCCAAGGTCATCGCCACGGTGCCCGCGCCGGGGTTCGACGAAAATGACGTGCTGCGGTTTGCCGCGAGCGTGGAGCGCGCCAGCGAGCATCCGCTCGGCGCGGCGATCGTGGCCGCGGCAGCCGCGCGCGACATTGCGCTGCTCCCCGCCGCGGATTTCGATGCGCAAGCGGGAAAGGGAATTGTCGGCGTCGTCGAGGGCCGAAGGGTGGCGCTTGGCAGCGACACGTTCATTGCCGAATTAGGCATCGCCATCGACTTACTGCAGAGCCAAGCCGACGGTTTTCGCAGCGACGGCGCGACGATTGTGTTCGTCGCTCTCGACAATCAGCTCGCCGGCCTCGTCGCCGTAGCCGATCCGATCAAACCGACAACGCCGGCCGCGCTCACTGGTTTGCGCGCACAAAACATCGCCATCGTAATGCTGACGGGAGACAGCAGCCTCACCGCGCAAGCCGTTGCGCAAAAGCTTGGAATTGCGCACGTCGAGGCCGAGGTGCTGCCGCAGAATAAAAGCGCCTTCGTCGAACAACTGCGTCGCAACGGCCGCGTCGTCGCCATGGCCGGCGATGGCGTCAACGACGCGCCGGCGCTTGCCGCAGCCGATGTCGGCATCGCTATGGGTGGCGGCACCGACGTCGCGATGGCGAGCGGTGGAATGATCTTGGTCAAGGGCGATCTCGCGGCAATCCTGCGCGCCCGCACTCTCTCGGCCGCAACAATGCGCAATATCCGGCAAAATTTACTGTTCGCGTTTATCTACAACGCCGCCGGCGTTCCGATTGCCGCCGGCGCGCTCTATCCGTTGTTCGGGCTTTTGCTGACCCCGGCGATCGGCGCCGCAGCAATGGCGCTGTCTTCGGTCAGCGTCGTCGCCAACGCGCTGCGGCTACGGCGCGCGCTGATCTAGTCGCGTCAAATCGAAGACGCTCATCGCACCGCCGTTCTCGCCGCCGCGCTCGTGTTCCTCGCCGTGATCGGCGTTGCCATGGCGGTGCTTGTGGCATTCGGCATGGCCTAGCCGTGCTCGCTCCATCCATCGGCCGGACAAGAATCATATTCACCGGCAACCATTCGGCTCAGCGAATGGTGTGGTCGCTCGTGAACGCGGGCGATGTTGACGTGAGTTGGCATTTCTTTTCCGCGGCGGTGCGCTGTAAGAGATTCTTCTGCGCCAGCACGGTCTGGTAATCTCCACGGTAGGCGACCGCGCCAATCACCACGCCGGCGCCACTTTGGTCCGCCTTGTCGATGAGATTGCGAAGCTGTTTCTCCCGCACGACCAAACCGTTCCATTGGCCGACAAGAGCTTTGCAATCATAGCCGTCGTAACGAGCGGGATCGACCATGAGCGCACCGACGCCATCCGCTCCGCATCCGGCAAGCATGGTGGCGGCAACTAGCACGCCGGCAAAGCTCCGTATCGGCAGCGAGCCGGACAGCCGCGCTGTGGAACAGACAACGCATCCCGTGGCGGCGGCGACCGCGCGGGCGTATCGCACGCTGCCGGAGATAGTGCAGACAAGACGCCGGCAAAATGTCATCGATCAGTGTCCCGCCCGAAGCGTAATCTTTCGCGAATCCCCCATGCGAATGCGGCTCTACTTGGCAATTGCGGCAAGTTTGCATGACAGTGGAGTAAGGCCGGTAATACCGGCCTCGACGACAGCTCTAGGGCCGCAGATCAGGATTGGCTGTCCGGAAACTCCACTCCGACTGTCAATCCCCTTCGCCAGACGAGGCGACAAATCCGCCGGGCGCCGCCCTGTGAACTGAGGAGCAGCAAAAAGCGCCGCGGCAGCTCTTCGTCCCGCGCCAACACGATGCGCGCACCGATCTCTGAAATATCAATGATTGAACAGACGCGCGGCGTCCCCTTCTCGCTGGTCAGGATCTTTGCCCGATAGCGGAATTGGCGCCGCGGCTTTCTTCGCAACTCGGTGCCGTCGCGAGACCGTTCGGCAGCAGCCATTGCAGCAGCCCCCTGCTGTGCCGTATCTCGACACAACGCAATCAAGGCAAAATAGCCAGCCGCCATTAAGGAACCTTAAATATAATCACATCTGAATTTCGGCGGTTTTGGCCCGATCCGGCATCATTTGACCCGTTAAATTACAGAATCCGGCCGGGCATTCATCTGCCACGCAACTGCCGTCGTCGGCGACCGACATCGGGGCTGCAAAACGGCGCCTCTGGCCAAGCCGGCAGCCAGCGGAGACAAGTCATCGAGATTACCGATCCCGGCGCTTCTTTGTGGCGACGGTACCGTGACCGGCTTTATCCTGCAGCGCGAACAAAAAATTGGGCTGCACGCTGGCGACAATACGTCGGTTATGCAACGCCCTCACCACGCTCGATACCGAACGGTGTCCGCCAATGTGCCAGCGGGACAGCGTTATTCGAATCGACGGCAAGGCTAGCGATTCGAGACGGACCAAGTCGTAACGGCGGGCCATTCGGCGAATTGCTCGTGGCGATGCTCTCGCCGAAAATGCCACGATCACCTCGTCAGGAACGAAACGCTCTTCGCCTGCCGGCGGCGATCCATTGCGGCCGCCGATCGATATGCGAACCGAGTCACCGTTTACCGTTCTGTGCGGCACCTGCGCTGCGGCACGCTGCGAGCAAGCCACCCAAAATGCCGCCAAGAGCAGGCCCACCAGCGAAACACCAACAACCCGGTGCAACTTTCTACAACATCTTCGCACTGCAGAACCCTTAGATCGGTTGCCGCGCGAAGTAAGCGGTCAAGCGATGCTGGCAGGCGAAGGAAGGCCGCGCCAGCCTTGTCTATTCCGTAGCGGCGATGAAGCCGACGACTTTGTCCTCTTGTAATTTTTTCAGGATTCCCGCGACATCCGTCTGTGGCAGCTTCTTCTGCGAGATTTGGACCCGATAAAGCCCGCCCACGGACGGCCCGCCGGTCAGGCTGAGGTCGTTGCTTTCCAGGAACCTGTCGATATCGGCGGCATTGGCCTGCGCTCGGAAGCGGATGAGAGCGTAGGAACCTGCGCCGCTCGCGCTTGAAGGCACGGAGGCCGTGCGATAGCTGGCAGTGTCAGTCGGGCCACTGTCTTTGTACATGATGCCGGCGATCACGCCCGCCTGCAGCACGATCGCGAGCGCGGCGGCGCTTGCCGACCAAGCCAAGGTGCGCGGCGAAAGATCGGCGAAAAATTCACGCAACCGGGCGCCGATGCTGGTCGAGAGCGCCGGCGCGTGCACCGGCTCGGCTGCAATCTTGGCAAACAAAGCTTCCATCGCGCGGGCAGATGGCGCGCCCAGAGATTCATTGAGCTCGATGGTTTGGCCGAGTTCCTCGCGCACTAGCTCGTAGCGTTGGGCGAGTTCGGGATCGCTGGCAAGGGCGGCCTCTACGCGCTGCGCGTCGCGATGGCTGAGCGTTCCGGCGGCATGCCACGGCAGCAGCAGCTCGATTTCGCTTCCTTCGTTCCCGTTTACCGCATTCATGGCCAACCTCGATCGATTCCTTGCGCCTTCAAGAGCTCCGACAACTTCTTACGCGCGTAGAACATGCGCGTCTTCACGGTTGCTTCCGGGATGCCGATAATGCCTGCGACGTCCGCCACCGATTTCTCGTGATAGTATACGAGGTCGATGATCTCCCGGTGCTCGGCCGAGAGCTTGCTTAGGCATTGTCGTAAGACCGCACCCTTGTCTTTCTTTGCCAACGCCACTTCCGGATCATCAGCTGGATCCTCGATAGCGCCGGCGGTTTCCTCGTCCAGTTCGTACTCGGTTCGCCGCCGCAATGCCGACAGCGCCTTGAAACGGGCGATGCTCAGCATCCAGGTCGAAACCGCTGCGCGCCCCTCGAATTTGCCGGCCTGCCGCCAAACATCGAGGAAAACTTCGCCGATCAGGTCCTCGGCAGCCGACTCGTTACGCACCAGCCGGAGCACGAACCGGTACACGCGCACATGATGCCGCGCGAACAGCACCTGCATAGCGAGCCGATCGCCGTTGGCGATCCTTGCGATCAGAACCTCGTCCGAAGTCGTTTGCATCGGCAGGGCTATCGGCCCATCAGCTAAGTCGCAGTCGGACGGGGCTAGGTTCAAGCTACGGCAAAGAAAACCGCCCCGGCCCCGTTATTGGTCGCCAGTTTCCTCTGTTTCACGGGCTCTCGGCAAGCTGCCGCGCCGGGGATACCACAGTTCCATAGCCTTTCGCGGGGGCAGCTCAGCCGAGAAGCGAACTCGATATGGATAGATACTCGGCGACGGCTGGTGCGGACGGCGGGACTTGAACCCGCACGGGGTTTCCCCCAAGGGATTTTAAGTCCCTTGCGTCTACCATTTCGCCACGTCCGCGAAGCGGACCCAAGCCCGCCAAGGCAACGCTCCAAAATTCACCGAGCGCACCCGCCGCAAGTCCATGGCGATGCGTGTAGCACTTATCGCGCGGCAGCGGATAGTCGAGCGATGTAAGCGTCCATAACGGTGCGTCGAACGGACCTAGTTGCGCTTGCCGTCCGTCGCGGGCGGAAGCGACCGCACATTGCCCCAGGGATCGTTGGCAACCTCCTTGTCGGGGATCTTCTTGGTCGCCGCCTTGTAAGCGTCGTCGATCGCCTTTTGCTTGGCCTGTTCCTCCGGGGTGAGCTGCTTCGGCCCATTATGGAGTGACATGCTCGGCATCGGCATCTGTGCAGCGGCAGGCCCGGTCACCAAGGCGATAACCGCCCCTGCCAGGATCAACTTCCGCAGCATGCTCACTCCTTGAAAATATGTCCCCAAAGGCTGTCCCAATCGACGCCGGAGACATCGGTGACACGGCCGTCAGTTTCGAAGAACTTGTTGGGCACCTGAAACAGGGCGAGCATTAGACCACCCTCGGGCGTCCAGGCGACATGGCGGCTGCCGGCCTCGCGCCAAACGAATTCGCCGGCATTGACGGTCAGACCCGTCGCCGGACCTTCCTTGTCGCAGAGCTTGCCCTCGAGCACGTAAGTCTGCTCGATCTTGACGTGCTCATGATCCGGCAGCACGGCACCGGGCGCAAACCGCATCAGCGCGGTGACGAGCCCGCTCTCCTTGTCGAACAAAAGGCCCTTTACTTCGCAACCCGAGAACCGCGTCTTCTTCCATTCCATGTTGGCCGGACGCACAACATGGGAATGGGTATCGAGCGTGTCGTGTCTCGACTTCGAGGCGATGGCATCCATGGACGATCTCCTTCGTATCCAAGTCTGCACGACATGATAGCCGATCCCGGCGTCATTGGGTCAAAGAAAAGCAAGGCGACGAAGAAAATAAAATTCGGCGCTAAAGTCCGGCCTCGCGGATCGGCGGCTGGAACGCCAACCCGGTGTCCCAGGGGAAGTAGATCCAGGTATCCTGCGACACTTCGGTAATGAAAGTATCGACCATCGGCCGGCCCATCGGCTTGGCATAGACCGTGGCCAAATGAGCGCGCGGCAACAACCCGCGCACTACCTTGGCGGTCTGGCCGGTATCAACGAGATCGTCGACGATGAGCACGCCGGCACCCTCGCCGCCGCCGCGCGCGATTACCGCGGGCGCAACGTCCTTAAGCACGGTCAGCGCGCCCTGGTTGGTGTGGGTATAGCTGGCGACGCACACGGTCTCGATGACCCGGATGCCCAGCTCGCGCGCCACGATCGCCGCTGGCACCAAGCCGCCGCGGGTGATGCAAACCACCGCCTCAAACGGTCCGACGCCATTGAGCCGCCAGGCTAGAGCCCGCGAGTCGCGATGGAATTGATCCCAGGAGACCGGAAAGATTTTCTCCGGGCTTGCCGGCGCGGTGTCTTCGCGCTGTGCGGCTGCGCGGGGCGCGTCGCTTTGGTTCGGCTGTGGCGTTGCCATGGCGATTACCCTGCCCTTTTGCCCGCTAGTGTGGCGGTTCAGAAGTCCGCATCATTGTTGCCGCGAACTCGTTATGCGGACTTCTGAACCAAAGCCACACCAGATCAATAAGTTGCTAGTGTCCTTCGATTCCGAAGTTCGCAAACGAGCTTGCCGCCCAATGATGCGAACTTCGGAATCGGGACACTAGGCTTTGCCGGCCGTCAGCTCCGCCTTGACCCGTTGCAGCATGGCTTCGACCGCAGCCTTTGCGGCGGAAAGTTTTTGCGCGTCGCGCGAGCGGACGACGACGTGGGTGTTGCCGCCGATCTTTTCGTCCACGAACGGATAGGAGCCGATGACGACATCGGGATGCTGCTTTGCGATCTCACCGAGCTCGGTACCGATGTCACCCTCGCGACAATCGGCGCGCACCGACTCCGACAACATGCGGGCGCCGGTCTTCAGTTTCGGCGTCACGAATTCGAGCATCGTCTGCATGATGTGCGGCACACCGGCCATCACGATCACGTTGCCGATCCAAAAACCCGGCGCCGCCGACACCTTGTTGAGAACAAGTTCGGCGCCGGCAGGTATCCGTGTCATCCGCATGCGCGCTTCATTCATGACGCCACCGGTCTGCTTTACGCGCTCGGTCATGATGTCCACTGCGCGCGGATCATAATCGATCGGAACATCGAACGCCTTGGCGACGCAATCGGCGGTGATGTCGTCATGCGTCGGACCGATGCCGCCGGTCGTGAACACGTAGGTGTAGCGTATGCGCAGTGCATTGAGCGCGGTGACGATCTCCGGCTCTTCGTCGGGCACCACGCGCACTTCCTTAAGATCGATGCCGATGTCGGTAAGATATTCGGCGATGTAGCCGATATTCTTGTCCTTGGTGCGTCCGGAAAGGATTTCATCGCCGATGACAAGCAGAGCGGCGGTGACGATGCGGCCGTCGCTCTCGGCCACTTTGTCGGCCATGGAAGATCTCCGTGCTTAGCCGCTTCCTCTAGCGCGGGAGCGGTGGCGGCTCAAGCATCGGTCCGGCATTGTTGCGCGGCCTTCGATATCCCATGACGGGGACACGGTGATGGGGCTGGAATCGGCGTCTGCCGCCGCTGAGACAATCATACCGCCTTTACGCAAAATTAAGCCTGCAATCGATTTCCTAAAGGTTTCCATTGGCTAACGATCTCCGGCCGAAACCGCAAGCGATTTGCAATCATTCGTGTCTAGAATCGAGACGGACCAATTATTAAAGGGTTGGAGCGTGCCACCTTCGGCGCAAGAGCGTATCGCCGAGGAAATCAAAGGTTCGCGGTGGGGCCACGCCCGCGTGAGCCTGGTGGTGCCGATCGGCGTGATCGTCGCCGTCGCCATCATCTGCGTCATCGTCGCGGTGCTCAGTTCCGCTCAGCGCGCCGACGAGGTTTCCTTCAATCGCCAGCAGCAGCTGATTCAGCGGGCGTTCGCCAATCAAGGCGCACGCGTGTTGCAGCAGCTCAATAGCGTCGCCGGCACACCGCCGGCCGTAACGGCGATTCGCACCGATTACGACGCGCAATGGGTGGCGCAGCACGTCGGCAATTGGCTGGAAACCTGCTTCGGCCACGACGGCGTTGCGGTCGTCGACGGATCGGATCAGTTCAAATTCATGCGCTTCCGCGCCGCACCCGACGCTGCCTCTGCCCGTGTGCGCGCCGATCTTGCACCGAGCCTCGATCTGTTGCGCGGCCGCCTCACTGCGCTGCCGGGTGGCACACTTGACGTCCTTGGCGGGCAAAGCCCGCAGCGGCCGGGCCGGCGTACTGCGCTTATTCAGCATTTCCTCGGCCGCCCGGCGATCGTCGCCGCGGTGGCGGTCGGCACCGCTGCTGATCTGAGTGCCGGCAACGGCGGCGCACCAATCGTTTTCTCGGTCCAATATATCGACGGCACTATGCTGCGACAGATCGGCAACGATCTGCAGCTCTCGGATCTCCATGAAATCGGCACCACGGCGCACCCGACCGGCGAATATGTGACCGAACTGGTCGACGCTCGCGACGATCCGATCGCGCATTTTGCCTGGACGCCGAGCCCGCCCGGCCGCGAAGTCGTGATGAGTGTGCTTCCGTTCATTGCCGTGGCACTTGCTGGCTTTGCGCTGCTGGTCGGACTGGTGATACGCCACATGCGCCACACGACGCGAGCGATTGCCGCGGGCGAGTCGCAATTGCGGCATCTGGCGCTGCACGATCCGATCTGCGGCTTGCCCAACCGCATCTATTTCGCCGAACGGCTAGAAACGGCGATCTGCGAAGTCCGCGGCGGCGGCCCGTCTGCGGCGGTGTTCTACATCGATCTCGATCATTTCAAGGATGTCAATGACACGCTCGGCCACCACATCGGCGATGAGCTCATTCTCAACGTCACCCAGCGCTTGAGCCGCATCCTGCGCGGCAGCGATCTGGTCGCCCGCCTTGGCGGCGACGAATTCGCCATCATCACCACCTGCGCGTCCGACTCCTATTCGCTGCAGGCGATCGCCGGCCGCATCATTGCCGCGGTCTGTGCGCCCTATTTGATCAACGGCCACAACATCATCATCGGCGCCTCGATCGGTATCGCGGCGATCGATCGCCGCGCGCGCGATGCCGCCGACATTCTGCGCTATGCCGACATGGCGCTCTATCGCGCCAAGAACGAAGGCCGCAACCGCGCCTGTATCTACGATGCAGCGATGGACGCCGACCTCTCCAACCGCAAACTGTTGGAAGGCGATCTGCACTACGCGATCCAGAACGACGGACTGCAAGCCGCCTACCAGCCGATTGTCAACGCCAGCGGTGACACCGTCATCGGCGTCGAGGCGCTGGCGCGTTGGACTCACCCGTCGCTGGGTATAATTCCTCCCTCGCAGTTCATCCCCATCGCCGAGCATTCCGGACTCATCGTCGAGCTCGGCGAATGGATGCTGCGGCGCGCTTGCCTCGATGGCAAGAACTGGTCGGGCGTGACGGTGGCCGTGAACGTTTCGCCGCTGCAATTCCGCCGCTCCGACTTCGTTGAAGTGGTCGAGCGCATACTCAAAGAGACCGAATTCGACGCCAGCCGTCTCGAGCTTGAAATCACTGAAAGCACGCTTCTCGGCAACATGGAGACCGCGGAACTATCGATGCTGCGGCTCAAAGCGACCGGCGTGCGCTTTGCGCTCGACGATTTCGGTACCGGCTATTCGAGCCTGCTCTACCTGCGGCGCTTCCCGTTCGACAAGCTCAAGATCGATTCGAGCTTCGTGCGTGCGATCGAGAAGGCGCCGGACGCCGCCGCCATCGTCCACGCCGTGGTCAGCCTCGGCCGCGGCCTGGGCATGAAGGTGACCGCGGAGGGCGTCGAGACCGCCGAGCAGCACCTGTTCCTGCGCGCCGCCGGCGTGCACTCGATGCAGGGCTACCGGTTCGGCAGGCCGGGCCCCGCCAGCGATTTCAGCGCCCGCCTCGCCTCCCCGCGCGACTACCGCGTCAGCAACCCCGACCAGGAAATCGCGCTGGCGAGCTGATTTATTCCGTCATTCCAGGGCGCGCGCCTTGGCTCGCTGAAGCGCGCTACGGCGGGTCTGAGTCTGCCGCAGCGCGGAGCGCGAAGGCGGAAGCGCGTGCTGGAATCCATAATTACTGCCGTCAAATAATCGTCTCGGCTCTTCCGCAACGTCACGATCCGTGGTTATGGGTTCCGAACAGCCGCTGTCGCGGCTTCCGGAATGACCCATGAGGGAGGCAGCAATGGCCGGACAAAAAATCGCGCTGGTGACGGGAGCAGGAACCGGGGTGGGCCGCGCCGTGTCGCTGGCGCTGCTGCGCGAAGGCTACGCGGTCGTGCTCGCCGGACGGCGCCGGGAAAAACTCGATGAGGTGGCGCGCGAGGCGAACGGACCGACGCTGGTGGCACCGACCGACGTCGCCGACCCGGCCTCGATCAAGGCACTGTTCGCCAAAACCAAGGAGACCTACGGCCGGCTCGACCTTTTGTTCAACAATGCCGGTATCGGCGCGCCGGCGATGCCGATCGATGAAATTCCGTTCGATCGCTGGCAAGCGGTGGTCGCTACCAATCTCACCGGCTTGTTTCTATGCACGCAGGAAGCGATCAAGATCATGAAGGCACAAGTTCCGCGCGGCGGCCGCATCATCAACAACGGCTCGATCTCCGCGCACACCCCGCGTCCGGGCTCGGCGCCTTACACTGCCACCAAACACGCGGTCACCGGATTGACCAAACAAACCGCGCTCGACTGCCGCAACTCCAACATCTGCTGCGGCCAAATCGACATCGGCAACGCCGCCACCCCCCTCACCGAGCGCATGGTCCAGGGCGAGGGCGTCCTGCAGCCCGACGGCCGCAAGATGATCGAGCCGCGCATGGCCGCCGAGGACGTCGGCAAGGCCGTGGTCTACATGGCGAGCCTGCCGCTCGACACCAACGTGCTGTTCATGACCGTGATGGCCAATCTGATGCCGTATGTGGGGCGGGGATAGAGGATGATCCGTCATCCTGAGGCGCTCGGCGCGAAGCACCGAGCTTCGAAGGAGACGGCCCAAGCGTTTCGGCAGCCCCCTTCGAGGCTCGCTACGCTCGCTCCAGGGTGACGGCTGACAGATGCTCTCCGCCTGGCACGAATTCTACGCACTGCTCGGCACCGCGGCGGCGGCGCTGGTGGCGCTGTTGTTCGTCGCTGTCTCGATCGGCACCGGAGTCCTTACGCCTGACTCGCAAAGCCGCGCTAATACCCGCACCTATATGAGTCCGGTCGTCTTCCACTACGCCAATATCCTGTTCCTCAGTCTGATCGCGCTTATCCCGACGCAAACGTGGCAGTCGTTCGGATTCGTGATCGGGGTCGCCTCGATCGGCAGTGTCATCTTTTCGATCGTCATCGCGGTGCGCGTGCACCGCAATCCGATCTCGGACCTTGCCGACCGCCTGTGTTACGGCGCCGTTCCGGCTCTCTGCTACGCTGCTGGTCTGGTCGTCGCGCCTCTTCTGCTCGAAGAAAGACCTTTCGGCCTCGATATGTTGGCCGGGGCGGCGCTCTGCCTGCTGGTCGTCAACATCCGCAACGCCTGGGATCTGATGATCTCGATGGCGCGGCACGAACGCCGCCAGCCACCGCCCGCATCGTGAGTCGTCGCGCACGCGACGCATCTATTCGAGCGCGCTCACTTTGATCTTCGTGCCTCCTCTCACCTTCGAAAGCGTCTTCACATCGCCCAGCGCCTTGGCCCAGACGTTGCACGGGCTGGCGAGCCGCGTCTCATCACCCTTGGAAATCGGCGTTCGGCCGAAGCCGACGGCGATAGCATGGCCGTCGGGCCAATAGGCGATCTCGCCCGGCGTCACCACGGCCCGCGCGTCGCTCTCACGCTTCACTTTGACCGGGATCTCGAAATACACCTCCTCGCCCCAAGTAAGCGCCGAAGCATCGATCGGCAGCGCGGCGGCGATCGCCTTTGCGGTCGGCGTATCGAGCAGCTCAGCGTCGAGC
>JASHRW010000059.1 GCA_030037065.1 Xanthobacteraceae bacterium
TGAATTACACCGGCTGGCTCGATGAGAACGGCAAGAAGGGCCAAAAATTCGATTCATCGCTCGATCGCAACGAGCCGTTCGACTTCAGGATCGGCATGCACCAGGTCATCGCCGGCTGGGACGAAGGCGTCGCCACCATGAAGGTCGGCGGCAAGCGCACGCTGATCATCCCGCCATCGCTCGGCTACGGCGCGCAAGGCGCCGCTGGCGTCATTCCGCCGAACGCGACGCTGATCTTCGACGTCGATCTGCTCGCGATCAAATAATCGTCCGTGCCGCAAGCGACCCGTCATGGCCGGGCCTGTCCCGGCCATCGACGTTTTTCACGCCGCAAAGGCCTAGCCCGAAGACGTGTATGCCCGCGACATAGGGGTGCTGAGTACGCCGTTCTTCGAACGGCTATGCGCAGGCATGGCGGCGGCGAAAGAATCGCAGCCCCGGCCGGTTAACAAGATATGAATCGCGGGAAAAACAAACTTCGGGACTCCAGCCTTGAGTCTCATTCATGCTCCAAATGCGATTCTTGGAGCGTCAGATGAATGCGATGCTGGTCGTCGCCCTTGTGACTGCTTGCGCGGTCAACTTGGCTTGTCTGCTCGGCCATCTCTAGCCGGAGAGCGCGATCCAACGGGTGGCGCGCCAAGCCTTGTGGGCACGCTTCGCCTGCCCGCCGATGTTCAACACTCGATCACTGCCAAGTGCCCTTGCGCCCCATAAGCGAGCAACGCCCGGTCGCGCGTGATCAGTGTCGCGCCGAGTTCGCGCGCGGTGGCCGCAAGGATGCGGTCGGTCGGGTCCTTCGGCGGCCTTCCGGGCAAATAGGATGAAGCGATCAGCAAATCGGGAGACATCCCGGCCAGCCGCACACCCGGTGCGTCAAACAAATTGGCGAACCACCGCTCCGGCCGGATCAGCAATTGCAGCCGCCCGCGCGATACGAGCATGCCGACTTCCCATGCGCTGATCGGCGAAATGTAGGTGATCGCGCCCTGGTCTTTCGCCGCTTGCAGGGCATCCATCGCCGGCGCGGCAACGCGAGCCTTTTCGGTCAGGAAGAGAAGAGTGCAAGTGTCCAGAAGAAGCGGTTGCACCTACTCTTCCCTTTTCTCCGGCCCGTATTTTGCATCGAGCCGATCGGCCCATTCCGGATCGGCGGGCTGGGTGAGATCGGTGCCGGGCATAATGCGGACCAAGCCTTTCATGTAGCCGTAAAGAGGGTGAAACGGCTCGTCGCCTCCGGCCGCTGCCTCGCCCTTCGGCTTACGCACGCGATGAAAGACAAGCTTGCGCCCAGCCATGTCCACTTGTTCGCTTTCAAAGCCTGCATCGAGCCAGACCTTGGTCATCACACTGTTGTTTGGATTGTTGCTCCACCACGGGCGATATTTGCTCGCGGAAGCCGGCAGCTTGCTTCCAGTGATCTTTTCTATTTCAGCAAAGGTCATGGGGATGCGCTCGGCGGACTGGCGCTTGAGATATTCGCCGAGCGCACTGTACTTGGACATTTTGTTTTCCTATATGTAGTACATATTATGTATAATAGCTATTACCTATTTTGCCGCGCTGTCAAGGACGCACTTCGCGCGTTGTGACCCCGTTCGGCTCAGCCGCCTGTCTCGCCATCGTTCGGTGGCGCGATGCGTGTTTCGTGAAATCGCCGTTCGATCATGGCGTAAGTCTCGCGCACCAGAATGTGGGTGGCGACTTCGTTCTCGGTACGGCCGAGCTTTCCCAGACTGGCCAACAGAACCAGGTAATTGAAGGTCTCGATCGGTAGCGTCAGGCTGAGCGCCCGCGCCTCCGAGCGATTTTCGGGTCGCGCCATGGATTGAATGCCTGCAGGATCAAACGCCTCAGATAATAACTTGGTTATAATACAGTTAAAACTGTTGGCAGGCGAATCGAATCATGCAAGGATCGGTGTCGGCGAGGGTTTTCGCACAACATACTTGATGCGGCCCGGTCAGTCCTGCGTACGGGCGTTTCTCCTTAGCTTGCGAGTTTGCGGTCCGATCGGTGCGGATGCGGCTCGGTGAGCGCGGCGCAGTGTCTGCCAGCAGTTTGCGCGCCGCTCATCGATTTCGCGCCTTTCTCGGACCTGCAGCGCTCGCGGTGCCCGTTGCGCGCGGCTTTCGCCCTGTCGGCGGCCCAGAACCGGCCGCGGCACCGACGAGGCCGTTTCCATGACCATCGAAACCTGGACGCCGGAACGTGTCGAACAGCTCCGCTCGTTTATCGTAACGGGCCTGACTTGCAGCCAGATCGCCGCGCAGATCGGCGTCACCCGCAATGCCGTCATCGGCAAAATCCACCGGTTGGGCCTGTCGCCGGCGCGGCCCGCGGGCGGCGCGGCGCGCTCGTGCCCTCCGCGCGCCCGCCAACCCCGGGCCGCAAGCCAGCGCAAGCTGCTCCGCCTGATGTGGTCCGATGGCGCGCCGGCCGCCGATGCGGAAGCGGCAGCCCCTATCGTCGAGAGCGTACAGCCGTGCTCTCTGCTCGATCTCGAGCGCGGCAAGTGCCGCTGGCCGGTAAGCGAACAGTCAGGCGGCGGCGCCGACTTTGTGTTCTGCGGCAACGCGGCAGCCGAGGGTTTCTCCTACTGCGCCGGTCATGCCCGCATGGCCTATCGCGCGCCGACGCGGCGGCGCGCTTAGCGCGCCTTGGGCAAATCGAACGCGCCGGCCGCTTGCGATATCCCTTGCAAGCGTTGCATCAGCCCCAGCCATCGCATGGTCGGGAACGTCGCCGAAACGATCGGTTCAACGCGGCTATGCTCGATCAGCGCCGCAGGCTAAGGCGTGTGCAAAGGGACCGGCCGTGATTCGCAACAACATCCCCTATCTGATCATCGGCGCTCTGCTGATCGTCGTCGCCGTGTTGAGCTATCAGCTCTATCAGGATCGCCATCCACCCGAGGGCGTACATATCGACCTGGGCCCCAACGGCGTAACGATCGAGAAAAAGTAGCCGCTGTCTCGCGAAGGTCGAGGATGTCGGCGCCGGCCGCGACTTGCCGGCCAAGCGACGCCCGTTTGTCGAAGGGCGCTCAGTTCCCCCAATCGCCGTCGCCGAAAAGGCCCAAGAACCCGCCGCGCCAATCGGAGCGATCGCTGGCGTGATCATCGCGATCACGCCAATCGTCACCATCGTCATCGCCGTAATTGCGCCTGCTCGCGTAGCGCCAATTCGCGAAGCTGTTCGGGCTGTGTTTGTGGCGTGCGCCGCGCGCCATGGCGCGGGGCGGCACGATGATTGTCGGGGCCCGTGGCACGGGCAATGCCGTTGCGGGCTCCATCGCGGCGATGATCTGCGGTGCTTTGCTGCGACGGGAGCGGCGCTCGCCACGCGCGGCTGCTCGCTCGGGCACCGGAGATGCTGCGGTTTCGGATGCAGGCCCCTTCGAAGCGGCGCGATTTTTCGCCTCGACGCGGTCGTACAGGCGGTTGGTCTCGGGCGTGGCGGCTTCGACGCTGTGCGGCCGCGTGCCGGGAAGGAGTGGCCACCCGGGCGGCGATGGCGGAGACTGCACGGCTGCGGTCTCTGCGGGCCGATGTGACGGCGCTGCCGGCAGCGAGACGGTTGCCGATGGTGCGGGGTGCACAGCGGATCCCACGCGGGTCGGCGGCCTCGCTACGGCTTGATCCACGTCGGCAATGATCTGATGGCCCGTCGGCGCGGGCTTCGGATGGGGGCTGATGATGGCAATGGCTCCAACCGTACCCGCCGCCGCCCCGAAGGTTCCGGCAATCGCCGCCACCTTCATGGTTCGAACCAAGCGGCCAAGTCCGTCGGACCACGTAGAATGGAGATGGTTGCTGAAATAAGGATAACGGTGGGGCGGCATACCGGCTCCCGGCCTATTGCCCACCCCGACAACCCGCGCGTCAGCCTAACGCGCTGCAGCACCCACCGTTCCCCGCGGCGTGACCGCGGCTATTCCTCAGGCTCGGTCGTGAAGAACAGCGGGTAGCCCTTCTGCTTGCCCAATTCGGTCGCTTCCTTGGCCTTGGTCTCGGCGACGTCGCGGGTATAGACCGCGATCACGCAGGCGCCCTTGATGTGCGCCGTCATCATCACCCGATAGGCCTGATCGGCGTTCATGCGGAAAACCGCCTTGAGAACTTGGACGACGAATTCGCGTGGCGTGTAATCGTCGTTGAGCAGGATCACCTTGTAGAGCGGCGGCCGCTGCGTCTTCGTCGTTACCTTCGTGCGCGGCTTGACGAGAGTTTTGGTCATGGCGAAGGCCCGGTGCTCACCAGCCGGGAATTAAGACGCCAATATTATAGTTCAATCGGCGCGCGCGTCCCAGCAGGGCCGGCACGGCTGCGCCGCAGCTCGACCAAAGCTCACGCGAATCGCTTTGATCGGCCTGTCGCGGCACGTCGCGGCATGCGCCGCTCGACCACTACGGCGCGCGGAGTCGCACTCTGTCCCGCGCGTCCGGGGCGGCCAACGATGGTAATGCGGTCGACGTCCTTGCCTTGCCCCACGCGCAGCACCGCGGCCCTCGCCGCGTCGGCGGATATCTGCATCAGCGAAGCCACGATCTCGGCCTGCTCGCTCAGCTCATCGCTCAGGCCCTGGGCGGCAAGCACCGCCTCTTCCACGGTCGGCGGATCGCGGCGCACCCGGCGCCGGCCATCCTTCGTGTCCCAGATCTCGCTCATGTACCTTAACCTTGATGTCTTTTGCGGTATTGAGACGATTATCGGGCTTCTGCCGCATTGCAGCAAGAAAATTGTGCGATGCACTCACAGAGATTTCAACAGGGTATGGCAAGCGGCAAATAGCAGACCCCCCGCCGGCGCATGGAGACGCGCCGGCGGCTAGATCCGACTCACGCGATGGCGAAGCGAACGATCGATGCCCGCTAATGCGCCGGCATCTCGCTGAACAGCACGCCACCTTTGCCCTTGGACGTTTTCGCCGTTTCGACGAGCGACACCGTCACCGCTTCGGCCGGCGCGCCGGCGTTCTTCACCACCGCAGCGGTGATGTCCTTAATCAGCCCGCGCTTCTGTTCGAGCGTGCGGCCTTCAAGCATGTAGACAACAACTTCCGGCATTCGTTCCTCCGTTACTGCGCTGCGGCCAATAACAGCGCGCCAGGAAAGGCAAGGTATTGGCCGTTCGCTTGCCTGACGATCGGGTGCATAATATCGGACAGTTTGCGGGTGAGGCACAACAGGAGCTGACGATGAATCGTTTGGCCTTTGCAACCAGCCTCCTTGCCGCGACGCTCGGCACTCCCGCCGCAACGCCGGCGCGTGCCGATTTCGCCGTGGTGCAGTTCGCAAGCGGGCACTGCCAGATCTGGTGGGACAGCGGCGCTAACCCATGGGGCGCCGGGTGGAAAAAGATCGCAATCGGTTTGCCCGATTGGCGCGCTGCCCGCGCGGCTCTCTCCGCCGCCCGTTCACAGGACGTCTGCCCGTAGCGCATTGCCGAAATTCGAGTGCGCAACAATTGCGTCGGCATCGGCAGAGAAGGACCCGTGCCGACGATGCCAGTTGCCCGCGATGCAGCTAATTCGTGGAGCGCGACGAGCCGATACGGAAACTGAAAAGGCGAAGCAGCGGACCAAAGCCACCATTGCTACGCCAGCGCCTTTTAGCGTTTTTCGCGGTCTGCCAGCGTCGTCTCGCTTGGTAGCCTTCAGCACGGCGCCGCTTGATCAGGGCCGGTTTCGCTGACTCTGTCGCCGGCACGACGACATCCGGGTGAACCGGTGCGGGCACATCCTCGACCGCCGGCGGGGTGCCGGCCAACGCGGCCACGCTTGCTGGTGGCGGCGTTGTGGCGGTGTCCGGTTTGTTCGCACTCGCAGCGATCACGGGCTTCAAGGCTATCTGCGGAGGTGCCGAAGGGGCCTTTTTCGGCGCGCTCGCCTGCAACGCCGGCGCCGCGCTGGACCGGACCGGCGGCGCGCTGACGGGCATCGGCGATGGCGGGAGCCCTGCAGCCTTGGCAAGGGGCGAAGCCGCCACAGGCGTTGTCACCACCGAGGTGCTGGTCACCAGCGCATGGGCAGCGATCGAAGTGTTGTCGTCATTGGCTCCAGGACGCTCCACCAATGAGACCACCACGACCGCACCGGCCGTGGCGCCGATCGCGGTCGCCACCAAGACAATGCGTAGCGTGCGCATGAAACTCGGCGCCGGGGCGAGATAGCCCCATTCCGGATGGAAATTCCCGGCAGAACGCATCACCACCTCCGCGGCAGTACTGACGCTGCCCCTGCACGAGTGCGACAACCGCTACCGAACCTGCCAACTCTGCATTACCGGGCGGGTTCCTCCTTCGTCACGGCGCATGGTTTACAGGTTCGACCAAATCTGATTATCGGCGATAGCGATCCCCGGCAAGCGCTGGAATCCTGGTTCTTGGATGGTGTTGCCAATTGGCACCAGTCTTACCGGGACTTTTCGAGATTTTCGGACTCCGCCGCCGGTTTCGGCGAGGAATTATCCACAATTCCCTGCAGGAGCTCCGGCTCCCGCCGGCCGCTCCCGCAGGGCGGCAAAATCAGTCCGCTACCACCTCCACGCGATTGGCGCGCCGACGCCAGTCTAGTCCACCAGAGACATCGGAGGCGTTTCGCCGATCTCGGCCGCGATTTCCGCGGTGCGGCCGTTGGCCGGCATTTGCAGCACGGTCGCGCGCTGGCCTTCGCGGAGCCGCGTTACCAGTATGACCTTGCCGTCTGGAAACTCCAGCGCATCGTGATGCACGCAGGGCTGATCCCTGTTGATTTGCCGGAAACGGGCCAACCGCTGGCCTACCTTGCGGCCCGGCAAAATGCCGAGCGCGGCTTCGCATTCGACATCCCGCTCGAACGCGATCTCCGTTCCCGGCAACAGGCACACGGCGACGTTGGGATTGTCGACTGCCGAGAAGCCGCCGGTCGGCGTGTTGATGAACTTGGTGCTCACCAGCTTGTCTCCGACCTTGGCGGGCCGGCTGGCGACATGGTGCAGACTATAGTCGCACATCGAAGGTCTCCTCTTTGCTGTGAACAGCCGAGATGGTTGTCCTTCTGCATCGGCAAGTCGACCAGCGTATGGTGGCGATCTTGTGTCGGCTAGAAGCGCGTCCGCACACGAAATCGTCATCTGTGAAAGCATGCGCCGCAGGGGCATTCCGGACGATCAATAAAACCGC
The DNA here is from genome assembly GCA_030037065.1 of Xanthobacteraceae bacterium. Lineage (GTDB taxonomy): Bacteria > Pseudomonadota > Alphaproteobacteria > Rhizobiales > Xanthobacteraceae > BOG-931. The sequence goes on from JASHRW010000059.1 coordinate 7,164, forward strand.
TAAGTTTGCATGCTGCTTGTTCGGCGCGGCGGCAAAACGCCTTCCTGATTCGAAGCGGCGCCGATAGGCCGCACCAGCAAATGAGGATGCTCAATGACCGTCTCAATGTACAAAATTTCTGTTCCGATCTTCGTGCAATTTCTTACCGGCCTGTCGGCCGTGCTCGACAAAGCGGCTGCGCATTGCGAGGCGAAGAAAATAGAGCCGGCCGCCCTGCTTACAGCGCGGCTGTTCCCCGACATGTTTCCGCTCGCCCGCCAGGTGCGCGCGGCGACCGATCATGCCGTCAACGCCACGGCGCGGCTTGCCGGCGTCGAGCCGCCTGCACTTCCCAATGCGGATGGAAGTTTTGCCGATCTGAAGGACCGCCTCGATAAGGCGATCGCCTTTGTCAAAGCCGCCAAATCGGCGCAGATCGACGGGACGGAAGACAAGGCAATCAAGATCACTTTCCCAAGCGGGGCCACGCGCGACTTTACCGGTCAGTCGCTGCTTCTGGGAAATTCGCTACCGAACTTCTACTTCCACTGCACCACCGCCTACGACATCTTGCGCGCGAATGGCGTGGAGCTGGGCAAGCGCGATTTCATGGGGACACCGGTATCGTTGTAACGCTGCGTCGCCTTTACGAGGCGGCACTGGCGTCCGCGGCGCCGGTATCGAGGTCGGTTGCGCCGACCCGGTGTCCGATCCATGAAGGTATTCCGCCGATCGTCATGACGGCATGTAGCGTCGCGGCAACGACATGCCTCGGCACGGAAAGCGTCCTGCTGACGAACGACTCGGGCGGCGGCGCTGCCGATAGCGGGACCGGATCGTCCTGAACACCGGCAATCACGACGGGTTGCAGCTCGGTCGTTGCAGTCGAGGTGTGGCCGGTCGCGGCCGCGGCAATGACGGCCGGCTTGCTACGCCGTGTGGCCGCCGCAGCAGCGACTTGAGCGGCGGCGGCGCGGCGCGCGTTCAATGCAGCGAGCTTGGCATCCGCCACCGCACGAGCGTCGGCGGCATCGGCGGCCGCGACACGCGCCTTCTCGGCGGTCCGTTCCGCCAGGATATAGTCGCGGACCATGCTGTGCTCATCGCGCACGAGCTGCACCATTGCCGGGGAGGCCGGGGCAGCCGCAATGGACGGCGCAGCGGCTGCTGCCGGGCTTGCGGGCTCGCCGAACTGATAATGCGCGAACAGGAAGGCGCCGATGACGCTTGCCAATGCCGCAGGCAGCACTTCGATTACAAGCTTGCCGAGGAAGCTCACCAATACCGGCACTTCGTCCCGGCGCATCGCCGTGCGCAGAGCCATTCCGCTTGGCTGCATCGCCTCTGTCTCCAGGCCATCCACATTTTTCAAACGGACGATTGAATTTCAAACACGCGTTGTGGGCGCCGAGTGGCCGAGAAAAAGGAATTTTTGCGGCAGTTGCGAGATTTTTGCGGGCTTCAGCCGGCGGCCCGGCCAAGACCGAGGATGGTCCAACGGCTGATGGTTTGCGCCAGCCATTCCACCGCGGCCTCCTCGAGCGACAGCTGCACCGGCGGACCGGCGAGCTGCTCGCGGTTGCGCACGAAAACGCTGCACTGGCCGAGCAGCCAGATCGCGGCGACCGTCAGAGTGCGATGGTCGGCATCGGGGAGAAACCGGCGCATCAAGTCGGTCGCCAATCCCATGAAGGGCGCCGCCTCCTCGCTCAAGAGCTTGCGGAACACCGGTGTCGGCCGCACGCTTTCCCAATTGAAAATCCGAATATGCCGGCTCGCTTCATCACGAGCGAGCAACGGCCGCAGCTGACGGCGGATGAAGGCCGCGAGCGCCTCCTCACGCGACATTGCGCGCGCCTCCGCCGCATGCGCGAGCTGATGTTCGGTAAGCCCCTGGAACGCCGCGCGCAAGACTTCGCGGTAAAGTCCGTCCTTCCCCTCGAAGTGATAGTTGATTGCGGCCTGATTGACGCGAGCGCGGGCGACGATGGCGCGAACACTGGTGCCGTCATAGCCGCGCTCGGCGAACAGCCGCTCGGCCGCCTTCATGATCCGCTCGCGGGTGACTTCCGAGGGTCGCGTCATCAGCGTTCCGTTTTCAAACTATTGTTTGAATTGTCCCTAGACGTTCGCCGACGCGAATGCAAATGCTTTTGGCCGGCCTGCCGCGCGGCTGTACGTCGCTCCGCCGCCGTAATATCGTGTCGGCGGCAACGGTCGCTCAAACAGTGGCAATGGGAGGATTGACATGAATGTGCATCGGCTGCCATCGAACTTTCGAAAATCATGCGGCCGCTGTCGCGGCGTGGATTCATGAGCAGTTCGGCCGCTGCGGCCGCAGGCTACACGCTCGCCGTCTGTCCACTACGCGCCGACGCTATCCACACCGACACCAACGGCCTCGACGCGGGAATGGCCAAGGTCAAGGTTGCAGACGGCGACATGTCCTGGAACCAATTGATCCACTGGCTCAAGAAGTACGACGTACTGAGCTAAGGCACGCGCGATTACAACCGCGCGGCACTCGCCGTCCGAGCGCCGCGCCAGCCGGCTGTAAAAATTCCATGCCCGCCTTTATCTGCGTCACCTGCGGCACCCAATTTAGCCCCTCCGAGAAGGAGCCCGAGCGGTGTCCGATCTGCGATGAGCCGCGCCAGTTCGTGCCTGCCTCCGGGCAGGCATGGACCACGCACGAAGCGCTCGCGCGCCGTCACATGAACAGCTTTCAGCAGCACGAGCCGGGCCTCATCGGCATTGGAACCGTGCCTGCCTTCGCCATCGGCCAGCGTGCGCTTTTGTTAATGACCGAGGACGGCAACATTCTGTGGGATTGCATCTCGCTCCTCGACGACGCGACGGTCGCGATCGTCAAAGGCCTCGGCGGCCTGATCGGCATCGCCATCTCGCACCCGCATTATTATTCGTCGATGGTGGAATGGGCGCAAAAATTCGATGCGCCGATTCATCTGCACGCCGGTGACCGCCAATGGGTCATGCGACCTGATCCTTCGATCAAATTTTGGGACGGCGATACGCTGACGCTCGCCCGCGGCGTCACGCTCATTCGCTGCGGCGGCCATTTCGCCGGCGGCACCGTGCTGCATTGGGCGCAAGGTGGTGGCGGACGTGGCGCGCTTCTTTCCGGCGACATCCTGCAGGTCATTCCCGACCGCAAGTTCGTCACCTTCATGCGCAGCTACCCCAATATGATCCCCCTCTCGGCTCCAGCCGTGGAGCGCATCGGCGAGGCGCTCGATGCCTATGCTTTCGACGTCATTCACGGCGCCTGGTTCGACCGCACTATTCCTCAAGGCGGTAAGGACATCGTGAAAAGATCGATCGCCCGCTATGTAGCCGCCGTGCGGGGCGACGGCTCCGCCGAATTACACTAATACAGGAGGATGCATGGCCCGCGTTGAGCCGGTAAAAAGAGAAAATTTGTCGCGGCGCCAGCAGCAATTGCACGACGATTTCTTGCGTTCGCGGCCACGCAAAAATCTCACCGGGCCGTTTGCGGTGTTGATCCACACGCCCGATATCGCCGAGCCGACCGACCATTTGGTCAATTATTACAGAAGGAATCCCAAGCTCGGGCGGCGGCTCATCGAATTGATCATCCTGCTGGTCGTCCGCGACGCCACTGTCCAATATGCCTGGTCCGTGCACGAGCCGCACGCTCTCGAATTTGGACTGACGCAGGATGTGATCGATGCTATTCGCGCGCGCCAGCGGCCGGATTTCAAGCGCGATGACGAAGGGCTGATCTATGATTTCGTCACCGAGCTTCTCGCCAAGAAGACCGTCAGCGCGGCCACATTCGAGCGCGCCAAAGCCGCATTTGGCCTTGAAGGCGTGATCGAAGCGGTCACCTGCGCGGGTCTCTACGGCATGATCGGCTTCGTACTCAACGTCTTCGATATGCCGCCGCAACCGGGAAGACCGCTCACCTGAGCGCGGCGAAATAGCTCAGCCGATCACGCACTTTTCCAGCACAGCGCGGCCGTGCGAGGTTAGCGCGATCGTGCGTCTGCCGTCATTCTCGGTGCGCACCAAGCCCTCGACGATAGCGTCCTCCCACACCGAGATGTGCGGACAACTGTGCCAAGCTTCCACCGCCTGTTCGCGCGTACGCGGACGCTCCGCCACCCAAGCCAGGAATTGCTGCATGATCAGGCTTGCGGGTTCCGACATTGTGGGCTCCATCGCCGCCGCAGTATAAAACGAAACGTCCGTGGAATTTGAGTCTTGTCCGCAATTTCCCAGCCGCATAGCGCCGAATTCATCGCTCGCCGGCGCGCCGTGACCGCCGCATGCATGATGGCCATTTTTATGGCCGCGGTCGAAGCGACGATCGTGGCCACCGCCATGCCGACGATCGTCAGCGATCTGGGCGGCTTTGCGCTGTTTAGCTGGGTGTTTGCCGCCTATCTGCTGGCCCAAGCGGTCTCAACTCCGGTCTACGGCCGGCTTGCCGATTTGTACGGCCGCAAACGGATGTTTTTTATCGGCGCGACGATCTTTCTCGCCGGCTCGACGGCATGCGGCTTCACCTGGGCATTTAACTCCTTTGCCCTTCGTCCAGCACTCGATTGGGGCATGGTGGCGCTGGTTGTGTTCCGGATCTTTCAAGGGCTGGGCGCCGGCTCCATACAATCGATGGCGACGACAATTGTCGGCGACATTTATCCGGCCGCCGAGCGCGCGCGCGTTCAGGGTTGGCTTTCAAGCGTCTGGGGGTTCGCGGCGATTCTTGGACCGGTGCTCGGCGCGCTCATCGTCCAGCATTTGCATTGGGCATTCGTGTTCTGGATCAACCTGCCGATCGGCGCCGCGGCGATAGCGATTCTCATGCGCTGTCTCGACGAGCATATCGAACCGCGGCCCCACCAGATCGATTTTCGCGGCGCGGCGTTGCTGATGCTGAGCATCGGTGCGCTGCTGATGCCGGCAATTCAGGCGCAGTATCTGGGTCCAGCCGTCACGGCCATCCTGCTCTGCACCGGCATCCTTGCCCTGGTAATGCTGGTCGTAGAGGAACGGCGCACCCGTGAACCGATCCTGCCTTTCAAGCTGTGGCGCAGGCGCATCATGGCCGCCAGCAATTTCGGCGGCCTTGCCGTCGGCATGCTGTTGATGTGCATCGTGGCCTTTCTGCCGACTTATGTGCAAGCCGTCATGGGGCGCAGCGCCACGTTCGCCGGTATGGCGATCGCCACGCAGTCGGTGTCGTGGAGCTTTGGCGCCGTCATCGCCGGCCGCATGATGGCCGCGGCGGCGTACCGCACGACGGGAATCATCGGCGCGCTGCTGTTGCTCGGCGGCACGGGTTTCCTTATCGCGCTCAACCGCGACAGCCCGTTCCTGTGGCTCTTGCCGGCGGCGCTTTTGGTCGGGCTCGGCATGGGTTTCTGCAACCAGACCTTCCTTTTGGCCATGCAGGGCAGCGTCGGCTGGAACGAGCGCGGGCTCGCCACATCTTCGTTCCTGTTTCTGCGCACCATCGGCCAGTCGCTCGGCGCCGCGCT
>JASHRW010000420.1 GCA_030037065.1 Xanthobacteraceae bacterium
CAGATCGCCATCCTCGACGAGCCGACGTCGGGCCTTGATCCGCACGCCACGTCCGAACTGCTCGCCATTATCCGCCGGTTCAAGGCCGAAGGCGTATCGGTTCTGCTCTCCTCGCATCTGTTGGAGCGCGTGCAGAGCGTCTGCGACCGGGTAGCCTTGTTCAGCGCAGGCCGCATCGCGCTCATGGGTTCGGTCTCCGAGCTCGGTCGCGAGGTGCTCGGCGCCGGCTATGTGGTCGATATCGAGGCGGACGGTGCGGGCCTCGCCGAACGGCTTAGGCTCATTCCCGGCGTCAGCGGCGTCGAGCAGACCGGCATCGGCAAGCTGCGCCTGCACGCGGATCGCGACGTGCGGCCGGAGGCCGCCGCCGAGGTGGTCGCGATGAGTGGACGGCTTAAATATCTCGGCGTTCAGGAGCCTAGCCTCGAGGCGATCTACACCCATTATTTCGAAACCAAGCCCGACGAGACCTTGAAGGAAGGAGCCCGGCATGCGGCGTGAAGGCTCGGCCTTTAACGGTCTAGGCGTGGTTATGCTCAAGGAGCTGGCCGATCACCTGACCAGCATTCGCTTCATCGTCCTGGAATTCATCGTGATGCTGATCGCGGTTGGCACCGTCTACGTGGCCAGCCAGGACATCAAGCAAAACGTGGCGGAGGATCCGTTCCTTTTCCTAAGGTTCTTTTCCGGATCGGGGCAGGAGCAATTGTTGTCATTTATCACCTGGCTGACTTTGCTCGTCCCCCTCATGGCCATTGGACTAGGCTTCGACAGCGTCAACAGCGAGCACAATCGACACACGCTTTCGCGGATACTGTCACAGCCGATCTACCGCGATGCTCTATTGTTCGGCAAATTCCTCGGCGCGCTGATGACCCTGGCGATCGCGCTGGTCGTGCTCTGGCTGTTTGTGATCGGGCTGGGGCTGCTGTTTATCGGCATCCCCCCGGGAGGCGAGGAAGTGGCCCGCGCCTTCGTGTTTCTGTTGGTGACCATCGGTTATGCCGGTGTGTGGTTGGCGCTGGCGCTGTTGTTCTCGGTCCTATTCCGTTCGGCCGCCACCGCCGCGCTGGTGACTCTTGGGCTGTGGCTGTTTCTCTCATTCGTTTGGCCGGTCCTGAGCAATGTGCTGGCGGTAATAATCGTCCCGCCCGATCCACGTTATGCGGCGCTTGGCTTGCAGACCCCAGGAACAGTGGTCCTGCAACAGTTTTTGGCGCGATTGTCGCCATCGACATTGTTCGGCGAGATCGTGCTGGCTCTCCTCGATCCGACTACGCGTGCGCTCGGGCCGATCTACCTGAGCCAACTGCAGGGCGCCGTTCTCGGCGCGCCGCTGCCGCTGGGGGCAAGCGTCCTGATCGCTTGGCCGCAGATCGTGGGCTTGGTCGCCACGACGATAATTCTGTTCGTCATCGGCTACGTGGCCTTCCAGCGTCAGGAAGTGCGTGCTTAAACGCCGCGAGGGCGGCCCTGCGCCGCCCTCGCTGCCTATTCTGGCTTACCGACCTGTCGGCGACTACACGGGAACGATCGCGACGATGCGCAAATCCCGCGGATTGACGATCACCACCTCGTCACGGAACACGAAATATTCGAGGCCGCGCCAGCGCGGTTCGATTCGTACCAGGTACTCCGGTACCGGAATCACGTGGATTCTGGAGATTTCGGGCCGCGTTATCACGGTGCCGACATTCACGCTGAAACCGACGTGATCGGCGCGCGGGGCGTTGTGCGCATCGATGATCGTTTGGCGAATGCGCGTCCGCTGCTGCGTGCTAAAATGGACGTTCGTGCCCGAGGCGGTCTGCACGCGTTGCTGACCGCCATTATTGGCTTGGTTCTGGTTCTGATTCCGGCCGGAAGACCGATTTGCCGGATTATTACTCTGGGCATTGGGTTGGGCGGCAGAGTTCCCATTCTGGGCCGTGGCGCCGGATTTGCCGTGATCCCTCGACTGCGGGCCCTCGCCTTTGCCATTGGGCTGCATGCCCTGATTCGCGTTCTGCGCGGTGCGATTCGTTCCGCTCTGGCTCTTGCCTTGCGAATCCCGGTTCTCGCCTTGGGCATGCATGCCGGTCCTGCCGCCGCCATTCGGGGTCGCGTGCTGTTGGCCGGACGGCGGTGTCCCGCTTTGCCCGTCGGGCTGAACCTGCGCTGAAGCCATGCCGGTTCCGGCGATCAGGGCAAGAGCCGCAATGCCGGCCAATAGTGAATTCTGATATCCTTTCATTCAGACTGCTCCTCTCTGGTGCGTGCTCCGGATGCGCGCTTTGGATTTGTCGCCGTTACCGCGCACTCGTGTGCTGTGGAAGCGAACGCAGGCCAGTGCGGAAAGTTTCGCTTCCCTGTGATATTTGTCGGGAAGACGCCGGGACGTGCGCATGTTGGAAGGCTGAAGGCGCGTCACTTCTGACTGTTTGTTGTTCATTCCCTGGAGCGAGAAAATCATCGTGACGGTCATCACATCGAGCGTCGATCCGGCGTCGAAGGAGTTTCGCGCCAATCAGGTGGCGATGCAGGCCTTGATCGCGGAACTCGACCGCAATCGCGCCAAAGCGGCCGAAGGTGGACCGTTGCGCGCCCGCGAGCGGCATCTATCGCGCGGCAAGCTGCTGCCGCGCGACCGGGTCATGGCGCTGCTCGACCCGGGTGTGCCGTTTCTCGAATTGTCGCCGCTTGCCGCCCACGGCATGTACGACGGCGTCATTCATGCCGCCGGGATCATCACCGGCATCGGTCGCGTCTCGGGACGCGAGTGCATGATCGTTTGCAACGATTCCACCATCAAGGGCGGCACCTATTATCCACTGACGGTGAAGAAGCATCTGCGCGCTCAGAAGATCGCGCGCGAGAATCGGCTGCCCTGCATCTATCTGGTCGATTCCGGCGGCGCCAACCTGCCGCATCAGACCGAAGTGTTTCCCGATCGCGAGCATTTCGGCCGCATCTTCTACAACCAGGCGACGCTGTCGGCCGCCGGAATTGCGCAGATCGCGGTTGTCATGGGCTCGTGCACGGCAGGCGGCGCCTATGTGCCGGCGATGTCGGACGAGACCATCATCGTCAAAAACCAGGGCACGATCTTTCTTGGTGGCCCGCCCTTGGTGAAGGCGGCCACCGGCGAAGTGGTATCCGCGGAAGATCTTGGCGGTGCCGAGGTGCACACGAAAAGGTCGGGGGTCGCCGATCATCTCGCCGAGAATGACCGTCACGCGCTCGCGCTCTGCCGCCGGATCGTCGGCAATTTGAACGCCAAGCGAACGTTGGATGTTGTGGTCGCCAAAGCAACCGAACCGAAATACGACGTTGGCGAGCTTGATGGCATTGTGCCAATGGATTTGAAAAAGCAATACGATGTACGCGAAATAATTGCGCGTCTCGTCGACGGTTCCGAGTTCAATGAGTTCAAGGCGCTCTACGGCGCGACCCTGGTGGTTGGCTTCGCCCACATCCACGGCATTCCGGTCGGAATTTTAGGCAACAACGGTATTCTGTTCTCAGAGAGCGCACTGAAAGCCGCGCACTTCATCGAATTGTGCTGTCAGCGCCGCGTGCCGCTCTTGTTCCTGCAAAATATTGTTGGGTTCATGGTGGGC
>JASHRW010000060.1 GCA_030037065.1 Xanthobacteraceae bacterium
TCAGTCCGCCCATGCCTTGCGCGATCTGATCGAAGCCGGGCCGACCGGCGTAGGGTCCATCCTGGCCGAAGCCGGAAATGCTGGCATAGATCAGGCGCGGATGGATCTTGGCGAGTGTCTTGTAGTCGATCTTGAGCCGCTTCTTCACGTCGGGGCGAAAGTTCTCCACCACCACGTCGGCCTTTCTGACCATGCGCCTGAAGGCGGCGAGCCCTTCGGGCGCTTTCAAGTTGAGCGTCATGCTGCGCTTGTTGCGGTGCAGGTTCTGAAAATCGCCGCCCTCGCGCGGGCCGCCCATCGGCTCTTCGACGCCCGGCGGGCTTTCGATCTTGATGACGTTGGCGCCCCAATCGGCAAGCTCGCGCACGCAGGTCGGACCCGACCGCACCCGGGTCAAATCGAGCACTGTAAAGCGCGCCAGCGCCTTCGAAGCATGGGGAAAGGCCATCCCTTGGCGCCTCCGCCGCCTTATGGGCGCCGGCCGCTTTTTTACACAGTGCGTCGGCGCGGGCGAAACTTTGCCGATCTTTCCGTGCTTGTCTACCGGCTCGACCCCGTGAGTCGTGAAGCTGCCGATTACCGGATAGACTGCGCGCCAGAATGACCACTTTTCCGGCACTTTGCGGAGACGATCATGAACGACGATGCCCTCAATGTCAGTGTGCGTAAATTCCTCAAAAAGGTCGGCGTCACCGCGCAGCGCGAGATCGAACAGGCGGTGCGGACTGCGGTCAGCGGCGGCCGCCTGAAAGGCAATGAGACGCTGCCGGCCAAGGCCATGCTGACGATCGACGGTATCGGCCTCGCGGTGGAAATCGAAGGCGCCATCGAACTCGAATGAGCAAGCTATCGCAAAAAATGCCCATGCTGGATCGTCGTCGGATACTGACCGGCCTGGTGGTCGCCGCCCCCGCCTCATTCGCGTTGGCGGCCGTCGCCGCCGCGCAGGAGCGCAAGCCGGGCGGCGAACATCGTCAACAACACGATCAATCAAATTCGCCGCGGAATGGGCCGGGCGTACTGTCGTTGTTGCCGGGTGACTCCACCACGCAGCACAGCATCGATCTCGCCGGCGGCGGCAAACTCACCTACACGGCGACCGCCGGAACGTTCTCGTTGTTCGACCAATCCGGCGAGCGCATGGCGGCCGTGTTCTATACGGCCTATGTGGCGAAATCGGCCGATCCGGCGAGCCGGCCCCTGACCTTCGCCTTCAACGGCGGCCCCGGCGCAGCCTCGGCGTTTCTCAATCTCGGCCTGGTCGGTCCGCGACTCGCCCAATTCGGCGGTAATGGGCACGACGGCGCGCAAGTCAAATTGGCGGACAATCCGGACACGTGGCTTGCGTTCACCGATCTGATGCTGGTCGATCCGGTCGGCACCGGCTGGAGCCGGGCGGCCAAACCCGATGGTGGCGAGCCCTTCTGGGGCGTGAGCGCCGACGCCGAATCGATGGCCAAGGTGATCGCGCTTTACGTTGCCAAAAATAACCGCGTCTCGTCGCCGAAATTCATCCTCGGCGAAAGCTATGGCGGTTTCCGCGCCGCCAAGGTGGCGCGCGCCCTGCAGAACGATCAGGGCATTTCGGTGAGCGGCATTCTCATGGTCTCGCCGATGCTCGATGGCGCGTTCCAATTCGGCGGCGACCGTTATGCGCTCGGCGCCGCGCTGCAGCTACCGTCGCTCGCCGCGGCCGAGCTCGAGCGCAAAGGCACATTCAGCAAACAGGCGCTAGCGCAGGCCGAGCATTTCGCGCTGACCGATTATCTCACCGCGCTGGCCGGGCCGCCGCTGCAGGGCGACGCGGCGAAAAACTTCTATGCGCGCGTTGCAGCGATGACCGGGCTACCGGAGGATGTGGTGGCGCGGCACCGCGGGTTTATCGGTGACTCTTACGTCAAGGAGCTGCATCTCAACGACCAAAAGATCGTCAGCCATTACGATGCGACCTTTGCGGTGGACGATCCCAATCCCGAATTTGCCGCAGCGCGCGCTCCCGATCCAATCCTCGATGGGCTGGTGCGCTCCTACGGCGGCGCGTTTGTCGCTTACGCGCGCGGTGAACTCGGCTTCAAGACCGAGATGACCTACAACCTGCTGAACGAAGAAATCGCCGGCAGATGGAAGTGGGGGAGCGGCCGCACGCAACCGAGCGTCGCCGAGGATTTGCGCGTGCTGCTGGAGCTGACGCCATCGTTCCGGCTGATGATCGCCAATGGCTACAGCGATATGGTCACGCCATACGCGGTGTCGCGCTACGTGCTCGACCATTTGCCGGCGGCGGAGGCTGAGGAGCGGACGCAGCTTCGGCTCTATCGCGGTGGCCACATGTTCTATCTCGATCCGGACTCGCGAAAGGCCTTCACCACTGACGCGCGATCGATGTACGTGTCGCCTTGAATCGACGGGCGTAACTTCATGAAGACACGCGGCGCCGCAGGGAGCGGCGCTTTGTCTCAGGGCGACGGGCCGCTGCCCAAGCGGCGCATGATTTGGGATTGCTTGTTTTCCCGGCGAATTTCGCCGCGACCGCTTCAGGCATGGCGGGTCTTTGACGCGAGTGCGATTAACTTTCGCATTTTCTTTGGGATTGTAATTTGCGATACCCTAATACAACGGTCGAATTGAAAATCCAGGGTCCGCAATTCCGCTCGGTTTGGCGGGCCGTTGATCCAGCAACACTTCAAGGGAGGAGAGAAGGCGATGTCCAAAGAGCGTATCAGCGTACCCGTGCAGCGGCGTACGATTCTCAAGGCAGGTGTGGTCCTGGGCGCGACCCAGGTCATGAGCCCCTTCGTCATCAAGGCGCTGGGCGAGACCCCAGTCAAGCTCGGCTGGATCGACCCGTTTACCGGGACCTATGCGGCGCTCGGCACCTCGCAGCTCAACGGCGCCAAGATGGCGGTCAGTCAGATCAACAAGAAGGGCGGCATCCTCGGCCGCGAGTTCCAGATTCTGGCCGAGGACAGCGCCGCCAATGTCGGGCAGGCGACCGAAAAGCTCAACAAGCTCGTCGACCAGGACAAGGTCAATTTCACCGCCGGCGGTGTGTCGTCGGCCGAGGCGGCGGC
>JASHRW010000421.1 GCA_030037065.1 Xanthobacteraceae bacterium
GATCGGCACAGACGCGGAATTTGGGAAGCGCTGCTAGTCCCGCGCGTAGCCGATGAGCTTTCTTTTCTTGCGGCCGAGTATAACAAGGATCGTCGCTATGACGGCAAGCACCACCCAGGTGGGCAGTTCGAAAAATATCTGCATGTAGGGATCCCAGGCCCACAGCGCCTTCTGCCTGAGCCAGTCCTGCGCCGCGGTGAGACTGTGCTGGTCGATGTCGGCCCACAGTTCACTGACGCGCACGTAAACAAATTGATTGTTGGCGATCGACTTGGTCCCGTCATAGACGAAGAACACAAAGGCGGCTGCGAGCAGGCACAGGCCGAGAAACCGCAGAAGAAATCGGATCATGGAAATGCCGGTTGGCTTCCGGATTGGCTGGATGGGCGCACGCTTACTCTCCTGTGCGCTCAAGTTCAATCCGTTGTACATGCGGTCAATTCGGCCTCAGGTCGGCAAAAGTGTCGCGCTTATCGGTTTTCGGCTTTCACTTGAGCAAGCGCCTTGGCTTTCGCTAAGGTCTGTGCCCCGGTTCGGCGGCAGGTCGTAGAAGGACAGTGACAATGGCTTCCAGCAACGGCGGCAAGGACAAGAATGGCGGCCGGTCCAATCGCCCGACTTTCACCGACCAGGAAGCGCTGTTGTTTCACAGCCAAGGCCGTCCCGGAAAACTCGAAGTCGTGGCCACCAAGCCGATGGCGACGCAGCGCGATCTGTCGCTCGCCTACTCGCCCGGCGTCGCCGTGCCGGTCTTGGCCATCGCCGACGACGAGGCGAAAGCCTTCGACTACACGACCAAGGGCAATTTCGTCGCGGTAATCACCAACGGCACCGCCATTTTGGGCCTCGGCAATCGCGGCGCGTTGGCGGCGAAGCCGGTGATGGAAGGCAAGGCGGTCCTGTTCAAGCGCTTCGCCGACATCGATTCTATCGATCTCGAAGTCTCCTCCGAAGATCCCGACGAAATCGTCAATTGCGTCAAACTGCTCGGCAAGAGCTGGGGCGGCATCAATCTGGAGGACATCAAGGCGCCGGAATGCTTCATCATCGAGCAGAAGCTGCGCGAGCTGCTCGACATTCCGGTTTTTCACGACGATCAGCACGGCACCGCGATTATTGCCGCCGCCGGTTTGATCAACGCGCTGGAGCTGACCGGCCGCGAAATCAAGGCCACCAAGCTCGTCTGCAACGGCGCCGGAGCGGCCGGCATCGCCTGCCTCGAATTGCTGCGCGCCATCGGCTTTCGCCCCGAGAATCTCATCCTTTGCGACACCAAGGGCGTCATCTACGAAGGTCGCACCGAAGGCATGAATCAGTGGAAGTCCGCCTTCGCTGTGAAGACCAAGGCACGCACGCTGGCCGAGGCTTTGGCCGGCGCCGATGTCTTCTTCGGCCTTTCGGTGAAGGGCGCGGTGAGCAAGGCCATGGTGAAGTCCATGGCCGATAAGCCGATCATCTTCGCCATGGCCAATCCGGATCCGGAAATCACCGTGGAGGAGGTGGCCGAGGTGCGCACGGACGCCATCATGGCCACCGGTCGCTCCGACTACCCGAACCAGATCAACAATGTGCTCGGCTTTCCCTACATATTCCGCGGCGCGCTCGATGTGCGCGCACGCGCGATCAACATGGAGATGAAGATTGCGGCGGCGCGTGCGCTCGCCGCGTTGGCGCGCGAAGACGTTCCGGATGAAGTCGCCGCCGCTTATGGGGCACGGCCGAAATACGGTCCCGATTACATCATCCCGGTGCCGTTCGATCCGCGGCTCATTTCCGACATTCCGCCGGCGGTGGCGAAGGCGGCGATGGAATCGAAAGTGGCGCGGCGGCCGATTCCCGACATGGACAGCTACCGGCAGCAATTGCGCAGCCGGCGCGATCCGATCGCCGGTGTGCTCACCGGCGTTTACGAACGGCTGCGCCGGCGGCCGCGACGCGTGGTCTTCGCCGAGGGCGAAGAGGAGCAGGTGATCCGCGCGGCGGCGAGCTTCGTGCATCAAGGACTCGGCAGCGCGCTTTTGGTCGGGCGCGAGGGACCGGTGCGCGAGACCGCCAAGGCGCTTGGCGTCGAACTCGGCAGCGGCATCGAAATCATCAATGCTGCTTTGTCCAAACGTAACGCCGCCTACGCCGCCTATCTCTATGAGCGCCTGCAGCGCCGCGGTTTCCTGCAGCGCGACTGCCAGCGCCTGGTCAATCAGGACCGCAATCATTTCGCCTCCTGCATGGTCGCGCTCGGCGACGCCGACGCCATGGTCACCGGCGTGACGCGCAATTTCTCCGTTGCGCTCGAGGACGTGCGGCGCTGCATCGATCCGAAGCCGGGCCATCGGGTGATGGGCATTTCGCTCGTGTTGGTACGCGGACGCACGGTGCTGGTTGCCGACACTGCGGTGACCGAAATGCCGACCGCGCAGGATCTCGCCGAGATTGCGACCGAAGCGGCGAGCGTCGCGCGCTCGCTCGGCTACGATCCACGACTGGCGCTACTGGCCTTCTCGACCTTCGGCCATCCGGCCGGCGAACGGTCCGAGCGCGTACAGGAGGCGGTGCGCATCCTCGACGGACAGCGGGCGGATTTCGAATACGACGGCGACATGGCGGCTGACGTGGCGCTCAACATGGAGCTGCGCGAGGCCTATCCGTTCTGCCGCCTGCCCGGGCCGGCGAACGTGTTGATCATGCCGGCGTTTCACTCGGCTTCGATTTCCACGAAGTTGTTGATGGAACTCGGGGGTGCCACCGTGATCGGCCCGATGCTGGTCGGCCTCGATCGCTCGGTGCAGATCGTGCCGCTGTCGGCGAACGACGCGCAGCTCGTCAATATGGCGGCGCTCGCTGCCTTCAATGTCAGCGGCTAATCGCCGCCGGGCCCCGCATGCAGAAGCGCAAGCTTGGGGATTCGGGCCCGGAAGTCTCGCTTGTCGGACTCGGCGCCAATAATTTCGGCGGCCGCATCGATCTCGCCGCCTCGCGCCGCGTGGTCGACAAGGCGCTCGATCTCGGCGTGACGCTGATCGATACCGCCGACATCTACGGCAACAAGGGCGGCTCCGAGGAATGTTTGGGTCAGATCCTGGGTGCGCGACGCAAGACTGTCGTGCTGGCGACCAAGTTCGGCCTGCCGATGGACAATTCCGGAAGACTGCGCGGCGCCTCGCGGCGCTACGTTATACAGGCGGCTGAGGCAAGCTTGCGGCGGCTCAAGACCGATTGGATCGATCTCTATCAGCTGCACCGCCCCGATGTGCAAACTCCGATCGAAGAGACTTTGCGCGCGCTCGACGATCTGGTGAAGGTTGGTAAAGTTCGCTTCATCGGCTGCTCCAATTTCTCCGCCGCACAGCTCGTCGAGGCGCAAAAGGCCGCTGTCAAAAACGACGTCGCATCGTTCATTTGCTGCCAAGACGAATACAGCCTGCTCGAGCGCGGATTGGAAAAAGACCTTCTTCCCGCGATGCGCAAATACGGCCTGAGCCTGCTGCCCTACTTTCCGCTCGCCAGCGGTCTATTAACCGGCAAGTACAAGCACGGAGCGCCGTTGCCGTCCGGCACGCGGCTTGGCAACGATCCTCCGCGCGGCGGCGGCGTGCTCACCGAGCGCAACTGGCGGCTGGTCGATGCGCTTTCGGCGTTCGCCGCCGAGCGCGGCCATACACTCCTCGAACTGGCGATGAGCTTCCTTGCGAGCCGGCCGTTCATTCCGAGCATCATCGCCGGCGCCACCAAGCCCGAGCAGGTCGAGCAAAACGTCGCCGCCATCGGCTGGACGCTGTCGGTCGACGACCTCAAAGAGATCGACCGCATAACGCTTTAGCTGCGTCACGCAATTTGCCACGTCCGATTCACTACGCCGAAACCTCTTTTTGTTACGGCGTTATTCATGCCGCACATTTCACCCCCCGCGCCGTTCGGTCTGGAAATTCACGGCCTTATCAAACGCTTCGACCGTCCCGCGGTCGATGGCTTGGAGCTTGCCGTGCGCGCCGGCGAATTTTACGCCCTGGTCGGCCCGAACGGCGCCGGCAAGACGACGACATTGCGCATGATTGCCAGCCTGCTGCGCCCCGATGGCGGCACTATCCGGGTTGGCGGCATCGATGCGTTGGCCGATCCGGTGGCGGCGAAGCGGATCATCGCCTGGGTCTCCGACGAGCCGATGATCTACGACAAGCTCACGCCCCGTGAGTATCTGGAATTCGTCGCCGGTCTGTGGGGCGTCGAGTCCAAGCTTGGTGCGGCGCGCGCCGCCGAGCTTCTGGACTGGCTCGAGCTTATGCCCCACGCCGACGAACGGTGCGAAGGCTTCTCCAAGGGTATGCGGCAGAAGGTGACGCTCGCCGGCGCGCTCGTTCATGACCCGCGCGTGATCATTCTGGACGAACCGCTGACCGGGCTCGACGCCGGCTCGGCACGTCAGGTCAAGACCGTGCTGCGTGAGCGCACGCAGGCCGGCGGCACGGTCATCATGACCACGCATATTCTCGAAGTGGCGGAGCGCATGGCCGACCGCATCGGCATCATCGCTCATGGCCGGCTCATTGCCGAAGGCACGCTCGAAGAGTTGCGCCATCGAGCAGGTATGCAGCAGGCGGCTGCGGGCGTACGCGACGGCGGCAGTCTCGAGGATACGTTCCTTGCGCTGGTAGCCGAAGAGGCGCAGGCCGCATGAATGCTGCGGCCGGCACCGCTCTCTGGTTCGCCGAGCACGAGGCGCGGCTCGCCTGGCGCGATTGGCTTTGGATGATCGCTGCCGGCCGGCGTAGACGACTGCGCCGCGTCGGCATCGCGGTCGCGGCTTTCATCCTGTTCATGCATTTCGTCGCCTATTGGATGGTCGGCCGTTACGCCGATGCGGTGATCGACAAGCAGGTCTTGGTTACGATCACCGCGAGCATGCTGTTGTCCTGGATGTTGATGATCTCGCAGGCCATGGAATCGATCACGCGCGCGTTCTACGCGCGCTCCGATCTCGATCTGATCCTCGCGTCTCCGGTCGACAGCGACAAGCTCTTCGGTGTGCGCATCGTCACGATTGCGTTGGGGACTACGATGATGGCGCTGCCGCTGGCTGCGCCGTTTATCGATGTGCTGATTGTCCGCGGTGGCTGGCGCTGGCTCGGCGCTTACGGATTGATCGTGGCGATGGGAGCCGCCGCGACGGCGCTGGCAGTGGGGCTGACGGTTGCACTGTTTCGCGCCCTCGGCGCCAGGCGCACGCGCTTTGTGGCGCAAGTGGTCGCCGCAGTGATCGGTGCCGCTTTCGTGATCGGCCTGCAAGTCACCGCGATTTTGTCCTACGGGACGATCTCGCGCACGGCTTTGTTGCACTCGAGTACGCTGTTGGCGTTGGCGCCTGACGCGCACAGCCTCGTGTATTGGCCGGCGCGCGCCGCGCTCGGAGACACAATTCCGCTGCTTGGTGTGCTGACCGTGAGTTTGACTCTCCTTGCCGCCGCCGTCGCACTCGTTGCGCCGCGGTTTGGCACATACGCCATCGCGGCTGCCGGCGCCGGTCAGTCCAATGTCGTACGGTCGCGGCCAGATGCCTTTCGCGGCAGAACTTCGCCGCGCAGCGCGCTGCGCCGCAAGGAATGGATTCTGCTCCGCCGCGATCCATGGCTGATGTCGCAGACGCTTATGCAGATGCTTTATCTGGTCCCGCCGGCATTGATGCTGTGGCGCAGCTTCGATCGAGGCGACGGTGCGTTGCAGCTTGTCGTGCCGGTGCTGGTGATGGCGGCGGGACAATTGGCCGGCGGGCTTGCCTGGCTCGCAATCTCCGGCGAGGACGCGCCGGACCTTGTCGCCACCGCGCCGGTGCCGGCGCGCTTCATTCTGACGGCGAAGATCGAGGCGGTGCTCGGCGCCGTCGCCATCGTTTTCGCCCCGCTTGTCGCAGCGCTCGCCATCGCCTCGCCGTGGCACGCATTGGTCGCGGGCGGCGGCATTGCGGTCGCTGCGGCTGCGGCCACTGCCGTGCAGTTCTGGTTCCGCAGCCAAGCCAAGCGCAGCCAGTTTCGTCGCCGTCAGATGTCGTCGCGGCTTGCTACCTTCGCGGAGGCCTTTTCGTCGATCGGCTGGGCTGCCACGGCGGCGGTCGCTGCGGCCAGCCTGTGGCTCGCCGTGGCACCTGCATTGCTTGCGATGCTCGTGCTCGGCGGCGCCTACGTGATGAGCCCGCGCAGCCGCGAGGCGCGGTGATGCTCGACCGTCTCGACGCGGTGACTTCAAGGTGATTAAACGTTGGCTCCGAACGACGGCCGGAGCCGCGAATGAAGAATCAGCCAGACTGGGCATGGCCAAACGGCAAGCGCATCGCCGTCGTGTTTAATGTCTGCCTCGAAGCCTGGTCAGACGGCAAGGCGCCCGGCATCAGCCCAATGGGCAATCCGCTGCCTGCTGGCGTGCTCGACACCATGGCGATCTCCTGGGCCGATTATGGAGTCGAAATAGGCATTCACCGGCTGATGGATGCCTTCGCGCGTCACGGCGCCAAGGCGAGCGTGATGACCAACGCCGTCATCGCCGAGCGCGCGCCGGCGACCGTCAAGGCGATTGCGCAGAACGGTCACGAGGTGCTGTCGCATTCCTACGCGATGGATGTGATTCCGGCGCTGTTGTCCGACGAAGACGAGAAAAAGAACATCGAACGCTGCACGGCGCTCCTCGAGAAAACGTCGAAGCAAAAAATCGTCGGCTGGCTGTCGCCGCGTGGCACTTCAAAGCCATCCACGCCCAAGCTGCTCGCCGAGGCCGGCTACCGCTGGTACGGCGACGTCTTCAATGCCGACCTGCCTTACGTGGTGAGTCACGACAACAAACGCATCGTCGCCATTCCGCTGTCGTATGACGTGAACGACATGCCGTCGATGAAATACGGTCATCCGCCGCGCATGATGCTTGAAGCGTTCAACGAGGTGATGGAGATCGCGCGCGCCCGAGCCGATGAGCTTCGTATCATCGATGTGACCAGCCATGCGCACATCTTCGGCCACCACCGCGGCGCGCATGTCTACGAGAAGATCGTCGCGCAGGCGATGGCGGCCCCGGATGTCTGGGTCGGCACCCGCGCCCAGATCGCGGATCATGTGCTGAGCGTGTCCGCCTGAAACAGCAAAAAAATAAGGGAGAAACGTAAAGTGATTCCGTTTGAAATGGTCGAGCCCACATCGCTCAAGGAGGCGCTGGCGCTGCTCGATCCGCAAGAGCCGACGATCCGTCCGGTCGCGGGCGGCACGGCCCTAATGTTGATGATGAAGGCGGGTGTCTTTACGCCGGCGCGGCTAATCTGCCTGCACGGCATCGAGCCGGAACACGCGCGCATCACGGTCGGCGGCAATGGCGCGCTGCGCATCGGCGCCATGGCGACTTTGCGCGAAGTCGAAAAGGATCCGAACGTCGCTTCGCGACTACCCGTGCTTGCCCGGGCGATGCGCACGCTGTCGAACGTGCGCGTGCGCAACGTGGCGCGCGTCGGTGGCGCGCTCGCGCACGGCGATCCGCATATGGATTTGCCGCCGGTCCTGGCAGCGCTCGGCGCGCGCGTCGCGATCGCAGGTCCGAACGGAAATCGCGAGTTGCCGCTCGATGAGCTCTATGCCGGCTATTACGAGACCGTTCTTGAAAAGAACGAGCTGATTACCGCGGTGACAGTCCCGGCGCTCAACGGCCGCAAGGCCGCCTACATGAAAGTTACCTCGCGCACCGCGGACGATTGGCCGTCGCTCGGTGTTGCGGTCTCGTTCGCGTTTAAGGATGGCACCGTGCGCGATCCGGTCGTCATCGTTAGCGCCGCGACCGAGAAAGTCACCCACATGGAAGCGGCTGAGAAGGCGCTGCAAGGCGCGGCGCCCGATGACGCGTCGCTGCGGCGTGTCGGCGATGTGGCGGCCGACGAGGTGCAGACACTGTCCGACGCGCACGGCTCCGCGCTCTACAAACGCGAGCTACTGCGCGTCTATCTGCGCCGCGCCGTTCGCCAAGCCTTGGGCGAAAGCGCGCAATAGGTATCGTGATGAAGCAGGTCGGGCGAGAGATCCCGCGTCTCGAAGCGCGCGCCAAGGTGACCGGACGCGCAGAATATACGCATAATTTGCGCCTGCCCGGCATGCTTTACGGCAAGGTGTTTCGCTCAACCGTGCCGCATGGCCGCGTCCGCTCCATCGATACGCGAGCGGCCCGCGCGGTCGCCGGCGTGCATCGCGTCATTACTGGCGAAGATATCCGCAGGCTGATCCCCGAGCCCTATTATGGTCCGGCCTTTCACGACCAGCCGATCCTGGCGCTCGACAAGGTGTGCCACGTCGGCGAGCCCGTCGCGGTGGCCTTGGCGAGCGACCCGCACGTCGCCGAGCGCGCCGCCCAGCTCATTGCCGCCGAATACGATGAGCTGCCGGCAGTCTACGACGAGGTCGCGGCGCGGCAGCCGGACATCGTCGTGCACGATATGCTGAAGCCGGCAGGCACCTTCGCCGATCTCAAGCATCTCAAGGGCCGGACCGGCACCAACGTCGCGCTCGATTATCACCTGCGCCGCGGCGATACCGAGAGCGCATTCGCTCGCGCCGAACGGGTGTTCGAGCACACCTTCAAGACGCAACAATGTCTGCATCTGGCCTTCGAGCCCTTCGTGGCGGTCGCCGAGCCCGGCGACGACACGCTCGTCATCCACACGTCGAACCAGACGCCGTCATTCGTGCGCACCGAGATCGCGCGGTTGTTCGGCTGGCCCGAGAATCGCGTGCGGGTGAAGGTGCCGTTTCTCGGCGGCGGTTTTGGCGCCAAGGTCTACGTCAAGCTCGAAGCCTTGGTCGCGGTGCTGGCGCTCATCGCTCGCCGGCCGGTGAAGGTCGCGCTGACCATGGAAGAGCAATTCTACATGATCACCAAGCATCCGACGACGTTCCGCATCAAGAGCGGCGTCGGCAAGGATGGGCGCGTTGTGGCGCGCGTCTGCGAGGTGTTCTGGAACGGCGGCGCCTATGCGGATATCGGCCCGCGGGTGACGCAAAAATCCGGCTTCACCTCGCCCGGTCCCTACGACATCGACAACGTCCGCATCGATTCCTACGAGCTTTACACCAACCGCACGCCGGCGGGCGCGCTGCGCGGCTTTGGCATTCCGCAGCTCGTCTGGGCCTACGAGAGCCACACCGACCTGATCGCGCGCGAGCTGAAGGTCGATCCGGTCGAGTTTCGCCGCAAGAATATTCTGCGCGAGGGACGTCCGCAGGCAAGCGGCACCACCATGAAGGATGCCGCCATTGCCGCCGTGCTCGACGCCATCGCGGCGCGCATGGGCTGGAATCAAAAACAAAAATTCGATCGTGGCATTGGATGCATGCGCTGCGGCCGCGGCGTCGCCATCGGCTTCAAGGCTTCGATCTCTCCGACCACCTCGGTTGCGATCGTCAATGTGTCCGCCGACGGCTCTACCACGCTCTACACCAGCACGTCCGATATGGGCCAAGGCTCCGACACCGCCTATGCGCAAATCGTCGGCGAAGTTCTGGATCTTGAGGCAGAAGATGTGCGCATCGTGCATCCGGATACCGACGTGACGCCCTACG
>JASHRW010000422.1 GCA_030037065.1 Xanthobacteraceae bacterium
TGGGCTGCGAGAATCATGGTGACAAGCATGAAGGTGTTGAGGAAATAGCGCGCAAACGGCGCCGCGTTCCAGGCCTTGATGAAATTGGCGAACGTCAGCGGCGCGTGGAGCGCGAAATGGGCCGAGTAGGCGCTGGGATGGATCGCCGCCCACAGCGCATAGGCGAGCGGAGCGATCCAGACGAGCGCCAGCAGCCAAGCGCCGGCGGTCTCCAGCGCAGCGCTTACTGTCGATGTAATGTTTGTTCTAACGGCGGATATGGATTCCCGCTTGCGCGGGAATGACGTGTCAGTCGCGCTCATTGATAATGTATCCGGCGGTCGAGGATGAGGAACTGGCCGAGCGCGAAAACTGCCAGCAGCGTCAGCAACACCACCGTCAGCGTCGCCGCGTAGGCAGTGTCCCAGAACTTGAAGCCCACCTCATAGATGTAGAACAACAAGAGAGCGGTGGCGTTGTCCGGTCCGCCCTGGGTCATGACCACGATATGGTCGACGAGACGGAACGAATTGATGATGGCGTTGACCAGCACGAACAGCGTCGTCGGCATCAACAGCGGGAAGGTGACGCGGCGGAAGAAATACCAGCGGCTGGCGCCTTCCAGTGCCGCCGCCTCCGCCAATTGTGGCGAGATCTGCTGCAGCGCCGCCAGATAGAAGATCATGAAAAATCCGGCGTCCTTCCAGATCGCCACCGCGATCAAACAGGCGAGAGCGGTGTGCTGATCGCCGAGCCAGTTGTGCGCCGAAAAGCCGAACAGGCCGAGGATTTGATCGAGCAAGCCGTAGCCCGGTGCGTAAAAAAACAGCCAGATATTGGCGACCGCGATCATCGGCAGCACGGTCGGCGTGAAAAACGACAGGCGCAGGAACGGTCTGCCGGCGATCCTGCCGTCGACCCAGAGCGCCATCGAAAGCGCGAGCGCGATGGTCAGCGGAATGACGCACGCCGCGTAGACGAAATTGTTGACCAGCGCGCGGACGAATACCGGATCAGCGAGCATGGCCGCATAATTGTCCATGCCAACGAAGACGGCGCCGCGCACGCCGCGCGGGGTGGAGAACAAGCTGTCGAAAATCGTTCGCACGGCGGGGTAGTACGTGAACGCCACGAGCAGCACCGCGGCCGGCAACAGCAACAGCCAGCCGTGGATGTGGACTCGCAAGTGCTGCGGCACGCTCAACCTGTTCCCCTCCCCCACAAGGGGGGAGGGAGCGCCGTCGGCACGCTTCTTCGTTTGATCCGGATTTTGCATCACTGATACGGCCGCAGGATGCGTGCGGCCTGGGCTTGCGCATCCTTCATTGCCTG
Organism: Xanthobacteraceae bacterium; assembly: GCA_030037065.1. GTDB lineage: Bacteria > Pseudomonadota > Alphaproteobacteria > Rhizobiales > Xanthobacteraceae > BOG-931. The sequence continues at coordinate 1,312 of JASHRW010000422.1, forward strand.
TGCCGAGGTCTTGGCGCCGATCAGCGCCGCCTGAATATTATCGTCGAGCGCCTTGCCGACGCGGGCATCGTCATGGGTGGACAGCTCGGCGGCGGCGTATCTGAGTTCGTCGCGCGCCACCGCGGCATCTGGAAAGCCGGCCAGGTATTTCTGCATCGCCGGCGTCTGCCAAGCGTCGGGCCGCACCGCGATATAGCCGGTGGCGATGCTCCAGTCCGCCGCGCGTTCCGGCGTCGTCATCCATTCGACAAATTTGAGCGCGGCGTCGCGTTGCTCGGCGGTCATGTTCTTGAACAGATAAAAATTGCCGCCGCCGGTCGGCGAGCCGCGCGTGCTGTGCGCCGGCACCATGCCGACGCCGAACGGGAAACCAGCGTTGGTGCGGACGTTGGTGAGATTGCCGCTGCTCTGCCACATCATCGCGGTCTTGCGCTCGAAGAAATCCTGCGGCGTCGTGCCCCAACCGATCGTTCCCGGCGGCTCGATCCGGTATTTGCGGCTGAGATCGACCCAGAACTGCAGCGCCTCGATCACCGCCGGCTTGTCGAAATAGGTCTGCGTGCCAGCTTGATTGGCGAGCCGGACATTGTTTGCAAGCGTCATCCCCTGCAGCATCCATTGCGGACCGGAGGTGCTCGGGATCTCGATTCCCCACTGGCTTACCTGACCGCCCGCGTCTCGTCTGGTCAGTTTTTGGCCGTCGGCTACCATGTCGTCCCAGGTCGACGGCGCCTTGTCGGGGTCGAGACCCGCGGCCGCAAACGCTGCTTTGTTCCAGTACACCAGGATGGTGGAGCGTTGGAACGGGATGCTCCACGTTTGGCCATCCGCCCGGCTGTTATCCATGAACACCGGATAGAACGAAGCAAGCCAAGCCCGATCGGCAGCGGTCTTGAGTAACGGTCCGATGGGCTCGATCACATTCTGATCGATCAGGGTGAACAGGTCGGTCGTCAGCAGGACGGCGATATCCGGCGACGTGCCGCTTTTGAACGCGGTCAGCGTCTTGATCAGCGCGTCGTCGTAGGCGCCGGCATAAATCGGCTTGATCGTGACGCCGGGATTTTCCTTTTCAAACGCGGCCACGTAGCCGTCGATGATTTTCGGAATCGGACCACCGACCGAAATCGGATAGTAGAATGTCAGCGCGATGTCCTTCGCCGCAGCACTGCCGGCAGCGGCGAAGGCGAAGGAGAGCGCCGCGACAGTTCCGGCAATCGCCAGCGCGCGACCAACGATCGCGCCGATGCGCATCACTGATATGGCCGCAGGATGCGCGTCGCTTCGGCTTGTGCGTCCGTCATCGCCTGCGCCGGCGTTTTTGTGCCGGTCAGCGCCGCCTGAATGCCGTCATTGAGCGCCTTGGTCACGCGTTGATTGTCGTGCGTGGACAATTCGGCGACCGCGTATTTGAGCTGATCTCGCGCCACTGCGGCGGCCGGAAAGTCGGCGACGTACTTTTTCATCGCCGGCGTGTCCCAGGCGTCGGGCCGCACCGCCACGTAGCCGGTGGCGATGCCCCAGTCGGCGGCGCGCTCCGGCGCCGTCATCCACTCGACGAATTTGAACGCCGCCGCGCGCTGCTCATCCGTCATTTTCTTGAACAGATAGAAATTGCCGCCGCCGGTGGGCGAGCCGCGCCCCTGGTGCGCCGGCAGCATGGCGACGCCGAACGCAAAGCCGGCATTCTTGCGCACGTTGGTCAGGTTGCCGGTCGACGTCCACATGATCGCGGTCTTGCGCTCGAAGAAATCCTTCGGCGTGGTGCCCCATTCGATCGTACCCGGCGGCTGGATCTTGTATTTGCGGCTCAGATCGACCCAGAACTGCAGCGCCTGAATCACTTCCGGCTTGTCGAAATAGGTTTTCGTACCGGCCTCGTTCATCAGGCGTACGTTGTTGGCCGTGGTCAGACCCTGGAACAGCCAATAGGGAAAGGCGGTCGAAGGAATTTCCACCGCCCATTGGGTGACGTTGCCGGCGGCGTCGCGCTTGACCAGTTTCTGCCCGTCGGCAACCAGTTCATCCCAGGTGTCGGGGGCCTTGTTCGGATCGAGACCGGCCGCCTTGAAGGCGTCCTTGTTGTAGAACATCACGATGGTCGAGCGCTGGAACGGGATCCCCCAGATTTTTCCTCCCGTCCGGCTGTTCTCCATGAACGCCGGATAGAACGACTTCGCCCATGCCTTGTCGGCGTCGGTCTTGAGCAAACCGTCGAACGGGGTGATCGCGTCCTGGTCGATCAGCGTGAACATGTCGGTCGACAGCAGCACGGCGATGTCCGGTGGCTCGCCGCTCTTGAACGCGGTGAGCGCCTTGACCAGCGTGTCCTGATAGGTGCCGGCGTAGATCGCCTTGATCTTGATGCCGGGATTCTCCTTTTCGAACTCGGCGACGTAGCCGTCGATGATCTTCGGAATCGGCCCGCCGACGGCGATCGGATAATAGAAACTAAGTTCGATGTCTTTCGCGGCAGCGGCGGACGTGAAAGCGCTGAAGGTGATAATCACGACCGCGGCAAGCGCGGCCAGCCACTTTGTCGTCGCGTAGCGCATTCCTGCTCTCCCTTATTGGTGAAGCATGATCTTTTCCGAAAACCGGTGCGCACTCGGGATCATGCTTTAAGCCAGACCGGCGTGAACGAATTGCTTGGCGTCGCCGATGGCGAGCGTCATGACGTCGTCGCGGCGTCGGCCGCTCGCCGCGTCGAAGAAATGCAAATCTTCCGGACGCCAATGCACGCGGATGGCGGAGCCGGCACTCAGCGTCGCCTTGCCCGGCACGCGCGCGGTCAGCGTCGCCTCGCCATACGCGCAGGTCACGACGGTGTCGGCACCGAAGAATTCCACGCCCCGCACCCGCAACGGCATCCCGATGTCATGACCGAGCATGACGTGCTCGGGCCGCACGCCCATCAGAACCTGATCCGCCGCCGCAATATCCGGTGCCGCCGGCAAAATGTTCATCGGTGGCGTGCCGATGAAGCGCGCGGCGAACACGGTTGCGGGACGCGCGTACATGTCGTCCGGCGCCGCCGCCTGCTCGACCTTGCCCTCGCGCATGAGAACGACGCGGTCGGCCATGCTCATGGCCTCGCTCTGGTCGTGGGTGACATAGACCATGGTAATGCCGAGCTTCTGCTGGATGCTGCGAATCTCGCGGCGCATCTCGGCGCGCAATTGCGCATCGAGATTGGACAGCGGCTCGTCCATCAAACACACCGGCGTCTCGGCGATGATGGCGCGGCCGAGCGCGACGCGCTGCTGCTGCCCGCCGGACAACTGCGCCGGCTTGCGGGCCAAGAGCCTTTCCAGGCCGAGCAGCGCGGCGACGCGCTCGAGCCGGCGGTCGCGCTCGGCCGCCGCGACCTTGCGCACCTTCAGTCCAAACAGAATGTTTTCCGCGACGGTAAGATGCGGGAACAGCGCGTAGGATTGAAACACCATGGCGATGCGCCGTTTGGCCGGCGGCAGCGCGGTGACGTCCGCGCCGCCGATGAAGATACGGCCGCCCGAGACCTGTTCGAGCCCGGCGATCAGGCGCAGTGTCGTCGACTTGCCGCAACCGGACGGGCCGAGCAGGACCAGGAGCGAGCCCGCGTCGGCCGCGAAACTCACTCCGTCGACCGCCCGGGTGGCGCCCCAATATTTACTGACATCGACAACCGATATTTGTGACACCGCGTTTTCCCGCGCAGCCCAAGTTGTACATCGCATTGAGCCGGCGAGGCTCTTTAGCTTCCGCCGGCCGCCCAAACCGCCGGTCCCGGCGGTGCCGGACGTCACGATGGCGGTAAACCATTGTTTTGTGAAGGTCATGTTGCAGCCACAACGTCATGATTGGGCTGTCGTGGGGACTATGGCGGTACCTTCTTGTCGGCGAATTCTGTAGTATGGGCGCCGAACGTACCTGCCACTGAGCATAGGAGCTTTCATGCTACGCGTGACTGCCATCGCCGCAGCTTTTGCGCTTGCGCTGCCGACCATGGCCGCGGCCCAGCCGTATGGCCATCACCCCGGTCCCCGGCATGGTCCGGGTCCGTACGGCCACGGACCGTTCCATCCCGGACCGTATCGCCCTGGACCGTGGATGTTCCATGGCCGGTCCTGGGCCTGGCATCATGTGCATTTCCCGCACCCGTGGGTCTATCCGCCCGGCTACGGTTATCGCCTGTGGGTGGCAGGAGCGATCCTGCCGCCGATCTTCTGGCGGACGCCGACGTATTACTACACCGGCTGGGCCGCGATGGGGTTGCCGCCGCCCGATCCGGGTTTCCAGTACGTCGAATACGGACCTGATCTCCTGCTGGTGAACGTCGCCACTGGTCAGGTCGTCCAAGTGTTCCCGGGCGCTTTCTACTAGAGATCTCGCGCTCTCGTTCCGAATCGACGCGCTGCCGCGGATTTGCCGTCCGCGGCAGTGCTATTCTATGCGCTGGGCAACAGCGGCGCGCGGGAGGGACGGGTGACGGCGTACGTACTGGCCATCGACCAGGGGACGACGTCGACGCGGGCCATTTTGTTTCGCGCCGACATGTCGATTGCGGCGGTCGCGCAGCGCGAATTTCCGCAGCACTTTCCCGCCGACGGCGAAGTCGAGCACGACCCTGAAGACCTCTGGACCAGCACGGTCGAAACCTGCCGCGGCGCCATGCGCCAGGCCGGCGCCGGACCGCGCGACATCGCCGCCATCGGCATCACCAATCAGCGCGAGACCACGCTGCTATGGCAGCGCGCGACCGGCAAGCCGCTGCATCGCGCCATCGTTTGGCAGGACCGCCGCACCGCGGAGTTTTGCGCGCGGCTGCGCGCCGCCGGGCATGAGCCGCTGTTCGCCGCGACGACCGGCCTCCTGCTCGATCCGTATTTCTCGGGCAGCAAGCTCGCCTGGCTGCTCGATCGCGTGCCGGGCGCGCGCGACATGGCGGCGCGCGACGAGCTCGCCTTCGGCACGGTCGACACGTATCTGCTGTGGCGCCTCACCGGCGGCAAGGTGCACTTAACCGACGCCACCAACGCCTCGCGCACGTTGCTGTTCGACATTCACCAGGGCTGCTGGGACGAGCGGCTCTTGGCGCTGTTCGATATTCCGCAATCGGTGCTGCCTGCGGTCCGTGATTGTTCGGCGGCGTTCGGTTTAACCGATCCCGAAATCTTCGGCGCGGCAATTCCGATCTGCGGCGTCGCCGGCGATCAGCAGGCCGCCTTGATCGGGCAAGCGTGCTTTGCGCCGGGCGCGATCAAATCGACCTACGGCACCGGCTGCTTCGCCGTGCTCAACACCGGGCCGACGCCGGTCGTTTCCAGGAACAAGCTGCTCACCACCATCGCCTATCAGCTCGGCGGCGAGCGCAGCTATGCGCTCGAAGGTTCGATCTTCGTCGCCGGGGCGGCGGTGCAATGGCTGCGCGATTCGCTGCACGTCATCGACAGCGCGGAAGCGACCGGCGCGCTCGCCGCGGCGGCGGACCCGACCCAGGACGTCATTCTCGTTCCCGCCTTTGTCGGGCTCGGCGCGCCGTATTGGCGGCCCGACGTGCGCGGTGCGCTGTTCGGATTGACGCGCGCCACCGGCCCGGCCGAGTTGGCCCGCGCCGCGCTCGAAAGCGTCTGCTTCCAGACCGCCGATCTCGTCGCCGCCATGCGGGCGGACTGGCCGCAGGCGCAGGACGCGCTGAAAGTGTTGCGCGTCGATGGCGGCATGGCCGCTTCGGACTGGACCATGCAGCGCCTCGCCGATCTGACCGGCTGCATCGTCGATCGCCCATATGTGCGCGAAACCACTGCGCTCGGTGCCGCTTATCTGGCTGGCCTGCAGTGCGGCTTCTTCCCGGAGCCGGATCGCTACGCCGCGCTCTGGCATTGCGAACGCCGCTTTGAACCGCAGATGGACGCCGCCGCTCGCGAGCGCAAGCTCGCCGCCTGGGCGGCAGCGGTGCGCAGAGTGCTGCTCGGCTGAACGCGCGCGGCGCGTTCCGTGCCGCAGTCGGATACATGGTTACAAACAAAAACTTACATGCAAAAATAGCGTCGGTGATCTTCCCTTTCCGGAGACATCTATCGACCGCTTTTGCAGGGTTACCGGTGCACGGGATGTCTTGATGCGGTTACGGCGATCAGCTTCTCTCGGTCTTCGCAAAGCTGTATCACGTATGTTTCCGACCTAACCAGCCGCCGCATCTGCACCTGTGGGGCACTCCGCGCACGGCTACGAATGTTGATACGGGCGGGCGTGGCAATTTTTGTGATTTGCAAAGCAAATAGCCCGCAAGGAGGCGCGTCATGCCGGTCTATGTCATTGCCGAGGTCGATGTCACCAACCCGCAGGCCATGGCAAAGGAATTCTCCGCCAAAAATCAGCCGGTCGTCCGCGCCGCCGGCGGCCGTTACCTCGCTGCCGGCGGCAAGACGCTGGCGCTCGAAGGCGAGCCGCCGAAACGCGTCGTGCTGCACGTCTGGAACAGCATGGACGACGTCAAACGCTGGTGGGAATCAAAAGAATCAAGGGAATTGCGGGCGGTCGGCGCCAAGTATGGAAAATTCCGCGTCTTTGCCATCGAGGGGATGGAGTAGGGTCCTGGTCGGCCGGCGCTCGGGCAATAAGAGGCGCGGTTTTTTGGAGCCGGATCGCTACGCCGCGATTTGGCCATGCGAGCGCCGCCTCACGCCGCAGATGGATGCGCCCGCGCGCGAAGGAATATTGGTGAGCCAGCGTAGCGCGGCAATCGCGATAAGGCGGTGTCCATGGTTGCGGGTCGTGTCGGAAAGTGACGGCTGGGCCGACATCGCAATGTTCCGGCAAAACCGACGCGAATGATCCGTAGCGTTTATCGGCGGCCGAGCTTTTTCTGCAATGCGCGATGCCAGGCTGTTGGCGGCGTGGCTTCGTTTCGCGGGTTTTATTAGAGCGCAGGCTACGCTACGATGAGTCGCGGGGGCGTTCAGGCACAAGGCATCTCCTCGTGCAAGATACGGCTGAAGCGCGGGCAGTCGAAGCCAAGACACGCGTCTTCATCTCCTATTCGCGTAAGGATTTGGCGTTCGTCGACGTTCTAGACGCCGCGCTCAAGGCGCGCGGTTTCGAGCCCCTGATCGATCGCAGCGAAATCTACGCGTTTGAGGATTGGTGGAAGCGCCTGCAAGCGCTGATCGAGCAGGCCGACACGGTCGTGTTCGTGCTCTCGCCCGATTCCGTCGCCTCGCGGGAGGCGCTGCGCGAGATCGACTACGCGGCGGCGCTCAACAAGCGTTTTGCGCCGATCGTCTGCCGGCGCGTCGATGATGCGGCGACACCCGAGGCGCTGCGGCGGCTGAATTTCGTCTTCTTCGACGACCCGGCTCAGTTCGACGCCAGCGCCGACCGGCTCGCCGAGGCGCTGCAGACCGACATCGGCTGGATCAGGAAACACACCGAATATGGCGAAGCAGCGCGGCAATGGACGGCTGCGGGCCGGCCCGGGGGCCTGCAGCTGCGCTCACCGGCGCTTGAGGAGGCAGAGCGCTGGATCGCCTCGCGCCCGCCTGACGCCCCGGCGCCGACCGAGGAAACGCAGGCCTTTATCGCCGAGAGCCGGCGCGGGGCGACGCGGCGGCGCAATATCCTGACCGGCGCCCTCGCGGCCGGGCTTGCCGTTGCGCTCGTGCTAGCCGGGCTCGCCATTTGGCAGGAGCGAGTGGCGACCGCACAGCGCCGGCGTGCCGAAGAAACCTTGGCCGCGGCCACCAAAACCGCGAATGGCCTCGTGTTCAGTCTGGCGCAACGCTTCCGCAACACCGAAGGCATTCCCGCCTCGCTGGTCAAGGACATACTCGACCGCGCCCGCGGCCTGCAGGAACAACTCACGAAATCGGGAAACGTGTCGGCGGACCTTAAGTACAGCGAGGGCGCCGCGCTCATCGAACTGGCGCATTCGCTCTTGTCGGTTGGCGATACCGCGGGGGCGGTGCAAGCCGCCGCCCAAGCGCGGCAAATCTTCACTCAATTGCTGGCCGGCAACCCCGCAAGTATCGACGTGCAGGACAACCTCGCGGCGGCAAACAACTGGCTGGGGAATGCGCAGAAAGCCCGGGGAAATGTCGCTGCCGCGTTGGCGAGCTACAACGCCGGGCTTGCCATCGCGGAACGTCTGGCCAAGGCCAAACCGGCCAATCCTAAATGGCAGCATGACTTGTTCGTGTTCCATCACAGGATTGGAGGCGTTCAATCCACGCAACGCAACCTTCCAGAAGCGTTAAACTCCTATCGCGCGAGCCTCGCGGTCGCAGAGCGCGAAGCGAAAGCTCTCCCTGACGACGCGCAATGGCAACGCGACCTTTCGATCGCCTACGACAATCTGGGTGGAGTTTATGATAAGCAGGGCAACCTCGCCGATGCGCTCGCGATGTACCACGAAGATCTCGCCATAACGCAACGCCTGGCCAAAGCCGCTCCCTCTGACACCGACGCTCAGCGCGATCTTTACGTGACAGAAAACAAGATAGGCAACGTGCTTTTACAACAAGGAAAATTGACCGACGCCCTGGCATCTTTTCAGGACGGTCTTGCCGATACCAAGCGGCTGGCTGACAGCGATCCGAGTAACACGCAATGGCAGGTGGATCTTTCGTTCTCCTATAACCGCCTGGTCGACGTGTTGAAGGCGCAAGGCAATACTGCGGATGCCCTCACGGCGAATGATGCGGCGCTGGCCATCATGCAAAAACTGGCCAAAGCCGATCCCGGCAATGACCGTTGGCAGCACGATCTCTCAGTCGCCTATCAGGCGGCCGGCGACCTGCAACTCGCGAAGGGCGATCAGGCGGCCGCGCTGTCATCCATGCAGGCAAGCCTCGCCGTCATGCAGAAGCTGGTAAAGGCCGAGCCTGGCAACGCATTTGAGCAGCACAGCCTCGCGCTCTCCTATGATGACGTCGGCAAAATCCAACTGGCGCAAGGTGATTTCAACGGCGCCCTCGAATCCTATCGCGCGGCTTTCGACATCGCGCAGCAGCTCGTCAAGTCAAATCCCAACAACCGGCCCTGGCAGGTCAGTCTGGTCGACAGCTATATCAATATTGCGATCGTCTACCTGAAGTCCAACGATCGCGGCGATGCGCTGCCTCAGCTCCAACAGGGACAAGCCATCATGCAGCGCCTCATGACGCTTGCGCCGGACGATGCCCATTACAAGAAAATTTTGGATTGGCTGAACGATCAATTGGCGCAGCTCAAGCAGAACAAGTCGTAAGGGATAGCTTGACGCGAATGACCCTGTCGCGGACCTAGATCATCGCCTTACTGGAATGTATCGACCCTCGGCATCGAAAATAGGGGACGTTGCCTGTCCTGCCGTGTTTGCGAGCTGGTCGAGGATCGGGCGCATAATGTGCACGTATTCCGCTGGAGTGTCGGGGATGGTTTCGAAGATCGCCTCATCAAAATGATACTGATCCCGGTCAAGGGGACCACTGAGGTTATCATACCACCCTGGATCATGAGGGTCGCGCACTAAGTGAAGTCGCGCCCCGGAAATGCGGACAAGACCAACCAGGAGCGCATACGGCGGCTCGATACCGATGCCTGAGAGGTTGATGAGGAATCGTTCGGTCTCGCCGATGAGTTTGTCATCGAGTTGGAAAATGATCGGAGTCCCGGAGGATGTTGCCGTAATGCCGGTGTCCGTTACGGTAGAGTTGAACATAGGCACGATGTTGCCTAGCCTGCGCATCCGCGTTCGAGGTTTTTAGGATGCCATCGAAGTTGATGTGAGCATGACTCGCGGAGCGAGATCCGATGGGGGCAAACAAACTCCAGTTCCGTTCGATCTCGGAAAGGGGCAACGTCGTAGGCGCGTCGAAGGCGGACAACGGGACGACGTGAAGGATCAGGATTCCCCGATCCATTATCTGAACGGGGGTATGACCGGCAGCAATCTTAGCGATGCGATCGAGGCGGAAGTCTCTAACGCGCTCGGCAAGTTGCGGTCGGACATTGAAGATCGTACGCAGTTCACTGACATCGGGCTCAAATTTCCCGGCGGCCGAGCGAGCCCAAAATCGGTTGCTGCCCTGGCGGACGACGCGGTGCGGCGGGTTATAGCTGCGAGGGACTCGGATGATCAGGACATTGCCGCCTGCAGGAATTGGTACCGCGCGAAAAGCGATATCGACTACACGGGGTTGAAGGCCGCCTCGTGCCACCTGTTCTAGGCGCAGAATCTCGCCATCCATCGGCATTGTTAGGGGCGAGATGGCTGTCGGGATACCGTTTGTAGCATCCATGCCGAGCAGTAGGTCGCCGCCCGACGTGTTGGCGAAGGACGATATGTCGGCGAGAAATTCCGAGTAGTCAGAATGAGAATTGCCATAGGCTGTTCGCTTATAGTCGATTGTGCGACTTTCAGCGGCCCCGGCAGTGATCAGGGCTCGTAAGGATGCTTCCTCGATGCGATCTAGCGGAATATGCAGCAGAGCCATAAAAAGGGTCTCGTTGGCAAAAAAATTTAGCCGCTATGTAGGGGCAAAAGTTGTGCCTTCATGCGATCACTGAAATGCCATCTGATCGGGCGATCCTGATTCGTATGATTTCCTCGATTCTTCTTGAGCGTGCCGTTGCCGCAGCCAAAGGCTGTCGCAAAAAGCGTCATAGAATCAAGGACAAATTATGTCTGTTTTGAGGACTATTGACATGCCGTCAGTGACAAGTAGAAGACGCGCCGCCTCGCTCCCGTAAGGACGCCGGCCATGTGACAGTGGCCGGCGGAGCGAGGGCGGTGCCCGCGGGCAGGGCTCGTCACCTTG
>JASHRW010000061.1 GCA_030037065.1 Xanthobacteraceae bacterium
CGGTAAAAACGCGAAAACACGCGACGCCTTGATACAGCGGAAGCTCATAGCCGCCCATGATTGACAAGCCGGCGGCGCGTGCGGCGAGCAGGAACGGCGTATCCATCGGCGTATAAACCGCGTCGAACGCCCAACGGCGCCCGCGGAGTACCGGATCCGGAAACGCAGTGCCGCCAATGCCGCCCATGCCTGACGGCGTACAGTTGACGAGTCCATCGGCGGCTTCGCACGCCTGCGCAATCGAGCGGGCGATTTCAACGTCAAGATCGTGGTACGTGCCGGCGAGTGCTTGTCTCAATTTGTCGGCCTTCGGCAGGTCAGTATCGAACAGGTGCAGCGCCTTCGCGCCTAAGCTGGCCAGCGCAAAGCCGATCGCCTTGCCGACGCCGCCGCATCCGGCCATGGCAATGCGGCCGGGAGGAGCCGTGCCGAAATTGGCGCGGTAGGCGCCGAGGAAACCCGAATAATCGGTGTTCGTGCCGGCGGCGTTCTGGCCGTCGAACACCAGCGTGTTGCAGGCGGCGATCGCACGGACGAGCGGATCGTCGATGCTGACCCGCGCCAGGACTTTTTCTTTATACGGATATGTGATGTTCAGCCCACGATAGCCGCCGTCCCGTGCGCGATCGAATGTCGCGTCGAAATCGAGACCCAACTCGCGCGGCACCAGGAGATCATAGCGCACGTCGAGCCCGCATATCTGTCCGGCGAGGCGGTGTAGTGCGGGCGACCGCGACGCCACGATATTGTCGCCAATCAGACCGAAGCGAATGGTAGGCACGCGATTTCCCCGATCGCGATCACTTTCGCACCGCCAGCTTCACCGCTTCGATCACTTCCGGATAGGTTCCGCAGCGGCACAGATTGCCCGAGAGATAATGCCGAATATCGTCGTCGCTGGGGTTCGGATTCTCCTTGAGCAACTGATGCGACATGAGAATGAAGCCCGGCGTACAGAAACCGCACTGGAACGCGCCGGCGTCGATGAAGGCCTGCTGTACCGGCGAGAGCTGGCCGTCGGCATCGAGCGACTCGACGGTGGTGACGCTCTTGCCGTCGACCCAGATCGCGAAATAGAGGCAACCGGAGACCGCCTTGTCGTCGACCAGAACGGTGCAGCAGCCGCACAGCCCCTGCCCGCAGCTCTCGCGCGCGCCGAACAGATCGAAGCGCTGCAACAGCTCGACCAGATTGCGATGCGGTTCGATCGCGGTCGAGACCGGCTGACCATTGAGCGTGAAGTTTATCAGGCGTGTGCTCATCATGCGTCCTCGAGTGGGCGGCCCTCTTGCTTGCGCAGCGCGCGGAAAACCGCTTCGGCGGTGATCGGCAGTTCGGTGATGCGGACACCGACGGCGTCCTGAATGGCGTTGGCGATGGCGGGTGAAACGCCGAAAGTGCCTGACTCGCCCAGCCCCTTGGCGCCGAACGGGCCGGAATGCTGCTCGGCGTCGACCAGCTCGTTGTCCATCAGCGGGATGTCGCGGATGCCGGGAATCTTGTAGTCGGCGAGCGAGGCGTTGGTCACTTGGCCGCCGTCGAGCTGCATGATTTCGGAGAGCGTGAAGCCAAGCTGCATGATCGCAGCACCGGAAAGCTGCGTGCGCGCCACCGCAGGGTTGATCGGCGTCCCGCAATCGGCGGCGTTAACGAGCTTTTCCACGCGCACGTCGCCCGTTTCGGTGTCGACCGCGACCTCGGCACCGGCGCCGCCGATCATCCAGAACGGCGTGACGTTATCGGACATCCCGGTTTGCGCATCGGGCGACTTGTAGGTGGGAACGAAACTCGCCGTGCCGATCACGTTGCCGGCCTGCATGCCGTAGCGTTTCTTGAAAATCTCGGCCGGCGGATAATTGGTGCCTTCCGGCAACCCAGCCTCGGCGGCCAACGCCCGCAATTTGGCACGGGCGTCCTCGGCCGCAAGCCGTACCGCGTTGCCCATATGAAACAGCGAGCGCGAGCCGAGCGTGCCCATGTCGTAGGGCGTCACGTCGGTGTCCGGGTGCACGACGCGCACATCTTCCGCCTCGAGGTCCAAAACTTCTCCGACGATCTGCGCATAGGCGGTATCGGAACCTTGGCCCATATCCGAGGTGCTGGTGTAGAGAATGGTCGAGCCATCCGCGGACACATTGACGATGGCAACCGACGTGGTCGGCGAAATCGAAGCCTTGAAGCCGATGGCGACGCCGCGGCCGCGGCGCATGCATCCAATGCCACGATCGAATTTTTGTTTTTGATTCCAGCCCATGCGCGCCGCGATGGCGTCGAGCACGGCGGCAATGGCGGCATCCTTCATGACGGTACCGCTCGCCTGCGGACGTCCCTCGCGCAGAATATTCTTGCGGCGAAACTCGACCGGATCGACCTTCAGCTCGCGCGCAATCAGGTCGGTGTGGCTCTCGTAGGCCCACACGAGCTGCGGAATGCCAAAGCCACGCAGCGCGCCCGCCGGCGTGCGGTTGGTGTAAAGCTCGTAGGAATCGATGCGGACGTTGTCGATGTCGTAGGGGCCGGGCGAGGTGAAGCCGGATTTCTGCGTCACCCGCGGACCGATATCCGCATAAGCGCCGCCGTTCCAGAACACCTCGCAGGCGCGCGCCACAACGCGCCCATCCTTGCCGACGCCGCTCTTGATGCGGAACGTCGTCGGGTGCTTGGTGATCATGTAGAACTGTTCTTCCATCGTCAGCGCGACCTTGACCGGCCGGCGCACGACGAGCGCCAGCGCCGCGACCAGCG
>JASHRW010000423.1 GCA_030037065.1 Xanthobacteraceae bacterium
AAGGGCGCCATGCTGATCGGCAACGGCCCGACCGATCTGCGCCGCATCTCCATGGTCGGCAACGATCTCCAACTCGACAATGGCATCGGCACCTGCGGCAAGAACGGCCAGGGGGTTCCGGTCGGCGTCGGCCAGCCGACGCTGCGCATCGACCGCATCACCGTCGGCGGCACGGGTGGCCGATGACGACGCCTGAACATGCCGATGCCGGCGCCGAAGCCCCTCGTCGGGCGGGCTGGGCCAAGTCGCTCCTCGATCTGGCCCTGATCCTGTTGGCGATCACCGTTGCCAAGAGCGCGCTCGCCGAGCCGTATTATGTGCCGTCAGGCTCGATGGAGCCGACGTTGAAGATCGGCGACGAGTTGCTGGCGACCAAGTACCCTTACGGCTACAGCACGGCATCCCTGCCGCTGTTCATCAACATCCCGGGCACGAAGCGAATCTTGGGCGCGCTGCCGCGGCGCGGCGATGTCGTCGTGTTCCGCTCGCCGGCGAATATGTCGCAAATCTGGGTCAAGCGGGTAGTCGGCCTGCCGGGGGATCGCATCGCCGTGCGGCACGGCCGGGTATGGATCAACGGCAAACCGGTCGGCCTTACGTCCGACGGCATGGGCAGCGACGAGAGCGACGACGGCGCGCGGCAGCTCGTGCCGCAATTCCTCGAGACGCTGCCGGGCGGACGTCAACACCTGATTTTCCAGGAGAGCACCAGCGGGCCGATGAACAACATGGCCGAGATCACCGTCCCGCCCGGCCACTTGTTTGTCATGGGCGACAATCGCGACAATTCGGACGATAGCCGGGTGCCCGTCAGCATGGGCGGCGTCGGGCTGTTGCCGGTCGCCGATTTGGTCGGACGGGTGAACGTGCTGCTAGGCTCGTGGGACTTGGCGGTCGCGCACCGATCGGTTTGGCAGTGGCCGTCCGGATTGCGGCTCTCTCGATTCTTCAGCGCCGTCCGCTAGGGGTGGCTAGTCCATAACTGGCTGCCGAAGGCCAACTTTGCTATGTAACTGCGCGATAGAGTCAGGAGCTATCGATGAACGAGCGCGTTACGGTCGAGCTGGATGGCGAGACTCTCGCAGCGGCACGCAAGGCCGGGATCGATCTATCTGAGCTTCTGAGCCGCGCTTTACGGCGTCACCTGCCGTACCTCAACGCGGCAGACCGCGAACAAGCCGCGCGCCAGTGGTACGAGGCAAACAAAGAGGCGGTCGACGCCTACAACGAGATGATCGAGACCCATGGCCTGTTTTCTGACGGCATGCGGATGTTTTGAGTGCCCCGACAATTTGACATCGTTGAAAATCTCAATCGCACCAGCCGCAGTCAGTATCCGTTTCTTATCGTTTTGCAGCACGATCGTGTGGCCGCGTTGAGAAGTATTATCGCTGCACCGCTTGTCGAGGCCAGTACAAGGCTCGCCGGATCTCGGCTGCATCCGTCGATTTCGATCAGCGGAAGCAATTACGTCATCGTCGTGGAGGAACTGGCCGCCGTTGAACGTCGTGCGCTGGGCCAAAGGATAACCTCGGTAGAATCCGCTCGGTACGATATCGTTGCAGCGGTCGATTTGTTATTTACTGGAATTTGAAGTGTTCGCAACGAGTTGACGGGCAATCACCGCACCACGGCCGAAATGCAGCACGGGCGATGGCGCGGCGGCTTGATGACGTTTTTTAGATAACAGCGGGCGCCGACGGTGCCGTAGCCGGGGCGGCGGTAGGTCCAGGCGCGGCAGCGCGCTTCGGCCTGGCAGGCCTCGGCGCAGGCTTGGCCTCTGGGTTCTGGCTTGGTCTCGAACGTGCGGTAATCGCCGCCGGCGCGATCGATCGAATATTCGAGGCCGCCGGAATAGCGCGGCTCGATAACGCCGGCGCCGCGCACCCCGGACACGCAGCAGCTCGACCGCACCGGCGGACGCACTTGGCGCTTGAGATAGCACATGGCCGGACCGCCGGTTGCCGGCGGATAGGAGAAACTCCAGGACCGGCAGCTCTTGTCGTGCTCGCAGCGCGACGCGCAGACGGCCGGATCGCCGTTGGCAACCGGGGCGCGCGCGTAATCGCCGCCCGGCCGGTCGTAGCCCGACTGCGCCCGGAGTGGGCCGATCGCTGCAGCGACCGACACCACAACCGCAACGCTCACGATCAATGCCCGCATCATGCGATGCGCTTTCCGTGTTTCGGCGTCGCTCCCGGCAATGCTGCTTATAGAAGAGCGCCGTTTTATGCGAAATGCCACAACAATTTTATGTCGGCTTTCCGTCTGTTCGCTGCGCGCCGCGACTGCTTCTCAAACGGCATTGCGATTTTCTCGTACTGGTCGGAAGTGCTTCGACAGTTTGAGTCCCTGCGCTTGATAATTGGAGCCGATGCCGGTGCCGTAAAGCTTGTCGGGGCGGGCCAGCATTCTTTCAAACACTAGCCGGCCGACGATCTGGCCGTGTTCGAGGATGAACGGCACTTCGCGCGAGCGCACTTCCAGCACCGCGCGTGCGCCGAGTCCGCCGGCGCCGGCGTAGCCGAAGCCGGGATCGAAGAAGCCGGCATAGTGGACGCGAAATTCGCCGACCAGCGGATCGAATGGCACCATTTCGGCGGCGTAATCGGGCGGCACTTGCACCGCCTCGGTGGAAGCCAGGATGTAAAATTCGTCGGGATCGAGGATAAGACTCTTGTCGGCGCGGGCGGCAATCGGCTCCCAGAAATCGGCCATATCGTAGGCGCCGCGGCGCTCGACATCGATGACCGCGGTGTGACGCTTGGCGCGGTAGCCGACGATGCCGCCCTCCCGGCCGGAAAGATCGATGCTGACCGCAACGCCGTCGCCCATCACCGCCTCGGCGCGATCGACCAATCGCTCGCGCGCGTGCAGCGCACGCAGCTCCTTTTCGTCGAGCGCGGCGCCGCCGCGGTGCAGGCGCATTTGCGAAAGCCGCGTGCCTTCGCGTACCAGTATTGGAAAGGTCTTTGGACTGATCTCGGCGTAAAGCGGGCCGTGATAGCCGTTGGCGACGCGATCGAAGCCGCGCGTCTCGTCGGCGATCACGCGGGTGAAAACATCGAGCCGGCCGGTGGAGCTTTTCGGATTGGTGGCCGCCGCGATATCGGCAGGCAGTTCGAGCTTCTCGAGCAGCGGCACGATATAGACGCAGCCTGTTTCCAGGACGGCGCCGCCGGCCAGCGCAAACTCATGCAGCTTCAGTTCGGCGATGCGCTGGGTCACCGTGATGCCCGGACCGGGCAGAAAACTCGCCCGTACCCGATAGGCGACGGCACCGAGGCGAAGATCGAGGCTTGCCGGTTGGATCTGATCGGCGATGAATGGATCCGGCGCCGCAATCGCTCCCTCAGCCGCCAACGCCGCGATCATGCGGTCGGGCAGGATTCCGGACTGCGAAGGTTGAAACGAGAGCGGCACGAGATGCCATCTAACGCGCTGCCGGTTTGACGCCAAGACGCCGGTGGCGTATAGAGACGTTTATCCCGTGGTCATTTGAGCCGGCCGGCTTGCAGCCACGTAAAATAAATCGCTAAAAGGCCGGGGACGCGTGAGCCCGGCCTGAGGATTTGCTCCTCCCGGCCGGGTTTTGTTTTGGGCCAAAGGAGGGCCACATGTCCGCGTCTGCAAAGAGAGACTACCGCCCGGAAACCCGCCTGGTTCAGTCCGGCATCCTGCGCTCGCCGTTCGGCGAAACGTCCGAGGCGCTATTTCTCACCCAGGGCTACGTCTACGACAACGCAGCGCAAGCCGAGGCGCGCTTCAAGGGCGAGGATCCCGGCTATCAATATTCGCGCTTCGCCAATCCAACGCTCGACATGTTCGAGCGGCGCATGGCGGCGTTCGAGGGCGCCGAAGCCGCGCGCGCTACCGCGACCGGGATGGCCGCGGTTACGCTTTCGCTCGTCGGGCAGCTCAGGGCGGGCGATCATGTGGTTGGCTCGAAGGCCATGTTCGGGTCCTGCCGCTACGTCATCGAGGATTATCTGCCGCGCTTCGGCGTCGCCTCGACCTTGGTCGACGGCTGCAATCTCGACGCCTGGCGCAACGCGGTGCGGCCGAATACCAAGACCTTCTTTCTCGAAAGTCCGACCAATCCGGCGCTCGACGTGATCGACATCGCCGAGGTGGCGAACATCGCGCATGCGGCCGGCGCGACGCTCGTAGTCGACAATGTGTTCGCCACGCCGCTCTATCAGAGCCCGCTCGCGCTCGGCGCTGATTGCGTGGTCTATTCGGCGACCAAGCATATCGACGGGCAGGGCCGCTGCCTGGGCGGCGTCGTCCTCGGCTCGCAAAAATTCATCATGGAGAAAATCCATGTGCTGTTGCGCCAGACCGGACCGTCAATGTCGCCGTTCAATGCCTGGGTGCTGCTCAAAGGGCTGGAGACGCTGGCCGTGCGCGTGCGCCGGCAGACCGACAGCGCCGCGACCCTCGCCGTCGCACTCGCCGAACATCCCAAGATCGCGCGGCTGATCTATCCCGGCCGGCCCGACCACCCCCAGGCCGCCATCGCGCAGAAGCAGATGCGCGGCGGCTCCACGTTGGTCGCTTTCGAGATCAAGGGCGGTAAGAAGGCCGCTTTTCGCTTCCAGGACGCGCTGAAGCTCATTCGCATCAGCAACAATCTCGGCGACGCCAAAAGCCTCATCACCCATCCGGCAACGACTACGCACCAGCGGCTCACCCCGGCGCAGCGCGCTGAGCTCGGCATCGGCGACGGATTGGTGCGCCTCTCCGTGGGCCTCGAACATCCCGACGACATCGTCGAGGACGTGCTCGGCGCTCTCGATACGGTGTGAGGGTCGGGCCAATACTCAGGGCGCGGTGCGCTCGACTGCCGACGCCACGGGTGGGTTGGCCGCTTTGGCGATGCTGGCCGCGAGCAGTTTGGCCCAGCAGCCGTAACCCCAGTCATTCATATGCAGGCCGTCCGGCGAAACGAAGACGTTGAAGGAGGCGTGCTGCGTTTCGTACCAGTCGCGCATCACCGCAAAGCGATGGAACAGATCGACGTTCTGCTCCCGGGCGACGAGCGCGATCAGATCGACCATGCCCGGCGTTTCCGGCTTGGCGAGAACCTTTGGCGCGTATTGCGGATCGATCAGCACTATGTCGGCGCCGGCCGCCCTGAGCTGTTCGATGCCCTCGCGCAGCAGCATCAAATGCGGCTTGAGCGGACGATCGCGCAGCACCGAGTTGGTGCCGAGCTGCCAGAGCACGAGCTGCGGATGTGCGGCGATCACCCCGGCGGAAAACCGCTCGATCATGTCGGGAGCTTCCTCGCCGTTGACCCCGCGGTTGAGCACGGTGATGAAGCGTCCGGGAAATAGCTTTTTCAGTTCGACCGCAAGCCTACTCGGATAGCTCGCCGCAGGCGAGCTTGCGCCTGCACCGGCGGTCGATGAGGAACCAATGGCGACGATGGTGAGCGGCTTGCCGTTGGCAAGTCGCTGAGCGGTGTGCAGCAATGGGCGATTGAGCCGCGTCAATTCCGTCGGCGCGGTGCAGCCTGGAGCTCCCGGCGCAAGCGGGGCAATGGCGGGATGTAGCACCGCTGGCTGCAGCGGTTTCGTGAGTGCCGGCCGCAGCAGCGGTGGCGCAACCACGCCAGGCGCGGCAGCAGCAATCGCGGCCGGCGTGAGCGAATGCGTGCCAGCCGGCACCTCCGCGTGCGCTGCAGCAAATCCCGTAAGGAGAACAATCGCCGCCCCCGCCTTGACGCGGTTATTCAACGTTCTCGTTTGTTGAAACATCAGTTCTGCGTCGCACCCTCATGGCGTCAGATGAGCCGCATCGACGATCTGAAACGCCAGCGCCCTCCCAATACAATTATGTACGCGGCGAGCCATATCAGTTTTTTTGGTCGCCGCATAGAGATCGAACGTACCTTGATCGTTCCAATAGCGCATGATCGCCAGCCGGTCGAACAGGAGCGTGCCGTGCTCTTGCGCCACCCACTGCATGACATCGGCATAAGCCGAGACGTTCAGCAAGGATTCGGTGCGCGGACTGTACTGCATGTTCAACAGGTCGACGTCGGCGCCTGCGTTAAGGATAGTTTCGACGCCGGCGACAAGATCAGCACTGAACTCCTCGGGCTCGATGCCGCTGACGGCATCGAACGTCCCGGCCTGCCAGACCACCAATGTCGGCTTGTCGGCGGCGAGGATGTTCTTCATGCGGGCGGCCATGTCGGCGGTGGTCTGTCGCGATTGAACACGCGCCACGACCTTGATCTCATTCCCCGGCAAAAGCTCCCTCAGCGCAGCTTGCAGCCGCGCCGGATAGGCAAAGTTCGCGCCATCGGGCCCTGGCAGCGTCGACGATCCCGTGCCGACGACTGAAATATTGAGCCGGTGATTGGCCTTTATTTCCTTCATTACGCGCGCGAGCGCGATATCGCTTGTAATGAACGATGGCGGCACCGCGCATTCGTCCGCCGCCAACGCGGAGCCGGTCATCAATGCAAGAACGGCCGCAACAGCCGTAATGAATCTCATGCCTCGCCCCCCGCGAGGTTGTCCGGAGAGGCTTTTGCGCGTTGCTGTTGACTTCGCCCCTCCATCGTCCTGTACCACGAAATCAGGCTTGCTGTCGCGATCATGATCAAGATACCGGCGATGCTGATGCCGGTCTGCACCAGCGGGCCGCCCGACCATTCGCTGATGATAAATTGCCCGGCGAACGCCAGAAACACGCCCAGGCAGAAGATTTCGAGCGAATGCTGCCCGCAGCGGATGGCCGGCTGCAAAATCGGCCATCGCAAGCCGCGCCAGTCGCGCGAGACGAACCTGACGGTGATGGCGGCGAGCGCCAAGAAATGTGCGAACCGCAACACATCCAGATTGGTCTTATCGATCGGGTAGATCATTTCGCCGAGCCAGTTCGGTACAAACGCCTGCAGCGACTCAAAATGCCATGTCAGCGTGATGAAGAAGGCGAACAGCAGGTAGATGATTGCCAGCGCGAACACGATGCGCGATCGCAACAGGCCGCTGAGCCATTGCGCTCCCCCCACTGCGCACCAGGCGCCGAATATGAACAGCAATTGCCAAGCGAACGGATTGAAGACCCAAACGCCGTTCGGATAGGCGGGAAGATTGATATTGAAGTGCAACGCCAAAACATAAACGACGGCAGCGCCGATAAGGGCGTAGGCGGGTTGCCACAGCAGGACGCGAAGCACGGGCGGTAACAACACGAGCAGCACGATGTAGAGCGGCAGCACGTCCATGTTGACGGGCTTGAACTTCAGAATGAGCGCTTGAAATATCGTGACGTCGGGCTGCTTCAGGAAGCCGAGAATATTCATTTCCTCGGCGTAGAGCGGATTGCTGAAGGTCGCCGCCACATAGGCAATCTCGGCCATGAAGATCGTGAAAAGAAAAATATGCGCCACATAAATCTGCCAGGCGCGTCGCAGGATGCGGGCGCTGGAAATGATAAATCCCCGCTGGTGCATGGCGCGGCCGTAGACGAATGCCGCCGTGTAGCCGGAAATGAAGATGAAGATTTCGGTCGCGTCGGAAAAGCCGTAATTGCGCGGCGTGAAATAGTTTACGACGTTGTTGGGAATGTGATCGAGAAAAATGAGCCAGAGCGCGATGCCACGGAATAGATCGAGCCGCAGATCGCGCCCGGTCGCCAGTGCTGGCTGCGAAGAGGCGGCCATTGACGGGCGCGCATCCGCAGCCGCCGGCTGCTCCGCGCGCGCGGCTTTGGTCCTTGTCGTCTCCGGCAAAAACCGCAGCAGCGGGGCTAAGCCCTTGGGGTTTGCCGTTATTGCCAGCCACCGCAACGCGGAGGCGAAGCTCAGTCCATGGAACAAGGATGCCGCCCGTCTATCCGCTTGGTTAGGCACAGCTTGAGAAAGCGCGCCAGCACGGTTATTGCAACAATATGGCCGAATCTATTCATTCATACGGGCAATTGCATAAGGCTGTTACGTGCGGCCCAAAAGGGGCCAAACGCGTCAAGGATCGCACCATGTATCGTGCCGTCACCCGAAAGATCGAAGTTGTGGTGACTCCGCGCTTTGTCGCCGATCGCTCGTCGCCGGAGAACAATTACTTCTTTTGGGCCTATACCATCTCGATCACCAATCAAGGCAAGGACACGGTCCAGCTCAAGACCCGTCACTGGCACATCACCGATGCCAATGGCCGGCGCCAGGAAGTGCGCGGCGCCGGCGTCGTCGGCGAGGAGCCAGTGCTCAAGGCCGGAGAGAAGTTCGAATATACCAGCGGGGTGCCGCTGCAGACGCCATCCGGGTTCATGGCCGGCAGCTATGGCATGGTGAGCGCAAGCGGTGAGCATTTCGACATCGAAATTCCCGCCTTCTCGCTGGATAGCGCCGAAACCAAGCGCACGCTCAACTGATACCGACGGACTTGATCTTGAGGCATCGATAAAAACCGCGCTTGGCCGTCGCGAGTGATTCCAAGCCCAAGGTTTATTGGCCGGCCTTTATTGCGGTTGCGCTGCGGCCGCTACAGCGTCGCCGGCAACCCCGTAAGGGTGATATAGGAAAGCGCGAACCACAACGCCGCCGTGACAACACCAATCAAGACCTTACTCATTGATGCCTCCCGATCTTGCTTGATCGAGCATCTTTCCCGAAAACGGTAGCCGCCTTTCGGGATCATCCTTCACGGCATTAATCCAAAACGCCGCATTTTGTTCCGATGTCCGGGCTTGCTGTGAGGTCGGCCGACAAAGGAGTCGCAACGATATGGTCAAACCGCGGGTTTGTCCGCGGCACTAATTTCATGCGGAGCAAACACATAGGTCGAACTGCAAAACTCGCAGGTCACGGTAATTTTGCCGTCTTCGACCATGTCGTCGCGATCGGCCTGCGGAAAGCTGCGCAGCATGTTCTCGACGCCATCGCGCGAACACGAACAATGCGCTTCTACCGGCGCGGCGCGGAATACGCGCACGCCGCGTTCGTGAAACAGGCGGTAGGCGAGGCGCTCGCTCGACAGCGCCGGATCGATCAGCTCGAGATCTTCAACCGTGGCGACCAGCGAGCGGCCTTCGGTCCAGGCCTCGTCTTCGGGGATCGTATGCGGCACCGTGCCGGGCGGAGCATCGCCCGGATCGAGGTCGGGTTGCCGCACGCGCTCGATCGAGTTGGGTAAAAACTGCAACAGAATGCCGCCGGCGCGCCAATGCCGTCGCGCACCGTTGCGGCCGGCGCGGAATTCCTCGGCGACGGCAAGGCGCACCTTGGTGGGAATTTGCTCCGAGCGGGCAAAATACTCGTGCGCGGCGTCCTCGAGGCCGCCGCCTTCGAGCGGCACGAGCCCCTGATACCGGCTCATTTCCGGCCCTTGGTCGATGGTCATGGCAAGGTGGCCGCGACCGAGGAGCTTGCCAGGCTCGGCCGCGTTGGCGGCGATGGCGCCGGCCACACGCGCGGCATCGAAGCGGGCGCAAGCCCGCACCTTGCCGGGCGAGGTGAAATTGACCACCAGCATGCGCACCGGTCCGTCGCTTTGCGTCTGCAGGATGAAGCGGCCGTCGAATTTCAAGGCCGAACCGAGCATGACCGTGAGCACGATCGCCTCGCCGAGCAATTTCGCGACTGGCGCCGGGTAATCGTGGCTGGTCAGTATCGTATCGACCGCGGGGCCAAGCCGCACGATGCGGCCGCGAAGGTCGAGCGCCTTCACGGCAAATGGCAGGATGGTATCGTCGACAGCTTCGGCGGCTGGCGCCCGGATCGGGATGCCGATGTGAGGATTGTTCATCGGAAGCAAATATAGGGCACCGCTGCCGAATTGTGAGGCCTGCGGGGCCGGAAGCGATTGGCATCAAACGCCATTCGCAGCCAAACACCAAGTCAAAATGCCCTTTTGTGCGTGCAGCCGATTCTCGGCCTCATCGAATACCGCCGATTGAGGTCCGTCGATCACCTCGTCGGTGACCTCCTCGCCGCGATGCGCCGGCAGACAGTGCATAAAGATGGCGTCCGGCTTGGCGCGTGCCATCAGCCGCGCGTTGACCTGATAGGGCCTGAGCAGGTTGTGGCGGCGGGTGCCATTGCGGTCGCCCATGGATACCCAGGTATCGGTGACGACACAGTCGGCGCCCTTCACCGCGTCCTCGGGGTCGGTGCCGATGCGGATCGCAGCGCCGGAGGATTTCACCCAGTCGAGGAGCTGCTTCTTCGGCGCCAATTCCGGGGGGGCGGCGACGCGCAGGCGGAATTCGAACCGTTCGGCGGCATGCATCCACGACGTCAGCACATTGTTGGTGTCGCCGGTCCACGCCACGGTACGGCCGCAGATCGGTCCGCGATGTTCCTCGAAGGTCATGACGTCGGCCATCACCTGGCAAGGATGCGAGCGTCGCGTGAGGCCGTTGATCACCGGCACTGTGGCGTGGCGCGCCAGCTCGAGGAGTTCGCCCGGATCGAGCGTACGGATCATGATGGCATCGACGTAGCGCGACAGCACCCGGGCGGTATCGGCCAATGTTTCGCCGCGGCCGAGCTGCATCTCCTCGGCGGTCAGTAAGATTGCGTCGCCGCCAAGCTGGCGCATGGCGACTTCGAAAGACACCCGGGTGCGGGTGGACGGGCGCTCGAAAATCATCGCCAGGGTTTTCCCGGCAAGCGGACGCGAAGCACTCGCGCCTTTCTTCTTCATTGCCCGCGCGGCTTCGATGATCCCGCGCAGTTCGGCGGCGGGAACATCGATCAGATCGAGAAAGTGGCGGATGCTCACCGCGCCGCCTCCTGCTTGCGCTGCCTTGAGTGTGCCGCATCGAGGCGAGCGCATGCCCGGTCGAGCCGGGCGACGCCTTCGCCGATTTCAGCCTCGCTGACGATGAGCGGCGGCAGCAAGCGCACCACATTGTCGCCGGCCGCGACTGCGAGCACTTGTTCGCCGCGCAGCGCGTCAACCAGTTCGCCCGCGGGCACAAGCGCACGTAAGCCGATCAGCAAGCCTTCGCCGCGCACCTCGGCGATCAGCGAAGGATAGCGGTCCTTGATTTCAGCGAGCCGCTGCTTGAGCAGGAGCCCGACCTTCTTGACGTGATCGAAGAAGCCGGGTGCCAGCATCACGTCGAGCGTCGCATTGGCGGCACTCATGGCCAGCGGATTGAAGCCGAAAGTGGAGCCGTGAGTGCCGGGCGTCATACCCTTGGCTGCTTCCCGCGTCGCCAGACAGGCGCCGACCGGAAAGCCGCCGCCGAGCGCCTTGGCGAGTGTCATGACGTCGGGTGTAACGCCGGTCCGCTGATAGCAGAACAATTCGCCGGTGCGTCCCATTCCGGTCTGCACCTCGTCAAACATCAGGAGCAGGCCGTGTCGGTCGCACAGCTCGCGCAGCGCCTTGAGAAACGCCGGCTCGACGACGCGCACGCCGCCCTCGCCCATGATCGGCTCGATGAGGATCGCCGCCGTTTCCGGACCGATGGCGCGCTTGACGGCATCGAGATCGCCGCACGGCTTTTGCTCGAAGCCATCAACCGGCGGGCCGAAGCCGTCGAGATATTTCTTGTTGCCGGTGGCGGCGAGGGCCGCCAGCGTGCGGCCGTGGAAGGCGCCTTCGAACGTGATGATGCGGTAACGCTCGGGGTGTCCGTTCGCAGACTGGTATTTGCGCGCCGTCTTGATCGAACACTCCACGGCCTCGGCACCGGAATTCTGAAAGAACACCACCTCGGCGAAGCTCGCCGCGCACAAACGATCCGCGACGCGGTCGGCTTCCGGAATATCGTAGAGATTGGAGACGTGCCACACCTTGTTCGCCTGCTCGGTCAGAGCGGCGACGAGATGCGGATGGCGGTGGCCGAGCGCGGTTACGGCGACGCCGCAGCAAAAATCCAGATAGCGCTCGCCATTCGTCGCCGTGAGCCATGCGCCCTCGCCCTGCGCGAAGGCGAGGTCGACGCGTGAATAGGTCGGCATCAGGTGCGATGTCATGGCGGGGCCCGGATCCGGCAGCGCAATAAAATTCACGCGGCCAAACAAAATGTGCCGCCTCTTTTTGGGCGGCACCATTGGACATTTTATTTGCGCTTGCCCGCCTGTCAACAGAGGATAGCGGTCGGGACGGACTCGGTTCATCCACAGCAAGAAGGAACATGTGGACTTAGCGCGCCTGACTCTTGCGCCCGACTCTCGTCATATTGTAGTCTTTTGCTTGTCAAGTACGACATCTCGTGCGGCGGACAGTCTTCTAAAGCGTTGGGTCCTTACGTGGCGTGTTGGGCGGCTACGCGCTTCCTGGCTCAATGGACGATTCCGTCAGGTTTCTGCCCGCAGCTTTTAGGAGGATGGTATGTCGTGGACGGACGAGCGCGTCGAGCTGCTTAAGAAGTTGTGGTCCGACGGACTATCGGCGAGCCAGATCGCAGCCGAGTTGGGGGGCATCACGCGCAACGCAGTCATCGGCAAGGTGCACCGCTTGGGGCTTTCCGGTCGCGCCAAGAGCCCAAGCGCTGGCGTGGCGCGCCCACGCAAGATGCGATCGCCCATGCTCCGTATCGGACGAGGTGCGATCCGTGGCAACACCGCGCTGGCGCACGCCTATGAGATCGAAGCGGAGGCCGAGCCGGAGTTGCTCGACAACGTCATCCCGATCGGTCAGCGGCGCACGCTTTTGGAGCTGAACGAGCAAACCTGCCGGTGGCCGGTCGGAGACCCAGGCAGCGGAGATTTCTTTTTCTGCGGCGGCAACACGATTGAGGGTCTGCCTTATTGCGCTTACCATTCGCGTATCGCCTATCAGCCGCCGGCCGATCGGCGTCGCGACCGCCGCGCGACGCGGTGAATGACTCATCATTGCAGGACAGACCCGGACGTAGGGGCGGCCCTTGTGGCCGCCCGATGTTTGATCCGGCCGCCCACGCGGGACGCCGCTACGGCCTGCACCGATCAACTCGCCTTGCCGAACCTGTCGTCGAGCGAATAGCCGGCGCCGCGCACGGTGCGGATCGGATCGGACGCGTGGCCGCGGTTGAGCGCCTTGCGCAGGCGGCCGACATGGACGTCGACGGTACGCTCATCGATATAGACGTCGCTGCCCCAGACGCCGTCGAGCAATTGCTCGCGGGAAAACACTCTGCCGGGGCGTTCCATCAAAAATTCAAGCAGGCGGAATTCCGTCGGTCCGAGCTCGACCGGGCGGCCGGCCCGCGACACGCGTTTCTTCTCCCGGTCGAGCTCGAGATCGCCGATGACCAAGACCATAGCGACGCGCTCGGGGCTTGCGCGGCGCAACAGCGCGCGGATGCGCAGCAACAGCTCCGGTACCGAAAACGGCTTGACGATGTAGTCGTCGGCCCCGGTGGCGAAGCCGCGCACCCGTTCGCTTTCCTCGCCGCGTGCGGTGAGCATGATGATCGGCAAGGATTGCGTCTGCGGTCGCGCCCGCAGCCGTCGGCACAGTTCGATGCCCGACAGGCCGGGCAACATCCAATCGAGCACAAGCAAATCCGGCGCGGTTTCGCGCAGCCGCGTGTCGGCCTCGTCGCCACGAGCAACGGCGTCGACCTCATAGCCTTCGGCTTCCAGGTTGTAGCGAAGGAGCGTGGTGAGCGGCTCCTCGTCCTCCACGATCAAGATATTGGCTCCCATCCCAGTTTCCTCGTTTATTTCTGCATGAACGCGGACGGAAAGCTGGTGGTGTCCCCCTTGGGGCGCTGATCGGTGATGGTGCGACCTTCGATCATGAAGTAGACGGTCTCGGCGATATTGGTGGCGTGATCGCCCATCCGCTCGATATCCTTGGCGCAGAACATCAGATGCATGCAGAAGGTAATGTTGCGCGGGTCCTCCATCATATAGGTGAGCAGCTCGCGAAACAGCGAGGTACACAGCGCGTCGACTTCCTCGTCGCCCTTCCAGACCGCAAGCGCCGCCTGCAGATCGCGGCTGGCATAGGCGTCGAGCACCTGCTTGATCTGCGCCAGCACCAGGTCGGCCATGTGCTCGACGCCGCGGATCAGCGTCTGCGGATAGAGGTCGCCCGAGAGTGCCACGACGCGTTTGCCGATGTGCTTGGCATGGTCTCCGATGCGTTCGAGGTCGTTGCACACGCGCATGGCGCCGATGATCTCGCGCAGATCTACGGCCATAGGTTGCCGCCGCGCGATGGTGAGTATGGCCTTCTCCTCGATCTCGCGTTGCAACGCGTCGATCATCGGATCGGTCGTAATGACCTGTTCGGCCAGTTCGGCATCGCGTTCCAACAGCGCTTGAACTGCGTCGGCGATCTGCTTCTCGGCAAGGCCGCCCATTTCGGCGACCTTGCGGGCGATCTCCTGCAGATCGGCGTCGAAGGCGTGGGCGGTGTGATCGATCCTGGTGTTGATTTCGGTCATGATCTTTACCTGGGTGCTTTGCCTTCAGATCAGCCGAAGCGTCCGGTGATGTAATCCTGCGTGCGCTGATCGTGCGGCGCGGTAAATACTTTGCTCGTCGAATCGAACTCGATCAGTTCGCCGAGATACATAAAGCTCGTGTATTCCGACACGCGCGCCGCCTGCTGCATGTTGTGAGTGACGATGACAATCGTGTAGTCCTCCTTCAGCTCATCAATCAGTTCCTCGATCTTGGCGGTCGAGATCGGGTCGAGCGCCGAGCAGGGCTCGTCGAACAGGATCACTTCCGGGCGCACCGCTACGGTGCGGGCGATGCACAGTCGCTGTTGCTGCCCGCCGGACAGGCTCTGCCCGTTGGCGGAGAGCTTGTCCTTGACCTCGTCCCACAAGGCGGCGCGGCGCAGCGAGGTTTCGACGCGGCCTTCCAGCTCGGATTTCGGCAGCCGCTCATACAGCCTTATGCCGAACGCAATATTCTCGAAAATCGACATCGGAAACGGCGTCGGCCGCTGAAACACCATGCCGATGCGCGCCCGTAACAGGTTGATGTCCTGCTGCGGCGAGAGGATGTTGACGCCATCGAACATGACCTCGCCGGTTGCGCGCTGGTTCGGATAAAGGTCGTACATCCGGTTGAGAACCCGCAGCAGAGTGGACTTGCCGCAACCCGACGGGCCGATGAAGGCAGTGACCTTTTTCTCAAAGAGAGCAAGATTGATCGATTTCAGCGCCCGCACGTCGCCATAGAAGAAATTGAGATCCTTGATGGTGACCTTTTCGGGCCCCTCGGCATGATCGGCGGGGGTATGGGCGGCGGTTGGCACGGCGACGGAAGCAACGTTCATGACTGTTTTCTCGGTCTGAGCGCAAACTGCACGATTACGACCGGCATGCGATCCGGCCTTGCACCGGCGGCAGCGCGAAGCGCAACGCCGCTAGACGAAAAAGGCAAATACGAACAGGATCGATCGGATCGTGCTGAGCACTGAACGCTACGAATACTGAACGCCTCGCCGACCTCCGCGTTGAACGGTAAGCAGATATGGTCATCGGGTGCGGCAATCGAGGCTACGATCCTCTACTGGGCTTAGGTTTGACACGCCACATTTCTATGGGTGCCAGATGACAATTGGATGACTGCACAAATCATTGAAACGGCGCGGATTTTATTGACTTGGCCGCGGTCCAGCAGCAGGCAAATGGACGATGAAGGTGGCGCCGGCGCCGGGCGCGCTCTCGATCGACAGCCGCCCGCGATGGCGATTGAGGATATGCTTGACCAGCGCCAGACCGAGTCCGGTTCCGCCCTGGGCGCGGCTTTCGCGCACGTCGACGCGATAAAATCGCTCGGTCAACCGCGGCAGATGTTCGGGCGCGATGCCCGGGCCGTAGTCGCGCACGCTGACTGAAGCCTCCGGCTCGCCGTCTGCTGCAGTGCCGGGCGCCAGCTTGATATCGACGCGTTTGCCGGCAGCCCCGTATTTGAGCGCGTTCTCGACCAGATTCTCGAACAGGCGGACCAGCTCGTCGCGGTCGCCGAACACCGTGATCGCATCGGCCGCTTCGACATTGACGGTCACGCCGCGGTCGCGCGCCAGCGTTTGCAGACCGTCGACCACTTGGCGGACGATCGGATTGAGGTCGATCGGCGCGTCGGGCCGGCGGTGAGCATTGAGCTCGATGCGCGACAACGACAGGAGATCGTCGATCAGCCGCGCCATTCGCCGCGCCTGCTCCTGCATGATGGCGAGGAATTTTTCGCGCGCCTGGGTGTCGTTGCGCGCCGGGCCCTGCAGCGTCTCGATGAAACCGGACAGCGCCGCCAATGGCGTGCGCAGCTCGTGACTGGCGTTAGCAACGAAGTCGGCGCGCATTTCCTCGACCCGGCGCAACGGCGTGAGGTCGCGCAACGTTAACAGCACCATGTCGGCCGCGGCGGTGTCGGCAGCGCGCTTGACCGGCATGGCGACGGCCTCGAACCAACGGTCGACCGGAACCCGTTCGGAATACTCCGCGCGCTGCGTCTCGCCCTGCGCGAAGGCGCGGCCGACCGCCTCGATCAATTCCGGCATGCGCAGCGCCAGCGAAACCGGTTCGCCGTGGCGCAGCGCCGGCGCCAGCGCCCGCGCCGGGTCATTGAGCGCCAGCACGCGGCCTTCGCGGTCGATCGCGATGACCGGATCGGGCAAGCCGGAGACGACGGTGCGCAACGGGTTGTTGGTCGGCTCAGAAATCGCGTACGGCGGTGCCGCGCCCTTGGCGTCCCTGCCGATACGCAGTGCGAGAAAGCCGGCCAGTGCAACGATGGCGAAGCCGGCAATGGCATAGCTGGCGGACAGAACACCGCTGATCACCATGACGGCAAACACTACAGCCGCCGTGGCGATCACCAGTTGCGCGCTATGCTCGCGCCGCTTGCCTGGTGCCGCTCGATCCTCATTCAAGCTCATCGCATATGCTCATGAGGCTGGCTGGCGAAGCGGTGACAGCGATTTCGATCGCCCCCTTCAGGACACGTCCGGCTGTTCGCGCGCGTACTCGCCGGCGATCCGCGGCGAAGTTGCTTGCGCAATGCGGCGAGACCCATGGCCGAGCCACAATTCGCGAACGCCGAGAATGACGAGCGAGATCACGAACGGGGTAATGTAATATAGCAGCCTGAATAACAGCAGACCGGCCAGCAAATCTTCCTTACGGAACTGCCACAGCGCCACCAGCATGGCGGCATCGAACACGCCGAGACCGCCGGGGGCATGGCTGGCGAAGCCGAGGAGCGTGGCGGCAACGAAAATGACCGCCACGGTGGCGAAGCCGAGATTGGGCTGGCCGGGCATCAGCATGTACATGGCCGCCGCGCAGCAGGAGAGATCGACGATGCCGATCGTGATCTGCACCAGTGTCAGCGGGCCGCCCGGCAGAGTCAGTTGCCAGTCCTCGCGGCCGATCACGCGCGGCTTCACCCAGACCCAGGCGACATAAGCGGCAAGCAAAGCGAGCAAGAGAAGTCCGAAGCCACGGTTGAGCCACAGCGGCAGTTGATCGATGGCGCGCCCTGCCGCCGGCGTATAGAGAACGCCAAGCCCGAGCACCGTGACGTTGCCAAGCCAGAAGGTGAGCCCGGCGACGAAGCAGATTTTGGTGACCTCGACGACACTCAAGCCCCAATTCGAGTAAATGTGATAGCGCACGGCGCCGCCGGAAAATACGCTGGCGCCGATATTGTGTCCGACCGCGTAGCTGGTGAAGCCGCCCAGAGCGGCGGCGCGGTAAGGTAAGTCGTTGCGTCCGATCGTGCGTAGCGCGAACAGATCGTAAAAGGTGAGCGTCACGTAACCGGCGGCGACGAAGCAGGCGGCGACGAGCAACGTGCGCCAGTCGGTGGCCTTGAGCGCCGCCAGGAGCGCGCGCGGGTTGATGTCGCGGAGGATGTGATAGAGCACGAACAGCGCGATCACGAAAATCGCCAAGCTCAACGCAAAGCCGATGCGGCTGAAGACGATCTTGCGCTCGATGGCAGGCGTGCGGCGGCGCTCCGACGTCAGCATGGCGCGCTCCGACCGGGATTTTTCCGCATCAATCGACCGTTTCGTCCATGCCGCCAAGGCGATACGCCCCCACTAGCAGATGTCGCTGGCCGGGGCGAGCGCGGCCGGACTGCCCGACGCTGCGCCCGCCCGGAGCGTGCGTGCCGCCGGACGGGGCGATTTGTTAACCTGTGCGCCGAACGGGAGACCGGCATGACGGATCATCGGGTTGCACGCCACACGAGCGGCCAAGGCCGTAGGCCAAGCGTTGGGAGTGCGGCTGCCACTATATGGAGCTCCGAATATTGGGCGCATAAGGGCGGCGTGAAGCTTTATCTCTACCGCAAGCGGATCGGCCCGCCCTTTGGCGGCGCGCCGCCGCTGCCGGTGCTGTTTCTCGTCCATGGTTCCTCGAATTCGGCGCGTTCGAGCTACGACCTCAGCGTGCCCGGCAAGGGCGAGTATTCGCTGATGAACGTCTTCGCCGGTTACGGCTATGACGTGTGGACCATGGATCATGACGGTTACGGGCATTCCGGCAGTTCCGGCGACAGCTCCGATATCGCCAGCGGGGTTGTGGACCTCAAAGCGGCGGTGCCTGTGGTGGTGAAGGAAACCGGGCGATCGAAAATCCACTTCTACGGCACGTCGTCGGGCGCCATCCGCGCTGCAGCTTATGCGCAGGCCGAGCCGGAGCGCGTCGACCGGCTCCTTCTCTGCGCCTTCACCTACAGGGGACACGGCGCCGCCGAAATCGCGCGGCGGCAGCAGCGCGTCGCCGAACTGCGCGCGAGCCCGCGGCGCAAGCGCGACGCCGCCATGATCCGCTCGATCTTCAGCCGCGATGGTCATCCGGAATTTTACGATCCTGCCGTTGCCGAGGCGATCATCGCGGCGGAAATGAAATTCGGCGACACCATCCCGAGCGGCACCTATCTCGACATGGCGGCGAACTTGCCGCTCGTCGATCCCGCCAAGGTGCGTGCGCCGGTGCTGATGATCCGCGGCGAATTCGACGGCAATTCTACCGACGACGACCTCCTCGAATTCTTCCGCCAGTTGCCCAATGGCGACCGCCAGTTCGTCATTTTGCCGCAAGTGGCACACAGCGCCGGTTACAGCAACAACCGTCATCTGTTGTGGTACGCGATGAGGAATTTCTTGGCCGCGCCGGAAGTGAGTTTGTAGGGGCGGCCTTGTGGCCGCCCGACTTGCACCGGGCGCCTATGAGGAGCACGCCTACAATTCGCCTTTCACAAAAAACTCGCGTAGCTCGCGATACGTCTCCTCGGGCGCCTCTTCTGACAGATAGTGCCCGCACGGCAGCGCCTTGGCGCCGCGGATGTCGTTGGCGTAGCGCGCCCAGACTTCGCCCGGGCTCGGCCTGGTATTGCGGCCGACGCCGCCGGTTGCGCCCCATAACAGCAGCACCGGGCAGCCGATCTTGCGGCCGGCATCGAAATCCGCCGTGTCCATTTCAAAGTCGATGCCGGCGCAGGCGCGATAATCCTCGCACATGGCGTGCACGGTCGCCGGATTGCGCATGTAGCGCTTGTATTCGGCGAGCGCGGCCGGATCGAAGAACTTCAAGCCTTGCGCGGTCTTTGCAAGCTTCTTCTCGATGAAGAAGTCCGGATCGGCGCTCATCAGATGTTCGGGAAAGTCGTAGGGCTGGATCATGAAAAACCAGTGCCACGAAAACGTCGCCCAGGCCTTGTTGGGATGATTGAAGACATGATGCTGCGGCACGATGTCGAGGATGGCGGCGCGCGCTACTCTGTCGGGATGGTCGAGGCACATGCGGTGCAGGACGCGGGCGCCGCGATCGTGCCCGGCGGCATAGAACCGCTTAAAGCCCAGCGCGTCCATCACCTCGATCTGGTCCTGCGCCATGGCGCGGAACGAGTAGTTTTCGTGGTTGTTGCCGCCCGGCGGCTTTTCCGAATCGCCGTAGCCGCGCAGATCGGTGGCGACCACGGTGAATTGCTCTGCCAGCTTCGGCGCGATCTTGAACCACGACAAATGGCTGAACGGATTGCCATGTATAAGCAGGAGCGGCGGCCCTTTGCCGCCGTAAACCGTGACGATGCGCGCGCCGGAGGTCTTGATCTCGGTGCGCGTAAAGCCGTCGAAGAACATGCATCCTCCCTCTTGTCATTCCGGGGCGCGCGCAGCGCGAACCCGGAATCCATAATCGCGATCCGATGAAACCATGTCGAGTATCTTCAAGAACTTCGCCTCCTGGGGTTATGGATTCCGGGCCCGGCCCTTCGGGCCGCCCCGGAATGACGGGCGAGAGAACCCGCGCTAAGGTCGCACTCTATAAACCCTGGAGATGCCCTCCCATGCCGATGCCCGCCGATATCGACCAGCAATCCGGGTGCCGCCTGCCGTTATTGAAACGCGAGCAACTGGACGAAGCCGGCAAGCGCGCCTTCGATCGCGCCTCCACCCCCGGCAAGACGATCGTCGGTCTGCGCGGACCCTCCGGCATCCATCTTTACAGCACCGCGACGGTCGACGCGCACAATGTCGCGAACCAACACCTGCGCTTCAAATGCTTCGATCCGAAAACGCGCGAAATCGCCATCCTCACGGTGGCGCGCGAGATGGACAGCCGCTTCGAATGGGCCGCGCACGAACCGGAAGCTTTGAAAGAGGGCGTCTCGCAGCAAATCATCGACATCATCAAGTACCGCAAATCTACGCAAGGCCTCGACGAAACTAACGCGGCCATCATCGAATTCGGCCGGCAGATTTTCCGCGACCATAACGTCACGCAAGAGGCCTACGCGCGAATGAAAGCGTTGTTTGCTCCCAACAAACTGGTCGAACTCGTCATGCTCATGGGCAATTACGCAGCAACCGCGGCTTTGCTGTGCGCTTTCGACATGCAGGTGCCTGAGGGAAAGCCGCTGCTGCCGGTAGAGGGATGGCTGAAGGCGGATGACAGATAACAGATAACGAAGAGGTCGGGCCTAATCTTCCGTCCGCCGTCATCTGTCGTCTGTCGTCCGCTTGGCGAAGCCAAGCTCCCCCCACCGCTTCTGCACCGCGTCGATGTCCTTCTGCTCCGGCCAGACTTTGGGCGGGAAGCGCGCGCCGCCGAGATCGGGGTCGGGGTCGTAGTCGAGATTGACGGTGGCGTCGATCAGGACGCGGTGCCACTTGCCGGTGCCGAATTGCGCGACGTTGCGGTCGCGCCGCCGCGTCGACGGATCGAGACCGGCGCCGAAGGTCGACGGCATGATGACGATGTCATCCTCGCCGGCATTGACGCGGAACGCGATCGCCCAATCCACCGCGGCGTAATCGTGGATGTCGATGTCGTCGTCGACCACGGTGACGTGCTTGTAGCGCACGTGCGCGGCCGACGAGCCCCACAGCGCGTTGGCGACCTGCTTGGCCTGGCCGCGATAGCTCTGCTTGATCTGTACCAAAGTGTTGATGCCGGTCTGTACCGGCGGACACCACACGTCGGTGACGCCGGGCACGCCGGCGCGGTCGAGCACGTTCCAGGCGGTGGCGGCGCGCATGATCGACGAGCAGGTGCCGTTCTCGGAATAGCTTCCCGGCAGCGAGCCCTCGATGGTGCCGCGCAGAATCGGATCGGTGCGGTGGGTGATGGCGGTGACGCGAATGGTCGGCTTCGGCGAGGCGTCGCCGGCCACGTAGCCGGTAAATTCGGCGAACGGGCCTTCCATCGTGTAGGTCTTGGGATCGAGCTGCAGATAGCCCTCGATGACGATCTCGGCGCCCGCCGGCACGTGCAGATCGACGGTCTCGCATTTGACCAGTTCGACCGGCGCGCCGCGGATAGCGCCAATGACGTCGTATTCGCAGATGCCCTTGGGCACCGGCGAGCCGGCGACGAACGGCAGCGACGGCTCCCAGCCGATCGCCACCGCGATCGGCATTTCGTTGTGGCCCTTGTCCTGCCAGGCGGTGACGTGGTGGCCGATGTGCTGCGCGCGCCACATCAGAATCGGAATCTTGTTCTTACCCGCCACCATGCCGCGATAAACGCCGACATTCATCACGCCGGTGTCGGGATCCTTGGTCACAACGCCGCCGTAGGTGAGAACGTAGCGGCCGCCGTCGATCCGATTCCACTGCGGCACCGGAAATTCGCTGAGATCGATGTCCTTGCCGGTGACGACGTTCTCCTTGACCGGGCCGCTCTTGACGATTTTCGGCGCGATGCCTTCGGTCAGGATGGTGCGGCCGAGCTTGACCAGTTCGCGCGGATGCGTGTCGGTCGGCAGGCCCAGCATCATGGCGACCCGCCGCGCGCTGGACAGGCCGCCGGTGAAAACCTGATGGCAGCGGCTGTTCTTGCCGTAATCGCGGATGTTGTTGAACAGCAGCGCCGGTCCGGTGCCCGGCCCTTGCGCCAGCCGCGCGATGGTACCGAGTTCGACGTTCCAATCGACCTCGGCCTCGATTCTGTGCAGTTCGCCGGCGGCGTCGAGCGCCTTGATCCAGCCGCGCATATCGCCGAACTGTGTCGATTTTCTTTTTGCCACCATTGATCGTTCCAGATTCGATAAAGAGCGCTTTGTGCGCTGGCGGCGCCTGCGGTGTCAACGATTTGTCCCTCGGCGGTGCCGCCGCGCGCCCGCTCTGGTCCAGCCGCGCGGAATATTGCGCGGACGGAAGCGTTCCGCCGGATCGTCGAATGCGCCCGGCATGATCGACCGCGCAGCCCGTTCGCGCGCCGCCATATTGCGCGGCGTCGCCTGCAGAGGCTGCTCGCGGCTAACGAATTGGTCGTGATGCGCTGAAGTCGCGCTTTTCTTGCTGACTCGTGAACAGCCGACGCGATCCTGATCGCTTCAATCCGGAACTGTTGGTTAAGCATCCTTTCAAATGTCCGATGTATCCAGGTTGCGAGGGCGCCCTCCAATCCAGCCGTCCGCAGGTTGAGACATGGCAAATATGCAGATTGGCAAACCGAAAGCCGAACTGCCGCTGTTTCTGTCCACCATCAGTGCCGAGCACCGCGACCGTCGCATCGCGCTGATCGCCGTCGTCATCTCGGTTGCGATATTTGCCGCCATCGCGCCGTTCGCGCGCCTGCCGCTGCCGCGGGTGTGGGGCTTCCTGCCGGCCTACGAATCGGCGCTGACGATCTGCGACCTGATCACCGCGGCGTTCTTATTCGCGCAGCTTTCGATCCTGCGGGTGCGCGGCCTGCTTGTGCTGGCGGCGGGTTATCTGTTCACCGCGCTCATTGCCGTTGCGCACATGCTGACCTTTCCCGGCCTGTTTTCAGCAGCCGGCTTGCTCGGCGCCGGTCCGCAGAGCACGGCCTGGCTGTACATGTTCTGGCACGGCTTCTTTCCCATAGCCGTCATCGTCTACGCACGGACCAAGGACGACGGCCTGGCGGCGGCGCGTTCGGTATCGGCCCGCTCTCTCGTAGCGTTCAGCATTCTGGCGGTCATTGCCTTGGTGGCGATGCTGACGCTGATGGCGACGGCCGGACAATCGCTCTTACCCGGCATCATGCGCGGCGACGGTTATACGCCGGTAATGATTTTCGTCGTCTCCACGGTGTGGGCGTTGAGCGCCGGCGCCTTGGTCGCCTTATGGCTGCGCCGCCCGCACAGCGTGCTCGATTTGTGGCTCATGGTCGTGATGTGCGCCTGGCTGTGCGATATCGCGCTCAGCGCCGTGTTCAATGGCGGACGCTTCGATCTCGGTTTTTATGCCGGCCGCATCTACGGGCTGCTTGCGGCTACGTTCGTCCTGCTGGTGCTGCTGGTCGAAACCGGCGTGCTGTATGCACAATTGGCCCGTTGGTTCGCCGTCGAGCGGCAGGGTCACCTGCGCGAGATGGAGGAGCGCCGCCTCCTGTTCGAGACCTCGCTCGACCTCATTCTGGCGACGGACCGCCAAGGCAAGTTTGTCCGCGTCAGCCCGAGCTCACATGCGGTGCTCGGCTATCATCCCGACGAGATGACGGGCCACAGCGCTGTGGACTTCATTTACGCAGCCGATCTCGAGCCGACGCGCAACGAGATGCGGCTAGCGCGCCGCGGCAAGGAACTGCGCAATTTCGAGACGCGCTACGTCCACAAGGACGGCCACGTCGTGTCGCTGGCATGGTCGGGCGTGTGGTCGGAAGCGGCGCAGCGTCACTTTTTCATCGGTCGCGACATGACCGAGCACAATCGCTTGGTGGCAACCGAGCGGCAGGTGAAGGAAATGCTCACCGCCGTCATCGACGCTTCGCCGGTCGCCATCATCTGCATCGCGCCGGACCGCACCGTCACGATGTGGAGCCGTGCTGCCGAGCGCATCTTCGGCTATTCGGCGGCGGAAGCCGTCGGCAAGCCGTACAACCTGGTGCCAAAGGGGCACGCGGCGGAGTTCGATCGCCTGTTTCAAACAGCCATGTCGGGCAAGACGATCCGCGACATTCGCGTGCAACGGCTTCGCAAGGACGGCGCGTTGATCGATATCAGCCTTTCCGCCGCGGCAATGTACGGCCCCGAAGGCATAAGGGGCGTCGCCTATGCCCTGTCGGACATCACCGAGAGCACCAAGATCGAGCAGCAACTGCGTCACGCGCAGAAGATGGACGCGATCGGCCAGCTCACCGGCGGGGTCGCGCACGACTTCAACAATCTCCTGACCGTCATTACCAGCACGATCGATATTATGGCCGACGGTGTCGCCGACAAGCCGGAATTGGCGGCGATCGCCAAGCTCATCGGCGAGGCTGCCGCACGCGGCGCGGAGTTGACGAGCCAGTTGCTTTCGTTCGCCCGCAAACAGGCCTTGCAGCCGCGCGAAGTGGATGTGAACGGCTTGGTGCTCGCGTCGGCCAAGCTGCTGAGGCCGACGCTCGGCGAAAATATCGAGGTCGACACCAAGCTGGATGATGCGACTTGGCCAGCGATGATCGATCCGGGCCAGCTCACAACGGCAATTCTTAACCTTGCGGTGAACGCCCGTGACGCGATGCCACATGGCGGCAAACTGACGTTGGAAACGTCCAACATCGTTCTCGACGAGGATTATGCCGCCGCCAATCGCGAAGTTACGCCCGGTCCCTACGTTATGGTCGTGGTGAGCGACACCGGCAGCGGTATTCCGGTCGAGCTTCAGGACAAGGTCTTTGAGCCGTTCTTTTCCACCAAAGAGGTGGGTAAGGGCACTGGCCTTGGGCTCAGCATGGTGTACGGCTTCATCAAGCAGTCCGGCGGTCATGTGAAGATCTATAGCGAATCCGGCATCGGAACCGCTGTCCGGCTTTATCTTCCGCAGGCCAGCGCGCTTTCCGACGGACAGAGAGACGCAGCGACGGATCTTGCCATCAGCGGCGGTAACGAAACGATTCTGCTGGTCGAGGACGATCCGCTGGTCCGCAGCTCCGTCACCGCGCAGCTTGAGAACCTCGGATACGAGGTGATATCCGCCGCTGCCGCCGCCGAGGCGCTTAGATTTGTCGACGACGGGGCTGAATTCGATTTGCTGTTTACCGACGTGATCATGCCGGGTCCGATGGATGGGCCGCAATTAGCGCGCGAGATGGCCGAACGCCGACCGGGAACCAGGGTGCTGTTCACGTCGGGCTATACCGAGTCCGCCATGGTTCACCACGGCCGCCTCGATCCAGGCTTACTCCTGTTGCAAAAGCCGCACCGCAGAGCGGACCTCGCACGCATGCTGCGCCTCGCGCTCGGCGACGCGCCGGAACCGCAACGGCGCGTCCGCGCCGCGGCCAATTGATTCGTTTGTTAGCAAGACCCGTAAGCGAATCTTCATGAACCGGACGTAAAAGGCTCACGCTCTGATTGCGGGGGTGCACATCGGCGGAGATCGGGATGCGCCGCGTCCTCATCATCGATGACCAGTCGCACGTTCGCACCGCTGTCTGCCTGGCGCTGCGGGCGAAAGGCTTCGACGTGGAGACCGCGGACAACGGTCATTCGGGCCTGCGTGCATTCAAAGCTTCGTCCTTCGATCTGGCGATCGTCGACATCTTCATGCCGGAGATGGACGGCGTGAAGTTGATCAAGGCGCTGCGCGAACGAAATCCGAACCTTCCGGTGATCGCGGTCTCGGGCGTACATCTGGGCGGCTCCGACCGGACGGCGCTCGACCTGTTTCCGCTCGCCGCCGAGCTGTCCAATGTCGTGTGTTTGCAAAAGCCGTTCGGGCCGGCCGAGCTTCTGCAGGCCATCGCCAAGGCCATGGCGGTTGGAGTTTCGAGAAGCGCAACGTCCATGGCCGTGAGAGAAGGCGTTCATCCGCAATAGGAGCCGAATCGCCAACCGATAATCTCTAGCGTGAGTGTTTGGATATGGCTCGTATCTTGATCATCGACGACGACAAGAGCGTGCGCGAAGCAACGAAAATCCTGCTCGCCGCCAACGGCTACGATGTCATTACCGCAGATAGCGGCCGGTCGGGGATCGACCTGATCGGGAAAAATGCCGTCAGTCTCGTCCTCCTCGATGTGTTCATGCCGGGCATGGACGGCCTCGCCACGGCGCAGGCGATCCATCGCGAGCAGCCGAACCTGCCCATCATTGCCGTCTCGGGTTTCATGTTCGGCGGCCAATGTCCGACCATGCCGGGTTTCGATGCCATGGCGGCGGAGGCCGGAGCGATATCCACGCTCTACAAGCCATTCAAACCGCACGACCTCATCGAGGCCATTGAAAAGGCGCTGCGCGTTACGGTTTAGACCGGACTTCTGCACCGGTAGTGGCATACCTGCCAGCGCAGCCCGTTACCTCGCTTGTGGCACCCTCCGACGTTTGTGGGGCCAAATCGCCTGAACTGCGGCCATCAGACACATTTTCTGCCGTCGGAGATATGAGGCTATGTGCCCAATGTTGGAAAGCCGACTCGGGAACTTACGCAGCGACAAGTTATTGATAATGTACGTCTGCCGATAGATGGGACGGTAGCGCGAACGCAAGGGCACGGAGGCGATGCTGATGCCACTTTATACGTTTGAATTGAGAGGGATCGGCGGCTCTTTCGGACAACACGGGTGTGCATCTGCCCGATCGTGGTCGCGCTTTGGCCTACGCCCGGGAGGTTGCTCGCGAGTTGATGAACGGTAGGGAAGATCAGATTCGTTGCTGGCGGCTCGACGTCTACGAAAATCGCAGTGAGCGGGTGTTCGAGCTGCCGTTCGCGGCGCGCTCGACCATACGGTGGATCACCTTGATCCGGAGTTCAGGAGCACGGTTGAAATCGTGTGCAACTGGCGCCGGTCGAGTCGGGAAGCGGTACAGGCGGCGCGGGTCACGATGCGTGAATCGCGTGCATTGCTGGCGCGGGCTCGCGGCAAGCCATACGTTGCCGCTATCGCAGGAGAACAAATTATCAGGTGAGACACGGATGGCGGGAGCCGTTTCCAGATTGGAGCCACGGATAAAAACGGGGCAAGCTCGGAATCCAATTCTGCACCGAGTACTTACCCCTCGGGAGCGAGGTCGAGCGATTGGGCGCGGGAGGGAGTTCAAGTCAATGTCTACGACGTTAACGTCGAGAAACCTCTTTCTTTCCGGGTTGAGCGCTGAGGATTTCTCTCTTTTGCGCGGTCACTTGGCGCCGATAGAATTACGCGCCGGCGATGTCCTGCAGCGGTGCGGAGACAGGATTAATGAAGTTGTCTTTCCCCATTCGGGGGTCGCTGCGATAAAAGCTTCGCTGCGCCAGGGAGCCGGCGCGGGAATTGCTTTGATCGGCCGCGACGGATTTGTCGGCGGATTTGCCGCCGATGCATCGGCGCCGGCAACGTGCGACTGTGAGATCCTAATCGCCGGCAAAGCATCCAGGATTGCCGCACGCGAGTTTCGCAATGCGCTGGACTGCAGCCCTACTCTTCGTCACTGGGCCTCGCTGTTCGACAACGCGCTGATGGCGCAGGCGCAGCAAACAGCGGTTTGCAACGCCACTCATTCGGTCGAGGCGCGAATGTGCCGTTGGCTGCTCGAGATGCAGGATCGGAACGAGGGCGCAAGGATTCCTCTCACACAGGGCATAGTGGCGGACTTGCTCGGCGTGCGCCGCACCACCATTACCTTGGTCGCCGGTCATCTCGAGGCGGCAGGCGCGATCAACTGCCACCGGGGCTTCATGGAGGTCGTCGATCGGGTTGCGCTCGAGAAATGCTGCTGCGAATGCCACACGCAGCTCAAGAGCAATGCGATACGCATTGCTCCATTGCGCGACCAGACCTTGATCGTACGCGCGGCGCTCCCTCTGAGCTCATCATGCTGAATTTGGCGGCGATATTGCAATTGGATTTGTTCGTCGGTCGGCGTCGGACGGCGCCATGCAGATGCGGTCTGACAATGAGCGCGCACTGCGTGTCGTGCAGGACGATCTAAAGAGCTGCTATCCGCAATTCCACATCGGTCCGATCGGCGTCGGCGTCCAGCAGGGGCCGAAGCTGCCGCCGTTATAGCGGCCGCGGTAAAAGCCGGGCCGACCGAAATAGTACCAATCGCCGTTATACCAGTACATCGGAGCGTCCGGCGCGCCGCCGATGGCCCCCTTCGGACCAAAAACCGGAACGTTGTTGTTGGGCGGCTGATGATAGCCGGGCAGGAAGCCGTAGCCGTGCCAGTGATAGATGTGCCGCTTGTGAGGAGGCGCGGCGAATGCAACGGCCGGCAGCAGCAGCGATAAGAGGACGGCACTTGCCAGGGAGAACGTGCGCGACATTGCTGCACCATATACGCTCTGCCGCTCAAACGCGACGGCTCGATCCGCGAAAGATGGTGCCGCGCCCGCGCGCCGGCGAAAGCCGGCCACAATTGCCGCGTAGCTTCCTTCATCGCCAACTGGCAGGCAATCGGGGAGTGCGCGGCGATGCGGTTTCGCAGCAAACTGCGCGCGCCGCCCTTGGCTGCCAGCGCCGTGTTGATTGCGCTGGGCTGCGTCTACGCCAGCACGCCGCTCTACGCGAAGAAGCATTCGTTGCCCAAGCAACCACGGCAAGTCCAGCCGCCGAAGGTTCACCTCATCAGGTGTGCCGAGGCGCCTGTGCCGCAGGTTGGGTGGCCGTGTGGGCCTGATCCGGGCATGCTGCGTTTGAATCCCCGTCCGCATCTGCAGGCGGAGCCGTCGGATGATCTGCCGACGTTTACTCCAGAACGCTGGCGCGCGTCGGCCGATCCCGGCCAAATCCGCCAAGTCGGCATTTCCGGCGGACTGACGCGCGTCTCGGCCGGCTCAATCGTCCTATGCCGCGACGGCGGTTGAGCGCGGCGGCGCCCCCGCCTAATATTCCCGCATCAGGGAAGGATTTCGCCATGCAGCAGAAAACATATGACCGCGCCGCCGAGGACATCGGCAACGCCGTCGGCATCGGACACGTCAATGTCTGTATCACCGACCAGCACCATGGCACGGACTTTTACGTCACCGGGCTCGGCTACACGCGCGACCCGTTTCTCAACACCACGTCGCGCAACATGTGGATCAATGTCGGCATGAGCCAGTTCCATCTGCCGATGGGCGTGCCGGACGTGCTGCGCGGCGTCGTCGGACTGGTGTCGCCGGACCGTGCCGCCTTGCTCGACCGGCTCGCGCAGGTGCGCAAGAGCAAGAAGCTCGACGGCACCAAGTTCGATTTCCGCGAAAGCAACGATTGCGTCGAGACCGTCTGCCCGTGGGGCAATCGCATTCACGTGCATACGCCGGACGCCGAACGGTTCGGCCGCATCCAGCTCGGCATGCCCTATATCCGCTTCGATGTGCGCCCGGGCACCGCCGAGCGCATCGCGCGATTTTATCGCGAAGTTTTGCATGTGCCGTCCGAAGTGCACAAAAACGGCGCCGGGCCGGAGGCGAAGGTCCAAGTCGGCGAGAAGCAATATTTTTATTTCCGCGAGACCGACGCGCCGGAAAAGCCCTACGACAAGCACCACGTGCAGATCTATCTGTCCGATTTCTCCGGCCCGTACCGCAAGCTGCTCGACCTCGGTCTCGTCACGATAGAGGACAACCAGTACCAGTACCGCTTCAAGGACGTGATCGATCTCGACACCAAAGAGGTGCTGTTCACCGTCGAGCACGAAACGCGCAGCCAGACCAATCCGATGTACGCCCGCCCGCTCATCAACCGCAATCCGGCGGCGACCAACATTGACTACAAGCCCGGTCACGACAGTTTGTCCTGGGCGCTGCCGTGAAATTGTCCGGGGCGACGTCGGGCAAATGAGCGACATAGCGGCGAACTCGGCGTGTTCCCCTCCCCCTTGTGGGGAGGGGGTACTTGCTTCCGGCTCAGTGCAGCCGACCCCCCTCCCTATCCCTCCCCTACAAGGGGGGGAGGGAACGGTGACCCGCCGCGCGCTGGTCATCGGCGGCTCGCTGGGCGGGCTGATCGCGGCGCATCTGTTGCGCGCGAGCGGCTGGGACGCGGTCGTCTTCGAGCGCAACGAAGAAGAACTGGCGAGCCGCGGCGTCGGGCTCGGCACGCATCCGCAGCTCATTGCCATCCTCAAACGCGCCGGCATCGCCTTCGACGAGACGATGGGCATCAAGGTGCCCAAGGTCATCTGCCTCGACCGCGAGGGCCGGATCGTCATTGCGCAGCCGACGGTGCGCACCATGAGCGGCTGGGCGCGGCTCTATCGCGCGCTACGTGATGCGCTGCCGGAGCAAACTTATCGGCTCGGCAAAAATCTGTGCCGCGTCGAGCAGGCCGGCGCCGCCGTCACCGCACACTTTGCCGACGGCGCGCGCGAGCGCGGCGACTTGCTCCTCGGCGCCGACGGCATCCGTTCGGTGGTGCGTGCGCAATACCTGCCGCAGGCGCAGCCGGTTTACGCCGGCTATGTGGCTTGGCGCGCGGTGCTCGACGAAGATCTGGTGCCGCTGGAAATTCGGCGTGAGATTTTCGACCTTTACACGTTCTGTCTGCCCGAAGGCGAGCAATTGCTCGCCTATCCGGTGCCGGGCCGCGACCACGACACGACGGTCGGGCGGCGCGCCTACAACATCGTCTGGTATCGGCCCACCGACGCGCACGCGCTGGCCGATCTGTGCACGGACGCGGCCGGCCGCCATCATGATGCCGGCATTCCGCCGCCGCTGATCCGCCCCGAGGTGATCGCGCGCGTCAAGGCCGAGGCCAAGGCGCTGGTGGCGCCGCAGATCGCCGAGATATTTACGCGCACCACTCCGTTTTTTCAGCCGATCTACGACCTGGAATCGCCACGGCTCGTGTTCGGTTGTGCCGCGCTGATCGGTGACGCCGCGTTCGTGGCGCGCCCGCATGTCGGCGCTGGCACCACGAAGGCGGCGATCGATGCAGCGAGCCTCGCCGATTCCATCCGCGATGCCGGCGGCGATCTCGACGCCGGCCTTGCGCGCTACGAGCGCGTGCAGCTGCCGTTCGGCGTCGAGATGGTCGCGCTCGGCAGGCGGCAGGGCGCCTACCTCAGCGCCCAGCTCAAGCCCG
This sequence comes from Xanthobacteraceae bacterium, assembly GCA_030037065.1. Lineage (GTDB taxonomy): Bacteria > Pseudomonadota > Alphaproteobacteria > Rhizobiales > Xanthobacteraceae > BOG-931. The sequence continues at coordinate 31,315 of JASHRW010000423.1, forward strand.
CGGACGAGCGCAGCGCCGAAGAACTCAACCGCGACATCGGCGACGTGCTGCGTGCGCACGGCACGCGCAGCGAGCAGGTGCGCGCCATCGTCAATGCGCGCGGGCTCGATGTTCATGTTCAATCGCCGATGTGATAGGCAAAGCGCATGCAGTTCGGAGTGCAATTTTTCCCCAACTTCCGGCCGGCCGACAAATCCGCCGCGGAGTATTTCGCGCAGAGCCTCGACATCGCCGAGGAGGCCGACCAACTCGGCTACACGCATGCCCGCTCGGTCGAGCATTATTTCGAACGCTACGGCGGCTACAGCCCCAATCCGATCCTGTTTCTTGCCGCCGCCGCGCAGCGCACCAAAAAAATGCGGCTGGTGACCGGCGCCGTAGTGCCGGCATTCAACAATCCGCTAAAACTTGCCGGCGAGATCGCCATGCTCGATGCCATCTCCGGCGGCCGCTTTGACGTCGGTTTTGCGCGCGCATTCCTGCCGCACGAGTTCCGCCGCTTCCGCATTTCGCCCGACGAATCGATTGCGCGCTTCCGCGAAGGACTGGAGCAGATCGAGCTTCTGCTGACGCAAGAGAATGTCACGCACCATGGCCAGTTTCATTCCTTCGACAACATCACCTCGCTGCCGCGGCCGACGCAGAAGCCGCGGCCGAAATTTTATATCGCCTCGACCCGCACAGCGGATTCATTCGAATTCGCCGGCCGCGCCGGCCATGCTTTGATGTCGATCCCGATCGGGCCGCTGAAGGATTTGATCCCGATCTACCGCAAGGCCTGGCGCGATGCCGGCCATCCCGGCGACGGCGAGGTGATGGTCGCATTCCACATGTTCTGCCACGAGGACGCGAAGAAGGCGCGCGAAATCCCGCACAAGCAGTTCGAGGATTATTTCATCGCGCTGTTCGAGTCCGCTGGCGAATGGACGCAAGGCACTTCGTCGAAAGACTACAAGGGTTACGACGAGTCGATCAACCGGATGAAGGATTTTACGCTGGAAAGCCAGATCGAAGCGCGCGGCGCGCTGGTGGGCACGCCGGACGAAATCAAGGCGATCATTCGCGGCTTCGAGGACAAGATCGGCAAATTCGAGCACGCTTCGCTGCAGATCAATTTCGGCACTCTTCCGATCGCAGAGGCCCAGAAATCGATGCGCCTGTTTGCGCGCGAGGTGATGCCGGCCTTCGCTTAATTCCGGACCGTCAAATGACCGCGCCCTTAGCCGGCATCCGCATTCTCGATCTCACGTCGGTCGTGGCCGGCCCGCTGGCGACGCAGATGCTCGCCGACATGGGCGCAGACGTGATCAAGGTCGAGGCGCCCGAGGGCGACGCGCCACGGCATACCGGACCGGCGCGCTCGCCCAACATGGCGGCATTGTTCATGGGGCTTAATCGCGGCAAACGCTCGATCGTGCTCGATCTGAAAAAGGACGCCGCCAAGGACGCACTGTGGCGGCTGATCTCCAGCGCCGACGTTCTGGTTCATTCGATGCGGCCGCAAGCGATCGGCAAGCTCGGCTTCGACCATAAGATCGTGTGCGGGAAGCATCCGCGCCTGGTCTATGCGGCGCTGCACGGCTACCGCGACGGCGGCCCCTATAGCGGCCAGCCGGCCTATGACGACGTGATCCAGGGCCAGTCGGGCATCGCCGCCTTGATGGCGCAGATGGCGGGCGAGCCGCGTTACGCGCCGATGATCCTTGCCGACAAGACCTGCGCGCTGGCCATTGCCGGCGCGGTGTGCGCGGCGTTGTTCGCGCGCGAGCGCAGCGGGCGCGGCCAGTTCGTCGAAATTCCGATGTTCGAGCAGATGGTGTCGTTCGTGCTCGGTGAGCATTTGTTCGGCCACAATTTCGTGCCGCCGCTCGGTCCGCTCGGCTATACGCGGGTGACCGCGCCGTGGCGGCGGCCGTACAAGACCAAGGACGGCTATCTGTGCATGATGGCCTACACGCAAACGCACTGGCGGAAATTCTGGAGCGCCATCGGCAAGCCGGAAATGCTGAGCGATCCACGCTTCGATTCGATCGCCTCGCGCGCGCAAAACATCGTCGCGTTGTACGAGATCGCCGGCGCCTGCATCGCCAGCAAGACCACGGACCAGTGGCTGACGCTGCTGCGCGAGCTGGAAATTCCGGCGGCGCGGATGGCAAGTCTCGACGACGTTCTGACCGACCCGCAGCTTGCGGCCTCGGGTTTCTTCAAGCGCGCGACCCATCCGAGCGAGGGCGAGATTCAGTTCACCGAACCGCCGGTGCGGTTCGACGGCGCGAGCACGATCTCTCGACGCCTGCAGCCGCGGCTCGGCGAGCATAGTTTTGAAATCCTGCGCGAAGCCGGCTTGAGCGAGAACGAAATCAGGGCGCTCGCCGCCGCGGGCGCCACGCTCGGCGGCGGCAAGGCGGAAGCGGCGGAGTAGTAACCCTCCCCCCGCGAAGCGGTGGGGAGGGTCGGCGAAAATCGCGATAGCGATACGAGCCGGGGTGGGGGGAGCGGTATCGAGGCCCCCACCCCTGACCCCTCCCCGTCATTCGCTTCCGCCTTCGCGCTCCGCGCTTCGGCGGACTCAAACCCGCCGAAGCTCGCCCAGCGAGCGAAGGCGGGGCGCTCGCGGGGGGAGGGGAGAGAGCAGCCTACGACTCCATCACGTTCGGCGCGTAGAGCTCGTCGATCTTGATCAGCCGCTGGGTCAAACCTTGCTCCAGCGAATATTGCGCGATGGTCTCGATCACCTTGCGGTTGGCTTTGAGGCCGTGATTGACCACTGGCGTCTTGGCGTCACCCGATAACAGACCCGCGGCGAGATGGTACTCCACATGCTGCCGGCGTCGCGCATTGGCGACCTCGTTCGCCGCGACGAAGGCCTTGAGGATGTTCTGCGCCACCCACGGTTCCTTCTCGTAGATGTCGCGCCGCACCACCGCCTGGTGATTGATCGGAAAGATGCCGGTCTTGCGATAATAGCGGATGCCTTCGGCGGCCGCATCCGGGAACAAATATTTGAAGTCCGGATGGCTGATGAGATCGGCGCGGCTGCGGTCGACCAGATTATTGCCGGAGAGATAATGCAGCGCGGCGTCGAGCTCGCCATTAAGCAGCATCGAGCCCATGCTCTTGTCGGCGGGAATCTGGTTGACGGTCACGCCGGGCGGCGGCCTGAAGCCGGTGGCGCCGCCGTGGCTCTTGTCCGGTGTGCGCTCCATCCAGAACTCGATGTCCTTGGGATGCACGCCGAATTCGTGCTGCAGCACGCCGCGTGCCCATACCGCCGCGGTCTGCTGATATTCCGGCACGCCGACGCGCTTGCCCTTCAGATCGGCCGGCGCCTCGATGCCGGCCTTGCGCCGCACCAGGATATGGGTGTGGTAGAAGCGGCGCGTCGTGTAGATCGGCAGGCCGACAAAGCGCCGGTCGCCATGGCCGGTCACGATCATGAACGACGAACACGACATTTCCGAAACGGCGAATTCGGCGAAGTGCAGTTGCCGCCAGAACAGCTCGGATGGATGCACCACACTGGGAATGAGCTCGATGCCGTCCGGCTTCACAGTGCCGTCGAGGATCGGCCAGGTGCGCGGATTGTTGGTGATGCCGATGCTCAGTTGCAGATTCATGATCTTTCTCTTTTTGCTCAAGTCACCACTTCGGCGCGCGCTTTTCCAGAAAAGCGCGGATGCCCTCCTGCGCCGCGTCCGTGGCCACGGACTTGCAAAAGTCCTCGACCGCGTCGGCGATGCTGCGCCGGTAGTCGTTCTGGCGCATGAACGCGGCGCGGCCGAGCCGCGTGGCCGCAGGCGATTTCGCTGCGAATTCGGCGGCAAGCGCATGCACAGATGCAGCGAGTTGCGCATCGGCAACGATCTTGCTGACGAGCCCGAGATCGCGCGCTTCCTGCGCGCCGAACGTTCGCCCGCTGAACAGAAGCTCGAACGCGCGGTGGCGACCGGCGATGCGGGGCAAATGGGCGAAATGAATCGCCGGCAGTACGCCGATGTTGATTTCCGGATAGCCGAAGGTTGCGCCTTCTCCGGCGACAATAACGTCGCACGAGATGGCCAGCGTCATGCCGCCGCCGCGCGCGGCGCCGCCGACCGCCGCGATCGACGGCTTGCCGAGGCTGTACTGCGCGTCGTGCAGATCGAGGTAAAGCGCCTGCAGCAATTCGCGCACCTGTCCGCCGGATTTGTCGAGAAGGAGCGCAAGATCAAGCCCGGCGCAGAAGCGCTGCGGAATGGCGCTGGCGAGCACAGCCGTGCGCGCCTCATCGTCCGCGGCCGCGCGCCGCAGCGCGGCGATGATGGCGCGGATCATGTCGAGGTTCAGCGCATTGACCGGCGGGCGGTTGAGCGTGATGCGCGCGATGCCGCCGGCGGCTGAGTAGCTCACGCCGGCGTCGGATGTGTCCGCCTGTCCGTCTGGGTGCAGTCCCCGCACGAGCAAAAAGGCCCGCGCCTAATACCGGTACGGCGCGATTTCCAGATGCGGGAAGGCGCTGAACACGCTCGGCGGATTGGTCGGCGCCGCGGCGTGCAGGTAGGACGCATCGAGTTTTCCTAAGCTGGTGATGCCAAGGAGCCCCATCGAGCGCATCATCTCGTCTTCAAGAAGTTCGAGCATGCGCACGATGCCGGCCTGACCGGCCGCGGCGAGGCCGTAGCATTGCATACGGCCGAGGCCGACCAGGTGCGCGCCGAGTGCGATCGCCTTGACAATGTCGCTGCCGCGATAAAAGCCGCCGTCAATGATGATCTTGGCGCGTCCGGCGACCGCCTCGACGACTTCCGGCAGAACATCGGCCGAGCCGCGGCCGTGGTCGAGCTGACGGCCGCCATGATTGGAGACGTAGATAAAGTCGACGCCGTGATCGAGCGCGATCTTGGCGTCCTCGGCGGTGGCGATGCCCTTGATGGCGAGCGGAATTTTGAATTTTGTCTTGATACGTTCGACCGTGCGCCAGTCGAGCGCCTCTTGATATTCGCGGCCCGTGGCGCGGCGGCGGCCGCCGGTGATGTGGCGCTTGGCGATGTCGCGTTCGCGCCGGCTGTAATGGGCGGTGTCGACGGTCAGGCAGAACGCCGCGTATTTGTTGGCGATGGCGCGGGCGACATAATCGTCGACCCAGGCGGCGTCGCCGCGGACATAGAGCTGAAAGATGCGCAGTGCATCCGGCCCCGCCTGCGCGACGCCTTCGAGACCCGGATCGCACACCGACGACAACATATGGGCGACGCCGAATTCGGCCGCCGCCTTGACCACCGGCGTGGCGCCTTCGGGATGAAAACTTTCCAGCGAGCCGACCGGGCAAAGCACGATCGGCAGTCGCAGCTTGCCGCCGAGAATTTCCGTCGAGGTATCGACCTTGCTCACGTCGCGCAGCACGCGCGGCCGGAACGCGATCGAATCGAGTGCCATCCGGTTGCGCCGCAACGTCGTCTCAGTCTCCACGCCGCCGGCGATGTAATCCCAGGCGTTCTGGTTGAGGTTCTGCCGCGCCTTGTGCACGACCTCGTGCAGATTCATGAAGTCGGGACTGGCCGACAGCTTGGCCAGATAGGCGGCTTCGTCGCGTTTTTCGGTGCTCTGTTGCATACGCGTCGCTCGCTGCGGCCGATCGGCCGGAAAGGATGGAAGCCTTGCGGATTGCAAGGATGGCACGGGACGGTACAGGGCGGCAGGCGGCGAATCAAGAAAGCGGCGAAGGGTGCAAATTAGCGCGAGTCTGCCCGCTGCTACTTCTTTGCACCTGCTTGCATTTGAGGCGTGATTCCGTATGCCGCGAATTCGTCTGGAATGTCGGGCTGAAGCACCTTAGCGGCGGTGACATCCTTATCGCCAGTCTCGACTTCATCTTTTTTCAACTCGGCTATGCCGCGTCCGTAAAGCGAGCTGGCGAGCTTGGGGTTGAGCTTCAGCGCGGCGGTATAGTCGGCAATGGAGTTGTCGTATTGCCCCAGCTTCAGGAAGACAAGCCCGCGGCTGTCAAGTGTGCTAGCGTCATTTGGTTTAAGTTTCAGAGATTGATTGCAATCTGACAGCGCGCTGTCGAGTTGGCCGAGCAGGGCGCGTGCCCAACACCGAAGGTTCCACAGCCACGCATTTGAGGGTTCAAGTTGAATCGCATGGTCAAGATTTTGAATCTCCGCCTGATAATCATGTTTTGAATCTAGCAGTTCCGCGATTTCCTGGTATGTTGCCCTGAGGATTGACTGCAGATCAGTATTAGAATGGTCGCTGTCGAGGAGCTTTTGACGAATGGCAAGTGTGTTGCGAAGATTGACGAGGGCGTCGTCCGGCTTGTTCTGACGCCAGAGCACCTCGGCAATCGACTGATAGGTTGAGGCGAGATCACGCTGCCAAAGTGCGTTGTTCGGATCGATTGCCACCAGGCGCGTCCTGATCGCAAGGCTGGCGTGGTAGGCCTGCAGCGCATCGTCGAGCTTACCTTGTCCTACCAGGATCTTGCCAACAACGTAGTGGGCTACAGCAAGGTCGCGTTGCCACCAATTCTCATTTGAATTCGCCCCGACCAGCTGGGTCAAAATCGCTATGCCGTCGCGATACACAGTCAGTGCGTCTTCGGACTTGCCCAGAGCCCAGAGGGCGGAACCAAGCCGCAGATTGGAAGTCGCCAAAACGGCTTTGAAGGTTGGATCGTTGGGAGCCAAGCTCACGGCGGCTTTGGCAAATTCCACGGAATCGCGATAGGCGGCGATTGCCTCATCCGGCTTGTGCTGAGCAAGGAGAATGTCGGCCATTCGATAAGCCACAAGCGACAGCGATCCTTGATTGCCCACCACTGTTGGCTCTTGGGCGGCTATTGATTTGAATTTGCTTTCGGCCTCTCGGTAGTCAGAGAGCGCGTCATCAAGTTTCCCCTGCTGCTTAAGCATGTCGCCTATATGGGCCAAACTCACCGCAAGATCGCGTTGCCAGTCAGTGCGTGTTGGATCTTTCGCCACCAGCGCCTGTGCAATGCGGTGGCAGTCTTGGTATGCGGAAAGTGCGTCGGCAGATCTGCCCATCACGACCAGGAGATCGCCCAGTTTTTCGTCGCTGCTCAGCAGCTCTCGCTGTGCCACGGTGTTGGTCGGGTCCAGGCCGCTGAAATTCTTTGCAACGCTCTGGCTGTCGCGAAAAGCGCTCAAAGAGTTTTCAAATTTACCCTCAGCCTTTAAAACAATGCCCATTTGCAAATCGGCGGCCCAAACATCTTCGAGAGCCGGAAAACTGTGGGAGTCTTTTGCGGAAGCCTGTTGGGCGATTGCAAGCTCGCGCCGATAGGCAGCGAGCGCTTCGTCTATTTTTCCTTGATCTGCCAGCGCAAGGCCAATGTCGCCGTATGTGTCGGCGACGGCAAGCTGCAACGACGAGTCGTTGGGATTCTTCGTAGCAATTGCTTGGCGGGTGGCGAGCGCCTCGCGAAAAGATGCGAGCGCATCGTCGAGTTTGCCCTGTCCCTCAAGCACTAATCCGATATTGACGTAGGCGACGGCGAGGTCGTTCTGCCACTCTGCCTTGGTCGGGTCCTGGGCGACGAGCACTTTGTCGTTAGCCAAGCTGTCGCGATAGCTGGCAAGTGCTTGCATAGGCTTTCCGAGCTTGATCAACGCGTTGCCGATACGCTCTTCGCTCCCGGCCAACCCAGCACGCCAGTCTTCGTTGTCAGGTTCCGTTGCAACCAGGCGCAGCAAGAGCGACTGCGCCTGACGAGCAGAGTCCAGAGCGGCTTGAGCGTCGCCAAGTGTTTCAAGCGTCACGGCCGTTTCGTTCAGAGCCAAAGCCTCGCTCCGTAGCAGGTCCAGGCTGACCTCACCTTGTCCTATAAGCTGCTCCTGGAGTTTTCGGGCGCGGTCAAGGATGTCTTTGACAAGCGTCGAAGGGATGCCCACGACATCTCTGAGCTTGAGTGCCAAATCTTTCACAAGAGCATTAGCGGTGTTTGTTGCGGTCGTGAGCGTTTGCTCTGCGCGATTGCGCTCGGCGATCGCCACTCTTTGCTCATGGTAAGCCAGGATGCCCGCTGCGCTTGCCGCGATGGCCAGGATGAGCAATGCGGCGGCTGCGCCGATTGCAAGCCGCAGTGCGCGGCGCTGTTGGCGCACCTCCTCTGACAGCAAATCCTCTTTCGGTACGTCGCGGATCGCAGCGGCAAAGTCGGCGACAAGATCGGTGAATTTGGCGTCACGCTTGTCCGCGTCTTGGCGATACGGACGCAAATCGACCCATTTCGGCTCGTTAGGGAAGCGCTTGGCCAGAACGGGCGGCAGGGGATGCGTTGCGCTTGCGGCAAAATCGGCGATGGCTTCATCCCACCTCAATTCGCCGTCGCACAGCCCAATCAACAACGTATCAACTGAATTGTGTTCGAGCCAAAAGGTAACCTCCTTATTGACCCATTTGGAAGCGGCAGCTTCCGGCGAGGCGAGGAGGAGGAAATGGCGCGATTGCCCGAGCGCCTGTTCGATCATTGGCCATAGGTGGGGCGTGGCCGACAAGCTTGTGTCGTCGCGAAATAGCCGCAGCGCGCGACGCTTGTACCACGGCTTTCCAAGCTTCTGAATCGCCGACTGCAATGCCGCTGCTATCGACTTATCCTTGGTGTGGCTGTATGAAATGAACGCGTCATAGAGCGCCATGGCGCAAGCCCCTGCTGCCGGCCGGGCCGCTGTGAACGCGCAAGGCGACAAAACTCGGCCACAATAGCCCCAAGCAAACATAATCTAGACGGGGCATGCGCCGCTTGACAATTCTTGCGGCCCCGCTGGGTTAACGCCGTCACGCCAATACGACGGGAGGATTTTTTCGAGCCAAGGAGAGCTAGATCAGAATGCTGCGCGAGTTGCACCGACCTTTCGGGCCAGCGCTGATACCGGGTGTCTATGTGGTAGTGATTGACCTCGTCCGCGGCTAGGACGAGGACGTAATTGGCGGTCCCGACAGGACTCGAACCTGTGACCTTCGGTTTAGGAAACCGCTGCTCTATCCGGCTGAGCTACGGGACCAA
>JASHRW010000062.1 GCA_030037065.1 Xanthobacteraceae bacterium
CGTCCACCACGGCGTTCTTTTTGGTCGATACGGACCACGTCTGGGTCGAAGCGCAGCCGAAAGAAACCGAGCTCACTTATGTTCGGCCCGGCCAGCCGGTGACGGTGACCGTCGATACCTACCCGAACCGGGAATGGCGCGGCACGGTCGAAAGCGTGAGCCCGGCCGCGGCGGAAGAATTCTCGCTGCTGCCGGCGCAGAACACCAGCGGCAACTGGGTCAAGGTCGTGCAGCGCGTGCCGATGCGCGTGCGTGTCGACACCAGCGATAAGAATATGCCGCCGCTGCGAGCCGGAATGAGCGTCGAGATCGAAGTCAATACCGGCCACGCGCGCGGCTTTCCGCACTTTTTGACCTCACTGTTTTAGCGCGCACGATCCATGGCTGCCGAAAACAGCGCAGAGATTGCCGGTCACCGCGGGGCCATCAGCCTCTGTCTCATCCTCGCCACGTTGATGCAGGCGCTCGATACCACGATCGCCAACGTGTCGCTGCCGTACATGCAGGGTAACATGTCGGCGAGCTATGAGGAAATCGAGTGGGTGCTCACGTCGTACATTGTCGCCGCCGCCATCATGACGCCGCCGACCGGCTTCTTGGCGGGAAGATTCGGCATCAAGCGGCTGTTCCTGGTTTCGGTCGGCGGTTTTACGCTGGCCTCGGTGCTGTGCGGCATGGCGCAATCGCTCGACCAGATCGTGCTGTTCCGTGTCATGCAGGGCGCCTTCGGTGCGTCGCTGGTGCCGATTTCGCAATCATTGCTGTTTGCGATCTATCCGCGCGAACGTCAGGGCTTCGCCATGGCGATGTTCGGCATCGGGGTGATGATCGGCCCGGTGCTCGGCCCGGTGCTCGGCGGCTGGCTGACCGAAAACTACTCGTGGCGCTACGTGTTCTACATCAACCTGCCGATCGGCGTTCTCGATTTTCTCGGCATCCTGGTGTTTCTGCCAGAGCCGCGGCGCGACCCGGTCGGCAAACTCGATTGGTTCGGCTTCGGCACCTTGAGCATCACGCTCGGGGCGCTGCAGATCATGCTCGATCGCGGCCAGGAAAAGGATTGGTTCAACTCGGGCGAGATCGTCGTCGAGGCCGTCATCGCGGCTTCGGCATTTTATCTGTTCATCGTCCATACCTTCACCACTGAGCGGCCGTTCGTGCGCCCGTCGCTGTTCCGCGACCGCAACTTTGCCACCGGAATGATTTTCATCGTCATCGTCGGGCTGACCTATTACGCCTCGATGGCGCTGCAGCCGCCTTACCTGCAGCAACTGATGAACTATCCGGTCGTTACCGCCGGCATCATCATGGGCCCGCGCGGTATCGGCACCATGGCTTCGATGCTGATCGTCGGCCGCCTGGTCGGACGCGCCGATATCCGCATTCTGCTCGCCGTCGGCCTCGGTCTCACCGCCTGGGCGTACTATGCGATGACCGGTTGGACGCCGGATGTTTCGCAAGCGACGATCGTCGGCGTCACCATGGTACAGGGCTTCGGCCTCGGCTTTCTGTTCGTGCCGCTGAGCGCGGCGACCTTATCGACGCTGCCGCTGCAGGCGCGCACCGAAGGCGCCGGCCTCTACAGCCTGTTCCGCAACATCGGCTCCAGCATCGGCATTTCAGTGGTCAACGCGCTTTTGGTTCGCAACACGCAAATCAATCACGCCGAAATCGGGCAGCATGTCACCGCGGTAAACCGCGCGCTGGAGAATCCGAACGTCGCCCATTTTTGGGATCCATTGACGGCGGCCGGCCGTGCGGCGCTCAACGCCGTGATCACCGAGCAGGCGCAGATCATCGCCTATGTCGACGATTACAAGTTGTTGATGATCGCGACGCTCGCGGTCTTGCCGCTGCTCGTCATGTTCAACCGACCGAAGCAGGCCGCTGCCGCGCCTGTGACGATAAGCGAATAGCGCATCCGCCCCGCTTGCGTGCAGGCTGGGCACGTTTGCCAAGTCCGTTCCGCAGGAGGGTCGACATTTTGGACTTGGCGCTACGTGCCAAAAGCGATGCAACTTGCTTCTTTATCGGCTTTCCTCGGTGCGCCACGGCCGCCGGGCGCCGTGGCGCACATGTAAAATCTCAATCGCGTCGGCCTCAACGCCGTAGAAGACTTTGTAGCCGTACCGGCTCACCACCTTGACGCGGACGGTTGGGTCGGACGTCTGGCGGGCGCTGAGCGGATTTTGCGCGACATCATTGATGGCCGCGTGGATCGCATCGATCACCTTCCGGGCACCGGCCGGACTGCGTTGGTCGAGATAACGGAAAATGTGGTCGAGATCCGAGAGCGCCAGTTCGCGATAGCGCACTCTCATGCGACGCCATATCGCTTCCAAAAGGCGGCGACGCCATTGTCGGATGCTAGGCCGCTGCGTCGGGCTGCGTCGATCGCGGCCTTCTCGTCGTCGCTCAACGGATAGACGCCGGTGCGGCGCGCCTCGATCTCGCGCGCCAGTGCGGCAAGCTCTTCCTGGTCTTCCTCGGGCCAGGCGGCCACCCGTTCGAGCATGGTTTTTACCG